>CAZDRT010000033.1:0-9463 GCA_964507815.1 uncultured Puniceicoccaceae bacterium
CCGTTGCGCACCGGGGCCTGAAGGCCGCCGGCCACGGAGGAGAGGCCGAAGAGTGCCGTACCAAAACCCGCTCCCGCCTTTCCTCACGATCTTGCATCAACGATGGTCCGGGGCTGGAAACGGGTGCGGCCGGTTGACGGGACCCGGTTTATGGCGAAAGTAGGGGAGTGAGCATCCGCCGGAAAATGATTGTGCTGGGAGCCGTTTGGGGGACGGTCCTGGCGGTGTTGGTATCCGCGGCGGTGCGCGAGACTATGAAAGAGGATGAAAAAACCTGCGAAACGGGTGCCTGCGACACTCCGAGTGGAAATGATCCCGCGGGGCGGGCGGGGGAGATCGTTCTCTCCGAATCACAGTGGAAGGAGGTTCTCCCGCCCGAGCGGTTCCGGATTCTCCGGGACCACGGGACGGAGAGACCCTTCCGGAACGAATTGTGGGATGAAAAGCGCCCGGGAATCTATGTCTGCGCGGCAACCGGGACCCCTCTTTTCTCCAGCGGGGACAAATTCGACTCCGGCACCGGATGGCCGAGCTTCACCCGCCCGATCTCCGATGAGGTCGTGGGTGAGGAGGTCGATACCTCCTTCGGCATGCGGCGGGTCGAGAGCTATTGCGCCGATTGCGGCGGGCACCTGGGGCACGTTTTCGAGGACGGACCCCCGCCGACCGGCCTGCGCTACTGCATGAATTCCGCGGCCATGGAATTCATTCCGGTTGATTCCCCCGGGGATATCCCGGCGAAGATCGCGGAGCAGCGGAAAGCGGCCGCCGACCGGATCGCCGGGCTGCGGGCGCGGTTCGACGGCTAAAGAATGGCCCCCGGACGGTAGTTTTTCCAGGCGGGATCGAATTCGCCGGCGAACGATTCCGCTTCGGCGGCGAAATTCCGGACCTGCTCTTTGGCCCGGCCGGTCAATTCGGCCGCTCCCGCGATGACGGCTTTCACCGATTTTTCATCGAGGGGGAAGTCGGGATCCGCCGCGAGGCGCTCGGCGAAGTTGTTCCCGGTCAGCGCTCCGCCGCGCAGGTCCCTCACCGTCTCCACCGCGTGACGCTTGATCGCCGCGTGCGCCTTCTCCCGTCCGCTTCCGGTGCGGACCGCCGCCATCAGGAGGGTGGTTGAGCTGAGGAAGGGGAAATAGGCGGCGTTCTCGCGGTCGATAACGGCCGGGTACACCTCCATCTGGTCCAGCACCGTGAGGAAAGTCTCGAACAACCCGTCGATCGCGAAGAAAGCGTCGGGCAGGGCGACTCTCCGCACGACGGAGCAGGACACATCGCCCTCGTGCCACTGGTCTCCGGCGAGAGCCCCGGCCATGGTTTCGTAACCCCGGAGCAGAGTGAGGAACCCGTTGACGCGTTCGCAGGAGCGGGAGTTCATCTTGTGGGGCATGGCCGAGGAGCCGGTCTGCCCCGGGGCGAACCCCTCGGAGGCGGTTTCGTGGCCGGCCATCAGACGGAGGGACCGGGCCAGGTTCGACGGGCCGGCGGCGACTCCGACCAGGGCGGCGATGACCGCGTGGTCGAGGCTCCGGGGATACACCTGCCCGACCGAGCGGAGCGAATGCTCCAGGCCGAGATGACGAAGAATCCGCTCCTCGAGGTCTTCGACTTTGGCGGCGTCGCCGTCGAAAAGGGTAAGGAGATCCAGCTGGGTGCCGACGGCCCCCTTGAATCCGCGGACCGGATAGCTCGTGGCGAGCGATTGCAGGGATCGCCCGGCCCGCAGCAATTCCTCGCCGTACATGGCGATCCGTTTCCCGAAGGTGGTCGGCTGCGCCGGGACGTTGTGGGTTCGTCCGGTCAGTACGAGATCGGCGAACTCCGTGGCGCGGGCCGCGAGAAGAGCGACGGTCGCGCACAACTTCTGCTGGACCACGCGGAGGGAGCGGACCACCTGCAGCTGTTCCACGTTTTCGGTAAGATCCCGGCTGGTCATGCCCCGGTGGATCTCCTCGAACCCGGCGAGCGCGCAGAATTCGTCGATCCGGGCCTTCACGTCGTGGCGGCTGGCCTCTTCCCGCCGCCGGATCGACTCCGGATCGATCCGGTCGATCACCCCCTCGTAGGCCGCGACGGCCCCCTCGGAAACACCCAGCCCCAAATCGGCCTGTGCCTTCAGAACGGCGATCCAAAGCTCGCGTTCGAACCGCACCTTCCCGGCGGGCGACCAGATCTCCCGCATGGCGGGGGAAGCGTAACGTTCGGCAAGTATGTTCGGTATCATGGCCGTCCAGCTTGGTCGAAAGTGCCATACCAGGTCGAGCGAAAGAAAATGAAAACAGAGGGGTTTTGTGGTTACATTCCCTCGCGAATGCCAGCCCCCGCCCGGTTGACCGCCGCCGTTTTTCCCGCAGTCTTCCGGGTGTGGAAGAGTTCCGATTGCAGTCCGATTACCTGCCGACCGGCGACCAGCCGACAGCCATCGAAACGCTGGAGCGGTCGATCCGTTCCGGCAACCGCTATCAGACCCTCGTCGGCGTGACCGGTTCGGGCAAGACCTTCACGATGGCGAATCTCATCCAGCGGCTGCAGCGGCCCACTCTCGTCATTTCCCACAACAAGACCTTGGCCGCGCAGCTTTTTTCCGAGTTCAAGGGGTTCTTTCCCGAGAACGCCGTCGAGTACTTCGTCAGCTACTACGACTACTATCAGCCGGAGGCCTATGTGCCGCAGACGGATACCTACATCGAGAAGGACTCGTCCATCAACGACGAGATCGAGCGGCTGCGGATCTCGGCCACGAGCGCCCTCCTCAGCCGGCGGGATGTGGTCGTGGTCGCCAGTGTCTCCTGCATCTACGGGCTGGGCAGCCCGGAAGACTTCAAGGCCATGATGATCGACATCCATCCCGGCGAGGAGCTGGGCCGCGACCACTTTCTCGCCCGGCTCGTCGAGAATCTCTATGAGCGCAACGACGTGGAACTCTCGCGCGGAAAGTTCCGCGTGCGCGGCGAGGTCGTGGATGTCTTTCCGGCCTACCTTGAAAGCGCGATCCGGATCGAGTTCTGGGGCGACGAGGTGGAATCCATCCGCGAGCTGGATCCGTTGACCGGGGAGACCGGCGCGCTCTTCACCCGGTTTTCCCTCTATCCGGCGAATCAGTATATCACCCCCCGCGACAAGATGAAGGCGGCCGTGGGCGGAATCCGGGCGGAGCTGGACGAACGGGTCGAAGAGTTCGAAAAGGACCAGCGCCTTCTCGAAGCCCAGCGGATCCGCATGCGGACCGAATACGATTTGGAAATGCTGGAGGAAATCGGGTTCTGCGGCGGGATCGAGAACTACTCCCGCCATCTCAGCGGCCGGAAACCGGGCGAGCGCCCCTTCTGCCTGATCGATTTTTTTCCGGACGACTTTCTGCTCATCCTCGACGAGAGCCACGTCACCGTGCCGCAGGTCGGCGCCATGTACAACGGGGATTTTTCGAGAAAAAGCCGCTTGGTCGATTTCGGATTCCGGCTGCCCTCCGCCCTCGACAACCGGCCCCTTCGCCCGGAGGAGTTCCGGGAGGTGACCGGGCAGACGCTTTTTGTGTCGGCCACCCCGGCCCCCTACGAGCTGGGGATTTCCCAGGTGGTCGCCGAGCAGGTCATCCGCCCGACGGGCCTGATCGATCCGCCCATGGAGATCCGGCCCCTGAAGGGGCAGGTCGAGGACACGATGGCCGAGATCCGCAAGGCCCGCGACGAGGGCGACCGTACCCTCGTCACCACCCTGACCAAACGGATGTCGGAGGACATCGCCGAGTACGTGCGGGAGGACGGGATCAAGGTCGAGTACCTGCACTCCGATATCGATGCGATCGAGCGGGTGGAGATCCTGCGCCGCCTGCGCTCGGGCGAGTTCGATGTCCTCGTCGGCGTGAACCTGCTCCGGGAGGGGCTCGATCTGCCCGAGGTCGCCCTGGTCGTCATCCTCGACGCCGACAAGGAGGGCTTTCTCCGCAGTGAGACCAGCCTCGTGCAAACGGCCGGTCGGGCGGCCCGCCACGAGAAGGGCCGGGTCATCCTCTACGCCGACCGCATGACCGGATCGCTCACCCGGGCGATGGAGGTGACCCGCTACCGCCGGGAAAAGCAGTTGGCCTACAACGAGGAGCACGGGATCGTGCCGACGGGCGTCCGCCGGGGCGATCAGTCGAGTCTTCACCGCCCGGGTGGCGAGGAGGAAGCCACCCCACTGCAGGTCGCGGAAGGGGTCGGGGATGAGGATGTCGCCGCGGTCATCGCCGAGCTGGAGGAGGACATGCGGCAGGCCTCGCTCGATCTCGAGTTCGAGCGGGCCGCCATCCTCCGCGACCAGATCCACGCCCTCCGCAACGGCGAGGCGATCCTGCCCGCCCGCTCGGGAGAGACCACGCCGCGCCGACGGAAGAAGGGAAGGGCCGGCCGCTACGGACAGCGGAGGAAATCGCGGTAGGCGAAAGTGCTCGGACGGGGGGCTCCGCGTGGCCTGGCGGGAATGGATCGACGCGCGCGCCGTCCGGATCGGAGCGGGCGGTACGCCCGACGGGTTCATCGCCCTTGTGGGACACCCGCCCCTCCCTCACGCCATCTCGTCGGGCGAGGGCTGCGCTCCGAGAAGGTCGAGCCCCCTCTCCTGCAGGTCGAAAAACCAGAAGGCCAGTCCGAAGACAAAGATCTCGGAGCAGGCCGATTCGAGGAGAAAGCGCGTTCCGTAGGCGCCCCAGTGCCCGCCGGGGAGAAACCACAACCCGAGGAAAAGGAGCAGAACCCCGTTGGCCGCCGTGGCGACAAAGGCCAGGTGAAAGGTCCGACGCGTGCGGAACCGCTGGCGAAGCCGGTGCAGGACGACGTAGAGAACCGCCGTCGCGAAAAGGAAGAGCCCGAAGGGGACCGGGCTGGCCGCATCCCACAGGGCGCCGCTCACCAATACGACCGGAAATCCGCTCGCGGGAGGAATCTTCAGGGCCGGAAAGACCACCAGGATGCCGCCCACGGTCAGGTGGAGGGCGAGGGGGGAGAGCAGCGAGTTGACCTCGAATACGAAAAATAGGAGGACGCCGTTGGCGAACAGCGCGACAAGGGCCTGGCGGAGCAATTTCACCGCGGGAGACGGCCGGTGGAGAAAATCTCCCGCGCGGCCGGTTCCGCCGGGAGGAGGACCGCTACTTCGTTTAGATCGAGAAGGCGGTCGTCGAGTTGGACGATCCCACCTTGGAAAAGGCCGCTCGCGTCCGTTTCGAGAAAACGCACCTCCCCCACGGTCAGCCCGTCGGGAAAGACGCCGCCGAGCCGGGAGGAAACCAGGCGGAGCGGTTCTTCCGGGCTGGCGAAGAGGTCCGAGGGCACATCCCGGACCGTCCCTTTCGGGTTGCGCAGGGAGGGCACGATCCCCCCCTCGTAGCGGACCGGCCGGGTGTCGCCTTCGAAATGCGCCGCCATCCGGAAGGTGCGGCTGCTCAGCAATTCAACCTCGGAGGTGAAGGCGTGTACCTCCCGGACCCGGCCGACCACGCCCCCGGCGAAGACCACTCCCGCCCCGGGCAGGATGCCGGCGTCCCGCCCCTTGCGGATCGTGATGGACTGCCACCAGTTGCTCTGGTCCCGGCGGACGACCCGGGCCACTTCGAGACGGAAATCCGGCGGGGCCGGGAGGTTGAGCAATTCGCGCAAGCGCTTGTTGTAGCCGCGGAGTGCCTCCGTCTCCCCGGCGCGGACCCGGTAGAGCGCGTTCAGCCGGGAAAGTTCGCGGCCGGATTCGATAAGATCCCTCTTCGACCGGGTCCGGATCGACCAGTAGGTCCCCAGATCCCGCACGTGCGAGGCAACCACCGCCGACGGCGCCTGGAACTCGTAAAGCGCGTTCCGCCCGATACGCTTCACGAGCGGAGGCACCAGCAGCCACGCGAGAAAGAGGAGCCCGAGGATCAGAAACGGTCGCGCGGCCTGGGATCGAATGCGAAACAAGGAACAGTCCTCCCGGAGCCGACCCCACGGGTCAGTCCTTGCGATGGATCGAGATTTCCTTGATCAACGACTCCATCTCTTCGAGCACCTTCCCGGTTCCCAGCGCCACCGCGCTCAAAGGGTCGTCCGCCGCGAAGACCGGCAACCCCGTCCCGTCGCTGAGCATCCGGTCCAGTCCGCGGATCAGGGCGCCCCCGCCGGCCAGCACGAAGCCGCGGTCAACGAGATCCGCCGAAAGCTCGGGGGGGCAGCGCTCGAGGGCGTTGCGCACCAATTCGAGGATCGCCCCCATTGTGTCCGCGAGCGCCTCCCGGATCTCCTGGGACGAGATGTGGATCGTCTTCGGCAGCCCGGCGACCGAGTCGCGCCCCTTGACCTCCATCGTCAACTCCTTCTCCAGCGGAAAGGCCGATCCCACCTTCAGCTTGATCTCCTCCGCCGTGCGCTCCCCGATCGTCAGGTTGTAGGCCCGTTTCATGTAGTTGACGATCGAGTTGTCCAGCTCGTCGCCGCCGACCCGGATGCTCTTGGTGTACACCACGCCCGCCAGGGAGATGAGGGCGACCTCGGTCGTGCCGCCCCCGATATCGACGATCATGTTCGCCGTCGGCTCCTGGATGGGTAGCCCGACCCCGATGGCCGCCGCCATGGGCTCCTCGATCAGGATGACGTCGCGCGCCCCGGCGTTGATCGCCGATTCCTTGACCGCCCGCCGCTCGACCTCCGTGATCCCCGAGGGCACCGCCACCACCACCCGCGGGGGGACGAACTTCATGCTTTTTTGCACCTTGCGGATGAAGTGCCGGAGCATCGCCTCGGTGATCTCGAAGTCGGCGATCACCCCGTCCTTCATCGGGCGCAGGGCGGTGATCGTCCCCGGCGTGCGGCCGAGCATCCGTTTGGCCTCCTCCCCGACCGCGCAGACCTTGCGGGAGGAAGAATAGATCGCGACCACGCTCGGCTCGCGGAGGACGATCCCCTTGTCCTTGACGAAAACAAGACTGTTGGCGGTGCCTAGATCGATACCGATGTCGTTGGAAAGAAGGCCGAACACGAGGAAGTTTGGATGATTGTGGGAAAAGGTCCCGTCCGGACCGGCGGGCCGGGGCGGACGGATTTTTGGTCGAATGCTGCGGAAAAATGTTGTCGGTCAGGGTGTTGTTTTGGATGTTGCTGGTGCCATGTCAATTCGTTTCCCTCACTATCTCTCTCTTTCCGCCCGATTTCCCGTCCTTTTTCTGCTCGCGGCAGTCGGGCTGGGGCTTTCCGGCTGTGGTACGTTTTCCGAGGAAACCCTCGGCATCCGCGCCGAGCCGGAGGGGGCCTTCGTGTACGTGAACGGGAAGTTCATCGGAAACAGTCCGGTGGACCTCCGGCTGAACCGGCAGGTGCCCCACCGCGTCGAAGTGCGCAACGTCGGCTTCCGCACGGAGGCGGTCACGGTCTTCCCCTCCTACAGCGGAAGCAAAAAGCCGACAGTCGTCTTCGGCCCCCTGCGCGAGGACGGCTACTACCGGAAACTTCAGCCCAATCCGGTCGAGGTCACCCTCCTCTACGAGGGCTTGGACGGCAGGGAGGGATCCCTTGCGGACGGGGAGGCCGACAGTCTTTTCGATCGGATCGAACGGGAACTCGAAGCCGGTGAAATGACCCCCGCGGAGGCCGAATTGGCCGTAGCCCAGGTCGAGGCCCGCCGGGCGGACACGGCGGACGAATAGGCCTGGCCCCCCTGTAGCCGGTCTCGCTGAGGCCGGACACCTGTAGCCGGTCTCGGCGAGGCCGGATCCCTGTAGCCGATCTCGCTGAGGTCGGATCCCTGTAGCCGGTCTCGCTGAGGCCGGATCCCCTGGCTGAAAAAAGAAAACCGCTTTTCGATTCGTAGCTCGACGGCGAATGCCGTTGAGGGAACCCATCCCGATCTGCATACCACACCGACGGTCGTCGGCGTGCTACAACCGACAAACCGAAAACCGTTAAACCGTCCCCACCAAAATTCCATTGCCCGCCCAACCCTTTCCCGGCACCCTCCCAACTCATGGACCCACGATACGAGCAACTGGCCCGCGGGCTGACCGGCTTCTCCCTCGGCCTCAAAAAGGGCGAGCATCTCCTGATCGACGCGGGCGGGGTTCCCGAGGACATGGTTGTCGCCCTCATCCGGGCCGCCCGGGCGCGGGGGGCCGTGCCCCATGTGACCTGGCGGCACGCCCGGGTCTCGCGGGAGCTGGTCCGCGTCGGCGGCGACGAGCAGTTCCGGGCCGAAAACGCCTGGGAACTCTACCGCATGAAACGCATCCACGCCTACCTCGCTCTCCGGGGATCCGATAACGTCTTCGAGACCTCCGACATCCCCGCCGACCGGATGCAGGCCTACTCCAAGGCCCTCAAGCCGACGCTCGACCACCGCGTGCGGAAGACGAAGTGGTGCGTCCTCCGCTGGCCCAATCCCGGCATGGCCCAGCAGGCCCGGATGAGCACCGAGGCCTTCGAGGATTTCTACTTCCGCGTCTGCACCCTCGACTACGCGAAGATGAAGCCCGGCATGGCCGCCCTCAAACGGTGGATGGAGAAGACCGACGAAGTCCGGATCACCGGCCCTGGCACCGACCTGCGCTTCTCGATCAAGGGCATCCCCGCCGTCCCCTGCGGCGGGCAGTACAACATCCCCGACGGCGAGGTTTTCACGGCCCCCGTGCGCGACTCCGTCGAGGGGACCATCGCCTACAACGCGCCGACGGTTTACCAGGGCGTCTCCTTCGAAAAAGTAAGCCTCGTTTTCCGGAAGGGCCGGATCGTCGAGGCCACCTCCAGCGACACCCGCCGCCTCAACGAGATCCTCGACGCCGACCCGGGAGCCCGCTACATCGGCGAGTTCGCCATCGGCTTCAACCCCCACATCCGCGAGCCCATGGGCGACATCCTCTTCGACGAGAAAATCGACGGCTCCTTCCACTTCACCCCCGGCCAGGCCTACGAGGACGCCGACAACGGCAATCGCTCCCAGGTCCACTGGGACCTCGTCAACATCCAGCGCAAGGAGTTCGGCGGCGGCGAAATCCGCTTCGACGGCAAACTGATCCGCAAAAACGGCCTCTTCCAACCCAAATCCCTCCAGAAACTGAACCGCCGCGAACTATTGAAGACCGATTGAGGGGAAAAAAACGTTCAAAAAACCTTGAACAACGCCCCGGTCTCCTCTATCGTTCGCATTTCCGGTTGGTCTCCGGCCCCAACGACCAGGGGCGGTAGCATGCCAAGACGGGAAAAAGCGAAAAAAATCGACACCCGATTCGTAGTCCCGAACCACGAAATAACTCCGACTTCGTCGGCGCGCTACGATCCACGGCCTTTGGTAGCTCCGATGGCGAAGCCATTGAGAGAACCCGTTCCGAACCACAAAGACACCCCGACTTCGTCGGCGTGCTACGATCCACAGTCTTTCGTAGCTCGATGGCGAAGCCGTTGAGAGAACCCATCCCGAACCACGAAATAACTCCGACTTCGTCGGCGCGCTACGATCCACGGCCTTT
>CAZDRT010000033.1:9563-22577 GCA_964507815.1 uncultured Puniceicoccaceae bacterium
TCCCGAACCACGAAATAACTCCGACTTCGTCGGCGCGCTACGATCCACGGCCTTTGGTAGCTCCGATGGCGAAGCCATTGAGAGAACCCGTTCCGAACCACAAAGACACCCCGACTTCGTCGGCGTGCTACGATCCACAGTCTTTCGTAGCTCGATGGCGAAGCCGTTGAGAGAACCCATCCCGAACCACGAAGTCACTCCGACTTCGTCGGCGCGCTACGACCCACAGTCCTTCGTAGCTCAATGGCGAAGCCGTTGAGAGATCCCGTCCCGAACCACGAAATCACCCCGACTCAACCGCGCCGCCGCCCGCCGTCAATGACCACCCCCGCCAAGACTCTCCACAAACGCCTCAAACGCCTGGACCGGACTTGGTATCAAGGACGAAGCTTCGTCCACTGGAGCATGACGATAGCGGACCGTCGGACCGGCTGGCTGACTCCCTCTTTCCACGAAATATTCCGCGACACCGTATTCCACGCCTCCGCGCGCCATTTTCTCTGCGCTCCCGTCTATTGTCTCATGCCGGACCATTGGCATCTTCTGTGGATCGGACTTGATCCGCGGGCGGACCAGCTCGAAGCGACGGCCTGGATGCGGCGGAAGGTCAATGCGGCTCTCGGGCCCTTCGATCTTCAGGATCGGGCATTCGATCACGTGCTCCGCGAAAAGGACCGGGAAAAAGGGGCCTTCGCGACCGTCGCCCACTACATTCTCGCCAACCCGGTTCGGGCAAACCTGGTGGACGACTGGCGGGACTGGCCCTACTCCGGCACGGTCTTTCCCGGCTACCCGGAAATGGATCCGGGAAAGGAGTATTTTTGGGAGAATTTCTGGAAAGCGTTCGAGCGTCAGAGCCGTTAGAGCAGGGGAGGGGACACCCAACGACTCCCTCGGCGTGCTACGACCCACAGTCTTTCGTAGCTCGGCGGCGAAGCCGTTGAGAGAACCCGTCCCAAACCACAAAATCACCCCGACTATCGTCAGCGTGCTACAATCGAAAACCCACAGTCTTTCGTAGCTCGATGGCGAAGCCATTGAGAAGACCCGCCCCAAACCACCAATCACCCCGACATCGTCAGCGTGCTACAATCGAAAACCGATAAACCGTCCACCCCCATGAACTCCTGGGAACAACAAATGGTCGACCTTGGCATCACCGGGGCAAACGCCTTTTCGCTCCCCCGCTCGGTCGGGGCGATCTTCGGCTTGCTTTTCGCGAGCCCCCACCCGCTGGCGCTCGACGACCTCACGGACACCCTTGGGATCTCCCGGGGATCGGCCTCGATGGGGCTGAATTTCCTCCAGCGCATGGGGGCCATCCGAGCGGTCGAGGTTCCCGGCTCCCGTCGCACGACCTACGAACCGGAAACCTCCTTCCGCCGCCTCGTCAACGGAGTCCTCCAGGCCACGGTCGTGCCCCATCTCCGCGACTCGGGCGAGCGCCTCGACGAACTGGAGATCGCTCTAACCGACGTCGATGACGCAGACCGCGAACTCCTCCGGAAACGCCTGGAAACACTCCGCACCTGGCGCCGCAAAGGCAAGACCATCGCCCCGTTCCTCGGAAAGATGCTCGGAACAAAGGCGAAAGCGCAGTCCTGAAAAGCAGTATAAGAAAAAAGCTGAAAAGCTGAAATGCTGAAAAGCTGAAAAAGATAGCCGACTTTCGATTCGTAGCTCGACGGCGAATGCCGTTGAGAGAACCCGGATCGGAAATGCTGAAAAGCATCAGCTTTTCAGCATTTCAGGAGCGAAGCGGGTTTCAGTATTTCAGCATTCCCCCCCCCATGCCCTCCCATCAAAAAGAAGCCGCACGCGTCTTCCGCGAGGAGATCGCCGCGCTCACCACCGTTCTCTCCCGCCTGACCGACCCCTTCGACCGGGCCGTTGATTTGTGTTTGACCTGTGGCGGCAAGCTCGTCGTGGCCGGCGTTGGCAAATCCGGGATCGTCGCCCACAAGATCGCGGCGACCCTGGCGAGCACCGGGTCCTCGGCCGTTTATCTCAACGCCGCCGAGGCCCTCCACGGGGACATGGGCATGGTCTCCCCCGACGACGTGGTCATCCTGCTCTCGAACAGCGCGGCCACCCCCGAGCTGCTGCGCATGCTGCCGTCGATCCGGAAGATCGGGGCGCGGACAATCGGGTTTTTCGGACGCTCCGACACGGCTCTCGCCGAAGGGATGGACGTCGTCCTCGACCTCTCCATCGAGCGGGAGGCATGCCCCCTCAACCTCGCCCCCATGACCAGCGCCACCGTCGCCCTGGTGACGGGCGACGCCCTGGCCTCGGCGCTTATGAAGGCGAAGGACTTCACCCCCGAGGACTTCGCGGTGTACCACCCGGGCGGCACCCTCGGGCGACGGCTCCTCTACCGGGTCGAGGACGTCATGGTCAAGGACCCGGGCCTGCCGATCATCGCGCCCGACCAAAGTCTCCGCGAGGCCATCGAAACCCTGGCCGAAGGCCGCCTCGGGGCGGTCATGGTCTGCGACGAAGACCGCCGCCTCGTCGGAATTCTCGTCGAAGGCGACGTCCGGCGGCATTACCTCCAAAACACTCCGCCGGACTCCCCCGTCCGCGGGGCCATGTCCCCCCGCCCGAAAGTGGTCGCTCCGGACAATCTCCTGGGCGAAGCGCTGCGGGAGATGGAATCAGGCGACCGCCGGGTGTACGTCCTGCCGGTGGTGGACGCCGACAACCGGGTCGCAGGCCTCCTCCGCATGCACGACATCGTAGCGCTTTGAGAATAACGGTCTTTCGTAGCTCGATGGCGAAGCCTTTGAGAAAACCCGGCCCGAATAACCAATCACCGAAAACCATCATCCCTCATCCCTCCACCACTCCTGTCCCGCGGCGTTGGAGTGGGGCGGCCGAAAAAGAGTTGGTGGACAGGAGTGTCCACCTTCCTGCACGGCACCCCTTTATCCGTCAACATCCATCTCCCATCTTGATCATCAAGGAACGCTCAACCTTTAAGGTATGACTCAAAAAGATAGATTCTTTCAACTTGACTACAAGATGATTTGGCAAAACGGTCGACGACGTCATTCTGGACCTCCGTTGAGCTATCGAAAAAATAGTGGAAGAGGTTAGACTGGGGTAGGGGGTAACCTTGAAGCCCTGAGGTCGCCTCATTCCCCCCTTCACAACATTTAAATTCTACGTTTGACCCCCTCGAAATCCCACATTTATGATTAAAGAGGTAACAGCTAAAGCGCTCAAAAGACAAAAAATCAGGGAGTTGCGAAGTTTATCCGAAGCCGAAGCACTCCAGGCGACCGATATGCTCCTCTCGATGCCTCAGGATCTGGTCTGGCGGTCATCCGGGCGCAGGGATTCCCGGGGGTTGATCGAACGCCAACGCATTCTCTACGGTTCTAAAAAACAGCCATGAACCCAATTTTTGAAGCAGCCCTCCGACTCCAGGTTTTCTGCGATGAACATGTGTGGGCGTCGTGCTTTATCGGCGGCCTGGCCGTTCAACGGTGGGGCGAGCCCCGATTGACCCGCGATGTGGACCTGACTCTGTTGACTGGTTTCGGGAAAGAGGAGGGATTCGTCGATACCTTGCTGGAAGAATATGAGGCCAGAATGGAGAACGCGCGGGGATTCGCTCTGGAAAATCGGGTCCTCCTCTTGCGGGATCATTCGGGAATTCCCCTCGATATCGCTCTCGGTGCTTTGCCTTTCGAGGAACGAACCATCGGCCGATCTTCTAGTTGGCTCATCGGATTGGACGCGGCACTTCGTATGTGTTCAGCAGAAGATTTAATAGTCCATAAAGCGTTTGCCGCACGAGAGCAGGACTGGATGGATGTTTCCGGAATTGTTGAGCGCCAAGGTTCAGAGTCCCTCGAATGGGCGCAGATAATCGGAGAACTGCAAGCTTTGGTCCCCCTGAAGAATGACCCGAAAATTCTAGAACGACTCGCTGCCATTCGGAATTCAATCTAGTTGGTTATTAAGTGGGGGTAACGTGATCGAAAGAAAGTGGTGGACAGGAGTGTCCACCTCCCGGCAGGACACCCATTTATCTGTCGCTCCCATCTCCTAACCTCGTTCTTCTGGCTCCTCCCCCCTCAGTTTCCGCATCCCGAGTCCCTCCGATTCATCCCTCCCCAATGAAATTAAATCCTTCCGTTCTCGAAAAATGCCAGCAGCGGTTTCGTGAGGAACCCGATTTGCTTGCCGTTTGGGGGATCGGATCGGCGTTTTCAGGTCGGCTGCGGGACGACAGCGATGTCGATTTCGCCCTTTTGTATCAACGGGATTCTCGTTTGGACACCGTCCGGTTAGGAAAACTTTCGATGGATTTGGAATCGATCCTCGGGATGCGCGTCGATTTGGGGCGGTTGTCGACCCGCAACTTGGTTTACACCCATCAGGCGATTAGCGCGGGGACGCTTCTCTATCAACGGAGTCCGGAAGTCGTTCATGAATTTGTGGGACGCGCGTTGTCTCTTTACCTGGACCTGAAACAGGACCGCAAGGAAGTGGAGGAAGCCTACCGTGTCTGACGATGTGATGTTGAACAAAGCCTCGATCATTGAAAGATCGTTAAGACGGGTATTGGAAATCCACAAGTCCGATCCGGAACTCGAGGAGATGGTAAATCTCGATGCTCTGACCTTGAACGTAGAGCGCGCCTGCCAGGCGGCCATTGATTTGGCTATGCATATGGTGGCAAAGGAACATTTGGGCATGCCACAGAGTCAGGCCGATGCTTTCCGCCTGTTGGCGTCATCGAAACGATTAGACCACGGTCTGGCGGATCGGATGGTCGGCATGTGCGGGTTTCGGAATATTCTGATTCATCAGTATCAGGAACTCGAAATCGAAAGACTGCGCGAAGTTGCGGAAAAACATTGGCTCGACCTCGTGGAGCTGTGCCAGGCGTTCGGGCTGCGGATCAAAGTCGCATAGAGCTTTCGAGGAGTTTTCAGATGTTGAAAAACAGTTCCAAATCACTGATCCCCGCTTGTAGAGGAACAACGATAGTTGTTTCTTCCCGGTCCCCTCAAGTCTCCCACCGTTGCCAAGGCTATGGCGGCGGGCAGGCAGGTTTTCGCCCTCATCCCTCACCAATCCCATCGCCTGCCGCATCACGTGTGGAAAGGAGCGACGAGAGTCGTTTCTACGAATCCACAGGGCGATTCCGAATTCCGCCGCACATATCGAAATCGCTATCACGCTTCCGCTCCCGAATTTGCGGGAGCCCTAGGTTTGGAGAGGAATGCCGAAAGCCGTTTCTAGATTCTGCCCGTTCCCGTTTTTCGGATGGAGAGGAATGGCGAGAGCCGTTTCTAGATTCTGCCGTTTTGCGACTTCTGTGCCTTATAACCGCAATTCCGTACAAATGTCCCCTGATAAGAACCAAAGAATCAAGACCTGATGTCTTTTGAGTGCCCTCTATCCTCCCCCAAGCTTGACCTTTTAATTAGCGAAGCCATCCGCTTATGGTTGGAGGTCGAGGCGGAGGAGAACGGTATCCGGTCTGTCGAAACTACCGAAATTGCGCTCTGATTGATTAATGCCCAAACTGCCCGGAATCAGCCAGCGAGTCGCCGTGCGTGTCCTGGAAAAACAGGGCTTCCGCGTTGTCCGACAAAGCGGGCATATCGTGATGAGCAACGGTGAAGTCCGTCTGACGATCCCTCGCCACAATCCGGTCGATGCAATTACTATTTTTTGATTTCTTCAAGCGCTTGGTTTAAATTTAAGGTATAATGACTGTAGATGAAGTAAAAAATGAGTTGAAGCGGATGGATGGCCCTATTCTGAAGGAGATCACCTCCTCCATTCTTGAGCTTAGGCGTTCGCAAGACCCTCGTCGGCGACAAGCTATCTCCGGTAAGTTGGATGGCTCCGATGCAAAGTGGCTTACGCTTGATGAATTGGATGAGCGGCTGGAGCGGGAATGACCGACAAGGTTTTTGTCGAGGAGGCTGCTGTGGAATTCATGGTGGGCACCAAGAATCCGAGTCGGGCGAAACTAAGATCTTTTCTCGGGCAGCTTGCGGACGATCCGTTCAATCAAGGCGACTTCGAAGAAATTGATGCTCTCGGTCGTTAAACTTATACAAAATTGATCGGGAGTATCGCGGTTAGCTTCTACCCCGATCACGCGGTTTGTGAAGTAAAAGTGTTTCAGATTAGTCCCGCGGATCAGTAGGGACGGAGTTCGCCTCCGCGCCGCAGGCGTGCCATCTCCGCGCTCCCTCGCTACGTCAGTTTTTCAGCATTTTCCCCAATCGTTTCTTCCCGCTCAGGTGGCTGAGAGGCCCCAGATCAAGGAAGCGGGACACTCCTGTCCCGCAGCGTTGGAGTGGGGGTGGCCCAAAGAGAGATGGCGGACAGGAGTGTCCACCTTCCGGCAGGGTCCCTATTTTTCTACGCCCATCTCCCCACTCGATTGCCGAAAACTGGTAAACCGGGAACCCTTCTACGCTCTGCCCCCTACGTCCCGCAGTCGCGGGACTTCCTTCTTCCCCCTACGCCAAGGCTACGGGAGGGCAAGCCGAGCTTCGCAGGACAAGCTGGTAAACCGGCAGCAAGGCAACCGAAAACCCAAAAAACCGTTCATTTTTTCTTGAACAAACCGACCGCAGTGTCCCATGCTCTCCTTTCCACCGAATTTTCAGGACTTCCGGCCCGACGGGCCGGCCCATGGGACACCCGAGCCGGATGCGTCCAAGGGCGGTAGCGTGTTTGGGAAAAGCTGAAACGCAGGCTAATAAAAAGCTGAAAAGCTGAAAACCGCTTCGCTCCTGTACCGAGCGAAGCGACATCCCCAAATGCTGAAAAAGATGTCCGCTGAAATAGAGCCAAGAATTCATTACCCCAGTTTGTCCAGCCAGCAGTTCCCAAAGTCTATTTTTCAGCGTTTCAGCATTTCAGCTTTTTCTCCAACCCGTTTCTACACAGTCAGGTTGTTAAAAGGTGTCCCGGCCCAAGGGAGCGGGACACTCCTGTCCCGCACCGTTGGATTGGGGGTGGCGGACCCGGATAAGCACGGGTGGACAGGAGTGTCCACCTCCCGACAGGATACTCCGTTATCTGTCAACATTCATCTCCTGATTTCTTCGCCAAAAAAACAAGCAATCTTTATATTTTGCGTTTGACCCCCTGCCTTTCCGCGAAGGGCTGAGTCCCTACTTGGGTCCTCAAATTCTGAAGGAGGCAATTTATGTCGAACTCGCCTCGTGATCTGTTGCTACATATTCCTCCCTTGTTGGAAAAGGTAGAAACTCTGTTGAACGATTGATACCGGCAGCTGCCGGATTCGCTATCTAATTTTTTCCAGTTTCTCGGTTTCTGGTTTTCGGTTGGTAAGTGTCGATTGAGAGATTAAGAGGTTGTGATGTTTAGAGGTTCCTGGTTTTCGGTTGTGAGGTTCCGAAGTTATGAGGTTAGAAGTTGGGATTTCGGTCTCCTGCCCTCTCCCATCTTCCATCTTCCAACTGCCATCTCCCCTCTTCATCCTTCATCCGCCATCCGCCATTACTCATCCGCCATTCGCCAACCCACTTGACTTCAACCAGGCAAGCTGCCACAAACTTTGATCATGAATTCGGTCCTCGCAGAAAATTTGAAATCGATCGGGGAACTTTGCCGAAAGTATCGGGTAACCCGGCTCGACGCTTTCGGGTCGGTTCTGTCGGAGGAATTCGGCCCGGAGAGCGACGTCGATTTTGTGGTTCATTTTGACCGCGACTCGGAAACCAACGCGTTCCGCCAATATTTTGAATTTAAGGAAGCGTTGGAAGAAATCCTCGACCGCTCCGTCGACCTAATTTGCGCCAATTCGATGCGAAACGCTGTTTTTCGGAGTGCAGTTAATGAAACCAGTGTCCCTTTGTTTGCGGCATGACGGAAAAACTGGTCGAAGACATTCGTCTCGCTTGCGAGGAGCTTTCTGTTTTCTTGGCGAACAAAGACCGAACAGATCTGGAAAATGATCGCGGGCTGCAGTTAATCATCGAGCGCGAGTTTGAAATCATCGGCGAGGCCATGAATCGACTCCAACGGGCCGATGATCAAGCCTTCGGCAAGATCACTCATGGCCATCGAATCATTGGGACCCGCAACATTCTCGCCCATGGCTACGATATCATCGACCACCGTATTCTCTGGGACGCTTTCCAGCATGACATTCCGAGACTTTTGGATGAGTTGCGAAAAATTTGATCGGTGCGTCAGCTCTCGCTTCCTCCGTTTACCAGTTTTCGGTTGAGAAGTTTAGAGGTTATGAAGTTGATTCTGACTCCCGACTCCTGACTCCTGTCTCCTGGCCCCCATCCTTCATAATTCATCATCCCTTCGCCCCTCGTCCCTCGACCCTCGACCCTCGAAATAAAATCTCAGGTCTCCCTCCTTCGCCAAGGCTATGGCGGACTTGATGGCGGACAGGCAGGTTTCATCCCTCTCCAACTCTCCTCCTAATCGTAATCTTAATCGTAATCCTAATCGATTTCCCCGCCCGAAGAAGCATGCCTTCCGCGACCACCCGATTACGATTACGAGCAGGATTAGGATTAGGAAAAAATCATGGAAACTTGGACTGACCCCGTCAGTATTTCCTGCCTCCCCTCGGGTTTGGAGATGTCGCTTCGCTCGGTACAGATTTGCTCTCAGCCCTCCACTATTCCTGTCCTGCAGCGTGGGAGTGGGGAAAGCGTGCCCGGATAAGCAATGGTGGACAGGAGTGTCCACCTTCCGGCAGGGCACCCCTTTATCTGTAGCTTTTATCTCCTAACTTCTTCGCTAAATCACGCTAGATCTTTGTATTTTGCGTTTGCCCCCCGCAGTTCCCTTCCGAGGAATCTCGGAGGCTACTGTAAAACTCCCGCAGTGTCCTCGACCCTCGACCCCCTCCTTGACTTCTCCTGAACAAAAAACTAAGCTATAAGAATGAAATCTAAATTTACCGCAGTCCTTCGCCGTGAGGAAGACCAGTATGTCGCCTTCACACCCGATCTGGATATCGCAAGTCAAGGAGCGGACCCCGAGGCGGCATTGGCTAATTTGCGCGAGGCAGTCAGTTTGTTTCTTGAATGTGCGCCACAGCAGGAAATTGCCGGTCGGCTCGTTGAAGATGCCTGGATAACCCAGTTCGAAGCGGAATATGCCACCGCGTAAGAGGTTCTCCGGCGATACACTCTGCCAGTTGCTTGAAAAGAATGGTTTTTCCGCGATGCGCCAAAAAGGGTTCCATCGGATCATGCGAAAGAA
Source organism: uncultured Puniceicoccaceae bacterium (assembly GCA_964507815.1). Classification (GTDB taxonomy): domain Bacteria; phylum Verrucomicrobiota; class Verrucomicrobiia; order Opitutales; family Puniceicoccaceae; genus Puniceicoccus. The sequence continues at coordinate 18,801 of CAZDRT010000033.1, forward strand.
AAGCGTGGATCAGACAATCACGGTTCCTGTGCCAATGCATAAAGATCTCAAGCCGGGCACACTCGCGTCGATTATACGCCAAAGCCAATTGGATCGATCATTGTTTGAGAATTAATTAGCCCAGAATAAGGGTCCTCAGGTCTCAAATTTCCGCCCTCATCCCTCTTTAAGCCCTCCCCAAATCTTTATATTTTGCGTTTGACCCAACCGGACTTTAATCTATTTTATTCTTATGGGTAAAATTTTCGAAAGAATTACAGTAAATCCAAAGCAATGCGGAGGAAGACCATGTATTCGCAACATGCGCATTCGGGTCTCTGATATTCTCGATCTCTTGGCTGCTGGATTAAGTTTTGAGCAAATCCTCGACGAAATGCCGGACCTAGAGCGTCAGGATATAGCCGCTGCCATTAGCTACGCCAAACAAGGAATTGACCATCCGGTGATCGCGGCATGATATGGCTGGACGCCCACCTTTCACCTCGGGTGGCACGGTGGATTGAAGAAACTCTCGGACAGCAGGCTGAGGCCCTTCGTGACAAAGGCCTCCGAGAAGCTGAAGATGAGAGGATTTTCGAGAAGGCCAGATTAGAGCAGGTGATTATCTTAACCAAAGATAAAGATTTTGCGGATCTGGTTAAGAGATTGGGCGCTCCCCCAGCCATAATATGGTTGCGATGTGGAAATACATCAGAAGAGAATCTGAAACACATTCTCGAAAACCACCTTCAAGAGGCCTTGGATTATATTCATAGAGGAGAGGTGCTTGTAGAAATCCGGTAATTTCCCAGTTTCCGGTTGAGAAGTTCAGAAGTTCCTCGTTCTTGGTTTTTCAATGTTCAACGTTGGAAGTTCGCCATCTGTCCCCTCTCAGGTTTCAAGTCTCAGCTTTCATCCCTCTTCCAACGCCCTCCTAATCGTAATCCTAATCCTAATCGATCTCCCCGCCCGCAGAAGCATGCCTTCCGCGACCACCCGATTACGATTACGAGCAGGATTAGAATTAGGAAAAATCATGGAAACTTGGACCCCTGAGGTCGAGAGTCGAGAGTCGAGAGTCCAGAGTCGAGGGCTGGGGTCGAGTCCCAGACAGCTGGCAATGAAGTTCAGATTTGAGAAGATTGAAGCCTGGCAAATGGCACGCGGTTTGAACGGGCTCATCTACGAAGTTACCAAGCGGTTTCCGAGAGAGGAACTCAACAACATCGCGGAAAAGGCCGACCATCTGGCCGGAAAACTCGTCATGCTCTCCCGTTCCCTAGGCCGCCAACCCAGAATCAGCCAAGATCCCAAATAAGTCCTCGACTCTCGACTCTCGTCCCTCGACATCAAATCTCAGGTCTCAATTCTCATCCCTCTCCGGCCTTCTCCCAACCAGAAACAAGGAACAAGGAACGAGGAACTCCCCAAAACATTTAAATTTTACGTTTGACCCCCTCGGACCCCCTCCTATGTTTGACCCCCTCGACATCCCCTCCGATTGCGCGGCCGCGAAGCTTGACCTCTTGCTGTTTACATTCATCTTCTAAAGCATGAACAACGAACCTAATATCACGGTGGACTCTCGTACCATGGGTGGTAAGCCTTGTATTCGGGGCACTCGTGTGACAGTGGGTTGCATTGTTGGTCAACTGGGTTCGGGGACACCCCGGGAGCGCCTGTTGGAGATGTATCCTTACATCACAGATGAGCAGATTAACGCTTGTCTGAGGTTTGCAGCGTGGCGTTCCCAAGAGGAAGAGGTGACCTTTGGGCAACTGACTGCGTGAAGATTGTCATCGATATGAATCTTTCCCCCGAGTGGGAGCAGGTGTTTTCTAATTATTGCGAAAGTAAGCATTGGACTCGAATAGGGGCTCCAGACACACCAGACGAATTTATTCTTCAGTGGGCGAAAGCAAACGATAACGTGGTTTTGACCAATGATCTCGATTTTGGAGCCATACTGGCTGCCACGCATTTTGAAAGCCCCAGTGTCTTTCAAATTCGTTCTCAGATGTTCGGAGGTTGGGAAATTCAGTTGACCAGTTGACTGTTGCCCAGTTCCCGGTTGCAGAAGAATGGCGAGAGCCGTTTCTTCCCCGCTCCACTCCAACTCTCCAGCTCTTCCATCTCCCAACTCCCATCTTCATCCTTCATCCGCCATTAGCCATCCGCCATCCGCTATTACCCATTACCCATTACTCATTCCCCATCCGCCATTGAGCGAAGCTCAGAAGCATGCCTTCCGCCACCACCCGATTATGAGTAAGATTAGGATTACGATTAGGAAAAAACATGGCAATTAGCCTATCCAGCCACGCACTCAGCGAAATCTCTCGTCGTAGGTTACCGTTGTCATTGGTAGAGACAGTGGCGAGGAATCCGGAACAAGTGCTTCCCGCGCGGAATGGCCTGGAGTGTCGTCAGTCTCATTTCCTGGATCCAAACAGCGGGAAAGAGTATCTATTGAGAGTTATCGTTGATCCCCAACGAGACCCAAATCTGGTTGTCACCGCTTACAAGACGAGCAAGATTACAAAATATTGGAGGAAGTAGTATGAAAATAAATTACGATAGAGAAGTGGATGTGCTGCGGATTGTCCTCAGTGAGCGCGAGATTGCTGAAAGCGACGAGGCAAGGCCTGACGTGATTCTTGATTACGATGCGGAAGGAAATGTTGTTGCTATGGAGATCCTGAACGCCTCCAGGCATGCCGAACTGCCCAATGCTTGCGAGTTTGCAGTCGCCTCGTGAGAGACCAAAAAGGTAGAGCCAAACCATAAATCCCTTGGGGATAAAAATATACGGCTATGCCTAGTGCTGCCATCCCCCATTCGCCATCCTCTATTCGCCATCCGCCATTAGCAATTCGCCATCACTCATTCGCCATCCTTTCGCTTGCCTCAAGCCTAACGCCCATCGCCCCCCTCGATTCCGCCCCCAATTTGCCTTCGCTATCGTCAAGATAACCGACAGGTGCTAATTTCACGGATATGCAAACGAGCGAAATTCAAATCGAAATCGATAGAGTATTGAGTCTTATCAATGCAGAACCATCGGTCGACAGGGTCTTCTTATTTGGATCCGCCGTTAAACCGGAGCAGCTTCATTTGGAATCTGATATTGATCTTTGCATCGTGCAGCGAACGGAGAAGCGATTCTATGACCGCCTTGCCGAATGGATCACTCGCTTGAATCCGAGAGTGGGGATGGATCTGGTTGTTTATACACCCGAGGAATTCGAAGAGATGTCGCGAAACAACCACTTTGTTCGCTCGGAGATCACCGAAAAAGGCCGGGAAATTTACCATGCCGCTTGATCCAAGGTGGGAGGCTTTCGCGCAAAGCGATTTAGAGGCTGCCAGAGTTCTGTTTGCCGAAGGCATCTGGAATCAGGTATGTTTTCATTCTCAGCAGTGTGCGGAAAAGCTTCTAAAGGGGAGTCTCCCGTCGGAGAAAAGACCTCGCTCTCATAAAATTACCGACTTGGTCCGCCTAACAGAATCCCTTGATTTGGATGAAACCTTGATGCGCAACCTCCTCCTATTGGACCGGTTCTATATACCCAGTCGTTATCCTGACGCACTCCCAGGATCTTTGGAGGACGGAATGCCCTCCGAGTCCGATGCAATAGAATCCCTAGCGACTGCCGAAGCGCTGGCCAAATCTCTTCATGTCCGGTAATGGCCCGAGCTTTACATTTTGCGTTTGACCCCCTGCTATGGGAGATTCTGTCAAGCGGGTTCCGTAGTCTTCAGTTCATAAGTTTTCTGCTTCTCGTGTTGTTCCCCTAG
>CAZDRT010000034.1:0-22394 GCA_964507815.1 uncultured Puniceicoccaceae bacterium
GCTCGCACTCAGAGGGAGTCTTTCATTCATGTGGCCGGCGACATGACTCATTTGCGCAAAACAGGAAAAAAAGTCGCCGGAGTCCATTGCATGCGCGACCCGATGTCGCCTCCTTTCCATGTCAATCTCATTTACGGGCTGCGATTTTTGCAACTCACCTGCGTGTTGCCTCTTTACCGGGAAAAATCAGACGCCTCCCCACGCTCGGTGCCGGTGCTTTTTCAGGAAGTGCCCGCACTGGCAAAACCCGGCAAAAAGGCAACCGAGCAAGACAAGGCGGCTTTTAAACAAGCGCAAAAAGAACGTCGCAACATGGTGCAGACTGTCGATGCACTGGGGAGCCTGCGTCTCCAACTTGATGAGCAGGGTTGTCGGAAAACCATTCTGACCACACTGGATGGCGGGTTTTGCAACCGCACTATCTTCGGAGCCCGGTTCGAACGCACCGAGGTAATTTGCCGCGCCCGCAAAGATGCCAAACTCTGTTTCCCGTCCACGGAATGCGGACGGCGCTTCTATGGCCGGAAAAAGTTCACTCCCGAAGAGGTCCGCAAAGATGAGAACATCCCATGGCAAAGCGGAGAGTTCTTTCACGGCGGGGCCTTTAGAAGCCTGCGCTTCAAGGAAGTAAACGGACTCCTCTGGCAGGGAGGCGCGAAAAGGAAGCCATTGCGGCTCATTGTCATTGCCCCGACACCCTACAGGCTACATCAAAAGGGACGGGCCTATTATCGCCAGCCCGCCTACTTGCTCACTACCGATCTGCACACTGATGCCGCAGTGCTCGTGCAAGCTTACCTGGATCACTGGCAGATCGAGGTCAACCACCGTGAGGAAAAGAGTACCTTCGGGATCGGCGACGCCCAGGTCCGCAATAAACTCTCCGTGCCCCGTCATCCGGCTTTTTCCGTGGCAATCTATTCGTTGCTCTTGCTTTCAGCTCTGGAAGCCTATGGCATCCAACGAGGGTCCGACTATTTACCCCTTCCCAAGTGGCGACCCGATGCCAAACGGCCCTCATGTTCCGACATCATCGCCCAGTTGCGACGAGAAATGGATCAATCCGGCACTAAACTGGTTGATTTCGAGCACAGAGATCGACATCTCGCAGCCGCGACTCTCATGGCTGCGGCGTAAATCCGATCCAACCGACTTTCAGATGTCCAAACTCCAGAGTGGGACACTCCTGTCCCACGGCTTCAGGCTTATGAACACCGGGCCTGTCGAAAAAGTCCAAGGAGTGTGACAGCCATTGCGCCTCCCGCCCTTAGACCACCACATCCCGACACCCACCTTCGATGCACTGGCGGACGGCCCGTTGCTCATCCTTGGTAAGCTGGTTTCGGCACGGGAGAAACAATCCCACGACGGTGTCGGTGCCGCCACATGAGTCCAAAGGCCACGGCCAGAGGGGCAAGAATCAGGACGAAGACTGCAAAATAGGGAAGGAAGTCTGCGATCATGGCGTCCAATCAATCCTCAAGGATAACGCATTCAGGCCGCAGGATCGTCGTAAACGTTTCGATCATCCTGCGGGTATTTGTCCACGATGTGCTGAAACAGATTACCGCACTTTTCCTCGAAGAGATCGACCGTGTAGGCCGGCGGAAGTCCGGCATCGAGCATCTCCTCGATGGCGACCCTCACCGCGGCCCGGGTCGTGCGGCGTTGACGCCAGTCGAGGACGAGTTTCTCCGTCTTCAGTTTGGCGAGGAGATCGCGGCAAACTCCCTTTACGATATCGGCCTCCTGTGGGCTCAGATTGGGTCCGGGTCGGGTGAGGATGTCAAACACCGCGAGTTCCTCCTCGGTTAATCCCTCACGCATGTGCCGTTTCTCTTCTTCGTTCAGTTCGTGCGAGAACTGAAGGAGTTGAGCGAAGAGCCGCTCGATGCTCAGTGCTCCCTGATTGTATTCCTCAACCATCTTCTGGAAACGGTCCAGGTAGTCGTAGCGACTTGAGTTCAGGCGTATCAGCTTGTTGAGCTTGCGCTCGATCAAAGCACGGAGTTTCTGGGTTTCGCTGTTCCGGGTCTTCGACTTCGCGAATTTTCTCTCCAGGGCGTCGAGGTCCACTCTGCTGAGATCGACGGTAGCCGCCGCTTCGCCGGGTTCCAGGCCGGGTTGCGCGAGGATGTGACCGTCCAGCCGTTCACCGATGGATTCGAGGACCGCGGTGATATCCGTTGGTTCCTTGAGGGCGCGAAGTGCTTGGGCGAGCTGATCGATCACCTGACACCGTGGCGCCAGTTCCGGAATGATGGGGTCGGGCATGATCGCTTTGTAGATCCGCTGGATCTCGTTGGAATGCAGCAGGAACTCGTCTTTCACGCCATCCGTGGCGGCGAGGCGGTCAACGGCGAGGATGAAGTGTTTCGTGGGTTCCGACTCGACTTCGCCCAGATCGACTCCGTGACCCTTGCAGAAGGAGGCGATTTCGCGGAGACAGATTTTGAGGGCGTCGATCAACTCCGATTTCTTGTTGACCGGCATGCCGCCTCCGGTTCGTCCGCCGCCGTAGAGCGCCAGCGCTTTCTCCAATTCCTCGAAGACGTTCGCATAATCGACGATCAGGCCGTTGACCTTGTCTCGGTACACACGGTTCGCCCGGGCGATGGTCTGCATGAGGGTGTGCCCCCGCATCGGCTTGTCCAGGTACAGGGTCGAGCAACTGGGCGCATCGAAACCGGTCATCCACATCGCGCACACGAAAACGAGGCGAAACGGGTCTTCCGGGTCCTTGAACTTGGTCTCAAGGTCTTCCTTTGCCATCCGCTCGCGGTGGGGGAGGATGTCGAAGCCCTTCTTCTTCATCTCGGGGACCTCGTTCTGGCCGGGGGAAACGACCACGGCCATGTCCGTTCCCCGGAGGTTGGCCAGCCGCTCGTGCAGGCGGCTGAAGTCGGGATGGTGGTTGCTCAGGCGGTCAAGCTGTGTCACCACGCGAACCGTCTCGGCTTCCCATTCCGCCCGGACCTTTTCGTACATTTTGAGAGCGGTCAGCTTGTCGATCGAGATGACCATCGCCTTGCCCTGATAGCCCCGGTTCAGAAAATGGTGGACGATGTCCTTGGCCACGGTGTCGAGGCGATCCTCGCGGGTGATCAGGTGGTAGCGCCGACCGAGAACCCGCCGGAGTTTCTCCTCCTGGTCGGCGTCGAGAACCGCCTCATCGATCACTTCGTAGATTTCCTCATTCAGCTCGGGGTTCGTGATCTCCAGTTCCGGCGTGCGGTTCTCGTAGTAGAGTGGCACGGTCGCCCCGTCCTCCACGCTCTGCTTGAAGTCGTAGATGCTGACGTAGTCGCCGAAGACCTCCCGCGTTCGCTCCTCGCCGGCGATGAGGGGGGTCCCGGTAAAGGCCAGAAACTTCGCGTTCGGCAGGGCGGTCCGCATATTCATGGCCAGGGTGTCGTACTGGCTGCGGTGGGCTTCGTCCGTCAAAACGACGATATCATCCCGCTCGCTCAGCACCGGATGGAGTGTCCCGGGCTCGGTGCGAAACTTATGAATCAGCGTGAAAACGTAGCGGTGATCCTCGGCAAGGAGGCGTCGCAGATGACTGGAGGAGGTGGCCTGGCAATGCCCCTCGGTCGCGGCACCGCAGGTGGCGAAGGTCCGGTAAATCTGGGTATCGAGTTCCTGCCGGTCGGTGACGATGACAAAGGTCCAATTGCCCGCCATCTTGCGGAAGACCTTCTCCGTGAAAAACACCATGGAGTAGCTCTTCCCCGAACCCTGCGTGTGCCAGAATACGCCGACCCGGCCATCCTCCGCCAGTTCCAAGGCCTCGACGGCTTGATTGACCCCGAAATACTGATGGTTCCGGGCCACAAGTTTGGCTGTCGAGCCCTTGTCCTCGGCGAAGCGACAGAAATTCTCGACGAGGTCGAGCAGGCGGGTCTTGCCGCAAGTTCCCTGCAACAGGGTGTTCAGGGAGATCTCCGGGGCTTCGTCCTCCCTCTCCGATTTTTTCCAATCTGCAAAATGCTCCCAAGGTGCCGAGAGACTACCGATCCTGCCCTGCACTCCGTTGGAAACGAGCAGGAAGCCATTGTAGTGGAAGAGCTGCGGGATGGTCGCCTTGTAGTTGTTCAGGTTTTTCTCGAAGGTCTCCCGCGGGTTCACCCCCGGCTTCTTCAGCTCGATCAGTACCAGGGGAATCCCGTTCACAAAGCCGATGAGGTCGGTCCGGCGGGTGTAGAGATCCCCACTGATCCAGAATTGCGAAACCAGCAGGAAATCGTTTGCCTCGCCCGCGTTCCAGTCGATCACGCGCACGACCTCCGTCCGTTGGCCTCCGCGCTTGCGGTCGGGAAAGGTGACCTTCACCCCGCCGCGCAGGAGGCGGTCGATTTCCCGGTTGGCTTCGACCAGGCTCAATGCCGAGCGGTCGCGGCTGAGTTCCTCGACTGCCGCTTCGAGCGCTTCCGCGGGAAGGCCCGGGTTGAGCGTTGCCAGCGCCGGTCGCAGGCGATCGACCAGAACCACCTCCCGTTTGGTCTCCCGCCCGAGAGAACTCTTTCCCGAAGCCCATTCGTCGTAGGCCACGACCGCTTCCCAGCCCAGCTCCCCGGTCATCAGTTGGATGGCCGGTTGCTCGACGAGATGGTCTTCGGTGTAGCCAGATGCCATACTTATTCTTTCCGAAAATTTGTCAGAGCCTCTGGTTTTAGGCCCTCAACCTCGGATGCAATGATAAAAGCTTTCATACGGACGGAGGTTGACGTTCCTATTTTTTTGTAAATCGGGCAATTGGATTCTGCGGGGATGGAGCATTTCACGAAAACCATTGGTTTCACCGAAACGTGAAACCTTTTCAATCCGTGAAATTTCAAATAGACTGGATTTCGGTCCTTTCACGCTAAGGATTCGGTGGTTTTTTGCCGAAGAGTCTCTGATATTCACTTTTCCAGTTAGCGTATGGAGTGTCTTTATCGTGCTGCCACTGAGAAACGACGCGTTCGACTTCTGCGAACCCAATGTGGCGATGATCCAACATCAGCTTGAGTAATTCGAGACTGGTGATCTGGTGGACTCCATACATCTCCGCAAGTTCGATCATGTCCTGGTCATCGGTGACCACTCGAATATCGAGGACTGCGGCGGTTGCGATGATAAGGGTGTCCGTCCTCGACGGTCCCTTTCCTCGTTGTTCATGGAACTCCTCTTCCACATGCTCCCACATGTATTCGAAGGTGTTATCGATCTCCACCCGGTTCTGATTGCTAATCGAAAGCGAGCGTTTGCGGTTCTCACGAAACTCCCCCGTTGCCGCCCAACTGAACTTCGTCCGCAGTCGCGGGCTGGATCGAAACTCGGCGTTCAACTCAGCATGCATGTAGAGCGTGAACGCTTCATCACCGAATGGTTGGCAGAGCAAGGGGTGGATATTCTCGGCCAGCCTGAAATAGCTGTTCGTGTCCACGATGATCTTGGTCTGCGCCATGGCTGTAGCTTTTACTGAACCAGTGCATCGTGAATGGCGCGGGCATCCATCGGATTGATGGCAAGGATGGAGCCGATGGTGGAAGGGCTGGGTTTTCTCTCCCTGACGTATTCGGCGAAGGCCTTGAAAAAGACGGTCCCGAAAGCCTCCTGCGCCATGCGGACATAATGATTCGGGCTGGGAGCCTCGCCGTCAAAAAAGTCTTCCGACAAAGAGGGAAAGCGCTCGTTGAAAAGAGTGGTTGCCGGATGCAGAATGCTCGGCTCAATCTCCGTGAACTTGAGGTCGTGGTGCTGGCTGTAGTGTTGCAGCTCCCTGTAGATCGAGACTGGTGAGATTGTGTGTGTTTCCGCGAAGCGGATGAGCACGTCAATCCGCTCTGAATCGCTCCGGGCACGAGAATAAGCCGAGTAAGTCTCCTTGGCGCAGGCCTCCGGGAAGAGAAAAGCCCCGGCAAAGGCGTCCGCGAAGTCTTCTGCCTCTTTGACTTTCCCGGCCTCGAGCAGGTCGATGGTCAGGACGTGGCCAAGTTCATGGACCATCCAGAATTTGAAATCATGGATTTCCACATCGAGGTTGAGGTAGATCCAAGTGGTTTTTGAATCGGACAGGTGAATGTGCAGTGCGTTCTCGTGCTGGGATTTTTTGCCCCACATGACGGGGACAACGACCGCTTGGTAGTCCTGAAAAAGGCCGATGAGCTTTTCGAACTCCACAGGTTCCGTTTCGGCGACGCCGATCTCGCGCCGTAGCTTCGCGGCAAGACTCTGCAGATAGCGATACTCGGTGGACGGAGTCTTCAAGGAGGGCGGGCCGATGAAAGCGTCGAACTCGAGGTGGGGCACGAGGGGCCGGAGCAAGCGTCCCATTTCCCGGGCCCGATCAATGTGGCCATCAGTCGTCTTGCAGCTTCTTCTCTTGCGGAAGGCTACCAGCGGTTCGGGGGACGCGCCTTGCTGAATGACCAGCTCATTGTGCCGGAGCCCCAGAAGCCGCCCGAGCTTGAGCAGCTGCGGAGGGCGCGGAAAGGACTTGCCCTGGAACCACTTCGAGACCGCTTCGCGGCTCACATCCAGGTGTTTTGCGATGCTGCTCTGGTTCAAGCCTTCTTCGGTGCAACGCTTTTCGAGGATTTCTGGGTTCAGCTTCTTCTCCATACTGGGTGAGGTTAAGAAAAATTGATTTGTCAACTTTTGTCAACTGTAATGAACCTTTTCGAGGATATCGCCGAACCCCTCACGATCAGGCTCAGGACTCCTTACCTCTGTGAAGGTTCGTTGACGCGATTCTCTGGGTTTGAAACGGTCGAACCGAGGAGTTCGTATTGTACGACCAGGTCAGTTGAAGGGAAGGTGAACTCAAGTTCGTTGAGACTATCGAAGAGTTTTTCGAGCGTTCGATCAACGGCTGGGCGAGCACTTCCATGCACTCGTATCGTCAGGCGTTCGTTGGTTTCATCCGGGACGATGTCCGCTTCGGTGGTGAAGAGGTCTTGCAGTATGCGGCGGGCATCGGCGCTTTTAACCTCCTGTTCGCCGAGCAGAGAGCACAGGGCTGTTTCAGCCCGGTAGGCGATCATGCGCACAGTATCGAGCAAGCGTTTCCGCGCCGGGGGTGCTTGTGTGAAGCGATCTTTTTCCGGAAGGTCTTTCCACAGGAGGTGCCGATCCGTTTCGCTTAATTGGGTTTTGTTCGTGGCGAGCTTTTTTTCGAGCTGATCGATCTCTTCGAGAATCGTGCTCTTGGCCTGTTCCCATTTCAGGTGCTTTTCGGGCGAGTCCTCGGAGATCGGATGCAGGGTCAGTTCGGCAAAACGGGCACGTCGGCGCGTGAGGGTCGATTTGAGGCGATTTTGCTTCTTGTTCAGCTCGCGCCAGCTGGGGTTGACGACCTTTTCGGTGTCGTGAAGCGGCTCGCTGCCATATTCGTTAAGTAGATCAATGGCATAGTGTTGCATCATATACCGAAAGAAGTTCTCTTGACACCATCGGTTGAACAACCGGGGTGCCAGGCGCTCCGGCTCCAGCGCATATGCGGTGCCGATGAGGCTGGTTTGTTCGCCCTGGGAACCAAGTTTGCGGACTTCTTTGACCCACAGGGAGTCCTTGCCGCTGCCGATGCGGCTGCCTCTTTCAGCGAGCTTCATTTTGACCTGCTCACCGTTGGAAAGGGTGACGGTCTTTTCCCGGAACTCCTGCCCGGCCCAATCCCCGTTGGGGTGCTTGTGGTAGGTAATGCAGGCGATGCGGTGGTCGTCCCACATTTTTTTGAAAAAGCCGGGACTGTAGCCTTCGCGGTCAAAGACCAGCACAAAACGACAAAGAAACGGATCGTCCTGAAGCTCCTCTTCGCCGGGTTGGGAAGGAACCTCTTCGAGCAGACGGGGAACAATGTCTTCCCGCAAGGTCTGGATCAGTCCCGGATCAACGGCTTTATCGACGAAGAAAAAGGGCCGCCCGGTGCTGTCGTTGACCCAGTAATCGGTGCATCCGCGCAGGCACAGCCGCTGCCGGGAGACATAGCGGCGGGGAAGGTTGTTTTTGTTCCCGTGATAGACGCGCACATGGCCGTCAACGTAAAGCGTGCCAACCCTTTCGGGATCGTCTTCCATCCATTGGCGGCTCAATTGGGCGGCCCATTTTTCAGCTCCCTCCTCCCCGGCCAGATCGTCGATCTTCGCCCGCAGGCAGCGCACTTCGGGCACCCGGTCCAGCCCCATGAGTTTTCCCAGTTCCCCGGGTGCGTGGCCACGCAGTTGCTCGACAGTCCGGATACGGCACAAGGCCATGAATGCCAAAAGAAGCAGGACCTGGGTCGCCGTATAATAACCCCGGATACGCCCGAGTGATTGTTCCAGACCGCTGAGAAGACCGTTGCCGAGCAAAGCGCCCAGAGCGCAAAGGACACCTCCAAATGGCACGTCACGGCAAAGCTGGAATCGGCTCGCAGCCCCATCGAGCTGCCCGAGGGCGGCCAGCATCCGTTCGCCCGCACGGGTGCAGGCCGTGCCCATGACCGCACCTGCCCCGGCGTCTTCGACACTTCGCGCCGACTTGTCCACCGGCTGATCCGGCTCCGTGTTTTCCCGTAGCCGCCCGTCCCAAATCGCCCGGCGAAAGGTATCGTAAGCAATCCCCAGTTGCGCGGCTACATCGGCCTTGGCGATCCCCTCATCCAGCAGTGCTTGCGCCGAGGTCAGCACCTCTTCCGTCATCACCGTGCCGCCGCTCTTGGTCTTTTTCCTCTTGCGATCCGTGAAGAACGCACCGGCACCCCGCTCACGGTAGAGACGCGTCGTGCGGTCAACATGGCTTTTGGAAATCCCGAAGACCCGGATAATCTCGCACGGGCGACAACAGCCCGAATCAATCAACTGCGCGATCGTCAGTCGGAAATGGTCAAGCTCCGATGATTGGTGCCGGTAAACCGGTTGTAACCCCACGAAATAGGTCCAGCTTTCTTCGTCGCGCCAAACGCTTACAGCGGCGTTGATTGATGTTGCACCCGCAGGAATGAGTGGTAATTGTAATTGGTTAATGACACCTCCCGGTTGATTGGGCCAACAGCCCGGTTTTTATTTATTGCGCCCCGGGATGGTGTCATTTTCTTCTTCACACTGCAAGTTTGCTGCGAGCTGAATCTGTCATTCGTAAATTACTGAAAAAAAAGGCATTTACGGTTTCAATCCCGATTATTCTCCGCGCAGCGAGTCAAGAGTCCTGAGTCTTGATCTGCGTCTCCTCAGGGATCAGTTGCATCTGGGTCCGGGCCATGGGAAGGGAAAATGTTGTTCGCACGATTTTGGCTGTGTCGTTTCGGGAAATACCACCCGCGTCTCATTCTATGCTATGCACAAGTGAACCGAGTGGAGCAATGGAAAAGTTTTACAAATTTGTCATTGATTGGAGAGGGGCACTTTTTAAGGAGGAGACCGGAGACCTGAAACCTGAAATTTTTGGTGGAGTGATGGAGTAATGGAGAAGGCGGAGATGGCGAACATTGAACATCGAACGTTCAACACCCAACATCGAAGGAAAATGCGACAGATAGCGAACGTCGAACGCTGAACGTCGAAGGACGAGGGAGAAGGGCGAGGGACGAGGGAGGATCATGCTTTCTGTTTCCTCTCGTAAGGTGCCTGCGGCTCGCGCACGAGGACTTCGGCGGGAATGCCGAGGTGTTTATTGAGGGCGCGGATCATGGGCAGGCTTAGGTTGCGTTTGCGGTTGAGCACTTCGGAGACCTTGCTTTTGGCGGGGATGAAACGGGTGAGGTCTTTTTGCTGGAGGCCTAGTTGGTCCATGCGGAACTTGATGGCTTCGACCGGATCGGGCGGATCAATCGGGTGATGCTCGCGCTCATACGCCTCCACCAAAAGCGCCCAGAGCTCAAGCTCGTCCGCTTTGGGAGAGCCGGGCTTGGCATCCATGAGCGCTTCGACCCGCTCAAGGGCGGAATCGTAGTCCGCTTCGGTTCTTAAGATTTTTGCTTTCATGGCGGCTTCAGATGGTGGTGGCGTCTATTTTGTCGTATTCGGCATGGGTGCCGACGAAGCGGATGTAGCCGATTCCCTGGTGACTCACCGGATTCCGGAGTTTGTTGGGCGTTGTGGTTCTCAGCGTTTTTTATCGCGGATGGATCGGCGACAACCGGTTCGAGACCGGCGGCGAGGGCCTTCGCGATGGCTTTGGCGGAGGCGCGTTGCAGGGCGGCTTCGATACCGACGAAATGGGGACTGGGGCGAGGATGGGATGGAGCCGATTGGGCGTCGTTTTGCGGATACGGTGTGGCTTCTTCCATTAGTGCAGGGGTTGCGGGATTTTTATCGGGGCTTTTTCGACTTTCGGGAGGCGTTGTAGGTTGCCTTGGGATCGGCCACGTGGGGGAGTTTTCGGGATGCTGGTTTGGCCTTTTGGGCGGTGGTTTGGCTTGGGATCTTCGGTGAGGGCTCTTGGGTGGCGGGGATCGGTGCTCCCGGGGAACGGGTCACCGAATCAATAGCGGGCGCAGCTTTGGGAAATGAGTGCCAGCGGACTGCAAAGCCCTGTGGCACGAAGGTTTGGGCAAGGTCGGCACCGACAGCGCGGCCTGCGCGGACGAGGGTATCGATGGTCAGGTTGCTGTCGCCGCTGAGCATCTTGGTGATCCGAGAGGGGGGCACATTCATGCGTTCGGCGAGCTGGGAGCGATTGATGCCTTGGCGCTTCATGAACTGGAGCAGCTCTTCAACTACGCTGAGTTTGCTTCGTTCGATTTGGGACTCGATGGTCTCCAACGATTTGGCGAAGGCTTCTGCCAAGGGGTCGCGTTCTTTGACGATTTGGATCTTCATGGCTTTTCCTTGATGGTGAATTTGGCGTTTGGATTTGATTTGGCGGCTAGATAGTCCGCTTTGATCCGTTTGGCCCGTTTTATGTCGGCTTGTTGCTCTCGCTTGTTGTTCTTCTTTCCGCCGTTCGTGCAGAGGATTAGTTGGTGCTCCTCGCCGATCTCGTCGTAGAAAGCGTAAAGACGCAGGCCTGGACGTTTAAATTCATAGATCCCGTCACCCAGGTAATTAAAAATTTGATCGTTTTCATAATTGTGAAAGTTGGAAACGTTTTCGATGCGATCAGTCAGAAGCTTCCATTTTCGGCTGTCATCTTTCTTCAGATTTTCTAGAAATTTACGTGCGAGGTCTTTGCCATGGATGCCAAGAGTGGTAACCCGACGATACTCGCCAACGTGCAGGGTTTTTAAGGTGATGTCAATGGCCTTTTTCACTTATATATGAAATTTTTCTCATGCGATCAACGTTCGGTTAAGCTCCTCGATGAGGTCTCTGGGGTCTCCGCCGAAGGCCCGCTTGGCGACGGCGAGCGGGACGGCTTCATCGGAGTCGACGCTCTGCCAGGCTTCGAGGTATTGCTCCCGGTCGTCGGCACTGATGTGGTCGATGGTCACCTCCTGATCGCGGCGTTTTTTCTCGAGAAGCTGGCGGAAGCCGGGATTGGCGGCGATGGGTTTGGTGGCGGATTCGACAAAGGCGGCGGCAGCCGGGGACGACTGCCCTCCCAGTTCCGCGAGCTTGTCCGGATCGGTGGCCTGGAGGAGGTTGGAGGCCAGCTCTTTCAGGGAGATCCCGCCCGATGCGCGCAATTCTTCGCGGTCCTCATCGCTGATCGCACGGTCCAGGCGGGCGAGGCGATTGGCGAGGCTGGTCAGGGTGTCCGCATCGCGGTCGCCGAGGGCAATTTGTTGGAGGAGTTTCTCAAAGGGAACGGTTGGCTTTCGTTCGAGGGGGCGGGAGTCGGTCTTGTCGGATTCGGTGACGCCGACCGCGTCAACCAGGACGAAGCGGGTCTTGTTTCCGGCATCGGGGGTGAGGGCGGAAAGATCGGTCGGATCGATGGTGCGGGTGCCGCGCCCCTTCATCTGCTCGAAATAGAGTTGGGAGCGGACATCCCGGAGAAAAAGCAGGCATTCGAGCGGTTTGATATCGGTGCCGGTGGCGACCATATCGACGGTGACCGCGATGCGGAATTCAGGCGCGGTGCGGAAGGCTTTGATAATCTCCTCGGGCTTGGCCCCGCCAAATTTGATGAGGCGGTAGGCCAGCGAGACGGCGGTGAAGGTTTTGCCCGAGCCGGTGGCCATCTGGACCAAGGCACGGGGACGATTTTCGCTTAGGGAGGTTTCCAGGTGGGAAATGGCCCGGATCTGGCATTCCCGGAGAGCGGAATCGGGGAGAGTCGGGAGACTTTTCAGCCGACCCCGCAGGGTGTCGGGTTGAGTGACGAGGTCCCGGAGGGTTTCGGGACGGTGAAAGGTGAAGACCGGTCGGGACCGGGAGTCGGGATCGCGTTGGTCGCGGAAATTGGTTTCAATCCCCGTCGTCTCGTAGGTGAAGGGGAGTGGATCGGCCCAGCGCCGGGGGATCCAGTTGCCCGCCTTGGAATATCGGGCGGATTGCCCGGCGACCTGCGAGAGAGTTTCCCCTTCCTTCTTCGCCTCAACAACGCCAAGGGCTTTTCCGTCAGCAAAGAGAATGTAATCGGTCGGCCCCCCCTTCGAGCGGACCTCGCGGACGGCCACTCCGAGGGTGGCGTGCAGATTCAGATCCTTGAGGTTCTGGACGATCCACCCACTCTCCGCGAGCGTCGCGTCGATGCGTTCGCGAGCCTGTTGCTCGGGGTGGACGTGGGAAGGCATGAAAAAATCGGAGAATTGATACCGTTTTGACAATTATCCGCCGGGGGAGCAAGGAGAACCGGGGGAAGGGATCGCAAATGCTGAAACGCTGAAATGGGGAATGAAGCCGGTGTTATCAGCGGTTCGAGGCGGGGTCTCTCAACGGCATTCGCCGTCGAGCTACGAAGGACGTCAATCCGTAGCACGCTGGCGACTTGTCCTGCGTAGCTCGGCTTGCCCTCCGAAGCTCCGCGGGAACGTAGGGGGGGGGAGAGCGAAGGAAGCCGGTGTGATAAGCAATTCGAGCCGGGATCTCTCAACGGCGTTCGCCGCTGAGCTACGAAGGACGACAATACTATGGATGAGCTGCGAGTTCTTGGGCGGGCTTGACGCCGGAGGTCAGGTTTTTGCGTTCTTTGGCGAGCGCTCGGAAGTCGCACTCGACCTGAAGACTGTGCCAGAAGGTTTCGGACTGGCCGAAGAAGGCGCCGAAGCGGATG
This sequence comes from uncultured Puniceicoccaceae bacterium, assembly GCA_964507815.1. Lineage (GTDB taxonomy): Bacteria > Verrucomicrobiota > Verrucomicrobiia > Opitutales > Puniceicoccaceae > Puniceicoccus. The sequence continues at coordinate 13,120 of CAZDRT010000034.1, forward strand.
GACATCGCGGGGGTGATGGAGCGTTTGCCAAGGACGATCTCGTTGATGGCACGCGGGGGCACGCCGACGGCGCGGGCCATGGCGTTTTGAGAGATGCCCATCGGCTTGAGGTATTCTTTGAGAAGGATATCGCCGGGATGGATGAAAGTGGTCACGGTTATAACGTATCGCGTTATAGGGTTGTCGTCAATGGGATGGACAATTCAGACCTTGGAAGGAAAGGAGGTTGATCCGGAAAATGGGCGGAGTGAACACGCAGGAACGAGCTGTGGGAGGGGAGGAGATGGCGAACGTTGAACATCGAACGTTGAAGGAAGAGAGAACGCCCAACGTCGGACGACATTGAGGGGCAAGGGACGAGGGCGGATCATGCTTTCTGTTTGCTCTCGTAAGGTGCCTGCGGCTCGTGCACGAGGACTTCGGCGGGAATGCCGAGGTGTTTATTGAGGGCGCGGATCATGGGCAGGCTTAGGTTGCGTTTGCGGTTGAGCACTTCGGAGACCTTGCTTTCATGGCGTCTTCCATGAGTGTGGGGGTTGCGGGATTCACTACCCCCCGTCCGCCGCCTCGGCCTCGCGGCGGACCTGGTCGCAATGCCGGCGGAGGAGGGTTTCGGGATCCCATCCCCCGCGGTCGCAATGGGCGCACAGCTCGAAGAGCAGGCGACCGACCGACCCTTCGTCCTCGCCGCGTCTCCGGGCGGGGTCGTAGGAAGGCACGGCGGGCAGGTCCTTTTTGCGGAAGCGTTTGGCGATTGCGACGGCGTGGAGTAGGGCGGGGAGCCGGGGCGGGAGTTCTTTGAAAAGGCCTTCCCCGGCGATTCCCCGTTCCGCCTTTTCGCGCGCCTTGATCTCCTCCCACTGGCGGAGAACCTCGCCGGTGTCCATTTCTCCGGCCTGCGGGCCGAAGACGTGGGGGTGTCGGCGGACGAGCTTTTCGTTGATTCCGCGGGCGACCGCCGCGAGGTCGAATTTTCCGGTTTCGGCGGCGATCTCCGCGTGCATGAACACGCTCAGGAGAAGATCGCCCAGTTCCTCCTCGAGCAGGGGGAAATCCCGGTTGTCCACGGCTTCGAGGACCTCCGAGCACTCCTCGACCAGGCAGGGCAGCAGGGATTCGTGCGTCTGCTCCCGGTCCCATGGGCATCCCCCGGGCGCGCGGAGGCGGGCCACTGTTTCGCGGAGTTCGTCGAGTTCCTTCATTGGCGGGCCTCTCCGTGGCCGAAAATCTCGTATTTGTAGGTGCAAAGCTCGCGGATGCCCATCGGCCCCCGCGCGTGGAGGCGGTCGGTCGAGATGCCGACCTCGGCCCCGAGACCGAATTCGTAGCCGTCGGTGAAGCGGGTGCTCGCGTTCCAGTAAACGGTGGCCGAATCGACCCCGCGCAGAAAACGGCGGGCGGTGGTCTCGTCTTCGGTGATGATGGCGTCGCTGTGCTGCGAGCCGTAGCGGTTGATGAAGGCGACGGCCTCTTCGGCGCCGCCGACGATCCGCACGGAAAGGATCAGGTCCAGATACTCCGTGGACCAGTCTTCCTCGGCGGCCGGACCGCAGGGGATGTCAGCGCGGCCGAGGATGGCCGCCGCATCCTCGTCGGCCCGCAGTTCCACCCCCGCCCCGGCGAGGGACCGGGCGATGGGCGCGAGGTTCCCGGCCGCGAAATCGCGGTGGACCACCAGGTTCTCGATCGCGTTGCAGACGCCCGGCCGCTGGCACTTGGCGTTCAGGGTGATTCGTTCGGCCATCGCCGGATCGGCGGAGGCGTCCAGGTAGAGACTGCAAATCCCCTCGAAATGCTTGATCACGGGGATGGTCGAATTCTCGACCACGTAGCGGATCAGGCCTTCGCCGCCCCGGGGGACGATGCAGTGGACATACTCGTCGAGCTTGAGCAGGATCCCGAGGGCGGCCCGGTCGGTCGTCGGGATCAGCTGGACCGCATCGGGATCGAGATCCTCCGCGACGAGCGCCCGCCGGACCAGTGCCGCCAACGCCTGATTCGTGTGGAAGGCTTCGCGCCCGCCCCGCAGGATGCAGGCGTTCCCCGATTTCAGGCACAGGGCCGCGCAATCCACCGTGACGTTGGGGCGGGACTCGTAGATGATCGCGACCACTCCGATGGGTACGCGGACCTTCCGGATGTCGAGTCCGTTCGGGGGAGCGAGGCGCTCGATCTCCTCGCCGACCGGGTCGGGCAGGGCGGCGACCTGGCGGACTCCGTCGGCCATCGCGGCGATGCGGGCCGGGGTCAGCGCGAGCCGGTCGAGGAGGGCTTCCCCGAGCGCGCTCTCCCGCCCGAGGGCGAGATCCTTCGCGTTGTCCGCGGCGATCTCGGTCGCGCAAGCTTCGATCATCGCGGCCAGTTGCCCAAGGACGGCCCGCCGTTTTTCGGAAGAGGTCACCCCGATCCCGTGGGCCGCCTCCCGGGACCGCTCCGCCATACCGCGCACCAATTCCGTCAGATTCTCCGGTTCTTCAAACATGATGCCTCCCATGGATGGAGACGATGCGGCGCGGGTTCAACCCGGAACGCGGGTTTCGGGCGATGAAGCATCGCTGAAGCAAGATCGGTGAAGAAAGAATCGGGGTGGCGGGTCTTGGTATGGCACTCTTCCCTACACCGAAGCTGGAAATACTTGCGATATTCCCCTCCCCGCACCTGCGGTGACATTCCGATCAGGAGGATGGATCGATCCCAAAGCGGTGGATCGTGCGGCTGCGGAAGATGTTCTCCGGTTCGATCCGGGTGGTTGGAAAGTGGGGGATGTTCGGGCTGTCCGGCAGGTGCTGGGTTTCGAGGCAGAGTGCCTGGTGTGCCCTGGGCGGGTGCCCATCCTTTCCGGCCACCTCGGTTTCGTCGAGGGAGTTTCCGGTGTAGAATTGGACGGCCGGCTCGTCGGTCAGGATTTCGAGCACCCGCCCGCTCGCCGGATGCCGGACGCGGCAGTCCCAGTCGCGGCTCTTTTCGCGCGGGCCGAAGAGGAAGGAATGGTCGAACCCGCCCACCCGCTTCCGCTGGGGATGGTCGGCGTCGAGCCGGGGGCCGAGGAGAGTCGGCTCGCGGAAGTCGAAGGGCGTGCCCTCCACGGCGAGAATCTCGCCGGTCGGAAGGTCCCAGTCCTCGAGCGGAGCGTAAAACGGCGCCCGGATGCATACCTCGTGGTCGCGCACCGAATCGGCCCCCGTTCCCGCGAGATTGAAGTAGGAGTGGTTTGTCAGGTTGACCACCGTCGGGCGGTCGGCCTGTGCGGCGTAGTCGATGATCAGTTCGTTGGCGGGGGTCAGGCGGTAGCTGACGACGACTTCGAGTTCGCCCGGGAAACCCTCTTCGAGATGGGGGCTCGTGTAGGAGAGGTGGAGTACGGCGTCGGGGCCGTCGGTCAGAGTGTCCGCCGCCCAGAGTTTCTTGTCGAAGCCGTGCGCGCCCCCGTGGAGGCAGGTCTTGTCGTCCTTGTTGCGGGGGAGCCGGTAGGTGTGCCCGTCGAGGACGAACAATCCGTCGCGGATCCGGTTGGCGAAGCGTCCGGTGATCGCTCCGTAGTGCGGATGATGGTCGAGGTATCCGGCGAGATCCGTCTGGCCGAGAACCACGTCGGCGAAGTTTCCGTCCCGGTCCGGGACGAGGATTTCCTGCACGATCCCTCCGTATTCGATAATGCTGACCGCCGTGCCCGAAGGATTGCGGAGAGTGTGGCGGCGGACTTCCCGTCCGTCGGGAAGGTTACCGAAGCGCTCGGTGTGGATTGCGGGCTGGCGGGTTTGGTTCATGGCGGTGGGCGGGTGGTTTGCTCTCGTCGGGCGTCTCCGGTTTTCTCCGGAGAAGGTCCGAAAGTGGAAAGGAAAGGGGGTGATCTATCCGCGTCCGGCGTGGCTGGCCAGCCGAAAACCGGAAAAACAGTTCACCCGGGCTTGCCGGCAAGCCCTAGCGGAGAATCCAGGGGAGCAGGACGAGCGCTCCGTACAGGACGCTCGCCACCAGCACGATGCCGCCGAGTTTCCGGGTGAAATCCTCCGGGTTGCGTTCGTTCCATTCCACCCGGCGATACTTTTTCTTGAAAATCGCTTCGAAGTTCGGGGGCGTGGCCGGGCGGACGACGGCGTGCAAGCCAACGTAGAGCCCGAGGAAGAAAGGGAGCAGAATCAAAACTTCGAAGACGACCACTCTGTTGCGATGCTGTCCGCCGGCGGCGTTGTGGAAAGCCAAAAGTATCTCTAATCGAGTTTTTTACAAAAACTTTTGTTCGGTTGGCCCGGTCTCCCCCCTCGCAGCATCGATTCTCCGTCGATTCGGGACCCGGGACATCGGCAAAGCGCGGTTGCGGCAGGCGTTTACCCCGGCCCGTCCTCCCGCCGGCGGATGAAGTTCGCGGCGAGGGTTTCGTAGAGCGGCTCCGGGCAGACGCACCGGGAGGCGGAATAGGCGACGATGGCAGCCGCCGCAAGCGGCAGGGAGAACAGGAGCACCCCGGTCATTTCGAGGAGGATGATGAAGGCGGTCATCGGACTCTGGACGACACCGGAGAAATAGGCGGCGATGAACAGAAGGAGTACGGCCTGGGAGCCGATCCCCGTCCAAGAGAGGAGCGGAAAGGCCGCCGCGCCGAGCCCCGCCCCCACGGAAAACGACGGATCGAAAAGCCCTCCCGGGATCGCGGTCAGGAGCACGAGAAAGGTCGCCGCCGCCCGGTAGAGGGGGTAGAGCGGCGTGACACCCTCGCGCAGCCCGGCAAGTTCCTCCCGCTCGTCCGTCGGCAGGGTTTCGGCGTAGCCGTGGCTCCCCTCGACGAGAAGGGCCTTCGCCTGGGCGAATCCGCTGCCGTAGCTCTGGCCGTCGGAGAGGATGCCGATTCCGCTGATCAGGATGCCGATCCCCAGTGCGGTAACCACCTTGCGGCGGCGGATCCACCGCGAGATCCGGGGCATGAGGACGAGGAGAAGCCGGGAGAACCCGCCGCCGAGGAATCCGCCGACGGCCCCGATGGCGAGCACCGCGATCCACGGACGCCAGCCATCGAGGTGGAGCGGGCCGCGCCCGGTGTCGAGACTGCCGTAGAAGTAGTGGTTCCCCATCGCCAGGACGCACACGACACAGGCCAGCAGAACCGTCCGCACGATAACCGGCATGTTCCGCTTGTCGAAGGAACGACCGATTTCCTCCATGGAAAAGACGATTCCGGCGATCGGCGCGTTGAAAGCGGCGGCGATGCCGGCCGCCCCTCCGGCGAGGATCAGGCCGCGTTCGGCGAGGTGCGCGGGGAACTGGCGCAGCCGCGCGATGCCGTGCATGCAGCAGGCTCCGAGCTGAACCGAAGGACCCTCGCGGCCGATCGAGAGAAACGAGACGAGCCCGAGGGCGGTGAGGAGGATCTTGCCCCCGGCGACGCGGAGCGACAGCAGCCGGTTCCGCTCTTCCCCCGGCCCGAGCCGGAGGGCGGCGATCGCCTGGGGGATGCCCGTGCCGTCGGTCCCGGGGAAGAAGCGGTCCCGCAGCCAGAGGATCAGCAGGAGCATCCCCGGGATGATGAGGGGAGGCAGCCAGGGGAGGGCGTGGTGGATGTCGCGCAACGGAGTGTCCGCGCCCCTTTCGATCAGAGCGAAGACCAGGGCGCCCGCCCCCGCGCCGACCGCCCCGGCCAGAGTCAGGAAGAGTAGGGCGGCCGGACGGTCCGGAAATGTCGGGCGCTGGATCATGCCCGTTCCAGTGCCCGGAGGGAAGGCCCGGTCGCGTCCTTGCCGAAACGGCGTTTACAGACCCACCCCGGGGTGTCCGGCTCGTTCCGACCGGGGATTTCGAGAAAGAGTCGTCCGGGCGGCTCGTGGCAGAGGTGCCGTTCGCCGATGGTAAGGATGGCGGGGATCCACTCCTCCGCTTCGGCGTAGGGCGGGTCGGCGAAAACGAGGTCGAAGAGGTCCTCTTCACAAAGACCGTGCCTGCGGAGGTCCCGGGCGATCACCCGGGAGATTCCGCTGCCGCCCATTGATTTGACGACCGCCTCCCGGTTTCGTCCGAGGATCGCCGCCGTAGCGCGGTCGGCCTCGATCCAGACGACGAGGGAGGCTCCCCGGCTCAGGGCCTCGAGCCCGTAGGCGCCCGTGCCCGCGAAAAGATCGAGCACCCGCGCCCCGTCCAGGTCCGTACCGAGGCTGGAGAAAACGGCCTCCCGCATCCGGTCGGTCGCCGGACGGACCGACTTTCCCTTCCCCGGCGCATGGATTCGAACGCCGGCCGCCCTTCCCCCGGTGATCCGCATGGGGTCGTTGGTAGAGTCGGCGCCGTTCGTTGGCAAGCTCTCTTCCGCGACTCTCTTCTTTCTTCGTCAAGGCTTTCCGTTTCCAAGAGCTTCGCCCCTCAAGAGCGACGGCCCTGCAATCCATGCGGGGTGTAGCCACAATCCCACGGATGCCCGGTCCCGGTCCGGAGAGGTTCGATGGTATCCGCGGCCACTACCACCTTCGGATCGAGGGGCAAGCCCCGCGACCACGGAAGAGAACCGACCATCGCGAGCAGTTCAACCGCTGCATCGCTCTGCATCCCATGCCAAGAGCCAGTAAGAGTATGACCGCTCGCGACCAGTTTCTCGCCATGGCCTTCGCCCAGATCACGTTTCGTGAGAGTCTGAGGGATATCGAAGCGTGCTTGGACGGTTGCGCGCATTGCTACGCGATGGGTATTCGCGGGAAGATCGTCCGAACGAATCTGGCCTATGCGAACGAGAATCGGGATTGGGGGGTCTACGAATCTCTCGGGAATATCCTCATCCGCAAGGCCCGCCGATTGTATGCCGAAGATTCCAATGGGCTCGATCTCCAGGAGATGGTTAACGCACTCGATGCCTCGACCATTGACCTTTGCCTTTCGATGTTTCCGTGGGCGCATTTTTAGCCGCGGTTTTACGATCGTGGGACACCCAGGCTCCGAATACATTTGTTGATAATCAAATACTTGCAGCTCTATTTTTGACGCACTCGGAAGTCAGGAAACTACCGCCGACCGGAGCAACCCGGAGCCGGCACCACGCCCAAGCCCGAGGCCTTGCGGGACTATGCCCGCCCCACCGGGCAGGCCGACTGAAAACAAGGAGCGGCTGTTTTCTTGAGAAGCCTCTTCTCAGCGTTCGAGGGCACCGATGTCGCGGCGTGCGCCTGACGGTTTTCGTCCGGCGAAGTCGCGGAGGGCGGGGCCGTTGGATTGCCAGGCGTGGAGTTCCTCGATGCTGGTCTTGGCGTCGGCGAGGGTGCCAGTGGAGACGCGCAGAAAGTCGAGGGCGCCGGTGAGGAAATGCTGCTTTGTGTTGTCCGCGCCCACGATGAAGTCGGCGGAGTTCGCGAGTGGGGCGTCGGGGCGCAGTCCGGCCTCGGCTTCACCGGCGAGGGTGCCGTCCACGTAGATGCGCATGGCGCCGGTCTTCCGGTCGATTTCCCCGATGACGTGCACCCAGTCGCCGGTGGTGACGGGGGCGGAGGAGGTCACGAGGCCGTGGGTGCCGTTGGCGGCGACCTGGAAGGCGGCTTTGCCGTCCCCGTCGATGTAGAGGCGGTAACCGGTCTCGCCGTCGTGCTTGCCGGCGATGGGCTGGCCGGCGGATGGCGTTTTGAAGATGGCTTCGACGAGCAGGTTGGTGGTGCCGATGTCGAGCGTGTTGCGGTGCTCGGCGGGCAGCACGAAGGCGTCGCCCTCATTCCGCCAGGGAGCGGGCGGAACGCGATCGCCGATCGCTTTCGGGTTGAGCTGATTTTTCGGCAGGCGGAAGTCGTTTTCCATGCCCGCGCCGCTCACGCTTCCGTAGCGGCTGCCGTTGAAGACCAGGGCTCCTTTGTTCCAGCTCTCCGATTCGGAATCGATGTAATCGTCCAGGGTGGCCTCATTGATGCGCAGCTCATAGGCCGGAACGAAGTGATACATGGAGCGGTTGAAGTGCGCCACGGAGGGGTAGTAGTGGTAGTCGAGAACCAGCGCGGGGTCGGCGTGGTTGGCGTTGAAATACCACTCGCCGACGGTGCCGTAGAGTTCCCAGGGCACGAAATACGTAATGCCGGCGTCAATGGCAGGAGTTCCGGCGGCGGGCCGTAAATCCATGTCGCCGGCGCCGGGTTTCGGATTGCCCGCGGGGATGCCGGCGGTGAGGGGGAAGGTCCCCGTTTTCTCGCCGAGCTGGGCGTAGCGCATGGGGTAGCTCGCCATCTGCTGCTGCAATTTGCTGATGGAGTCTGACTCCACGTCCTTTTTCGCGCCTTGCTTGATGGAGGCGACGACGCCGGCCTTGGCCTTGCCCTGAAAGAGATTGTGGCCGTAGGCGAGGGTTTCCGCGCCGTCGATGCCGCTGGAGGCATCGTCATCCCCGCCGATCAGGGAGGGATTGCCGCCGTGGTTGACGGAGATGAACGTTTTGTTGACGTCGGCGAAGAGGTTGCCGAGGTAGTCGTTGCGGTTGCCGGAGGTGCCGCCCAGACCTTCGCCATTGCCGTAAACGGTGTTGTTCACGAATGGATTCATAAAACCGAAGACGTTGAAGAAAGCGGGCTTGTCGCTGGCATAGGTCGTCGTGCCGTTGGGATGTGCCCAGGTGATGTTGTTGAAGACGAAGACCTTGAAGGCACCGTCGAGGTAGATGGGGTAGCTCAGGCCGCCGTCGCCGCTGTTGAAGAAACCGCCGGGCCAGAAGCCCACGGAGTTGCCGACAATATTGTTGAAGGCGTAGATGCTGCCGTGCTGCCAGAGAGACATGCCACCGTAGTCATTGACCGCGAGGGCGTTGTTTTCGGTCTTGTTCTGGAAGACCAGCAGGCGGGAAAGCGGAAAGTCGAAGCCGCGACTCCCTTTGCCGCCCATCAGACCTTGCGCCACCAGCCCGGAACCCCAGGTCGTATCGACGATGTTGCCGGCCATGACCAGCTCGGTGGCATAATCGCAATTGAGGGCCTGCACGTTGGACCATTTGTTGTCGTCGTGGCGGTAGAGCCCCATGTTGCGGGCGCGGTTGCGGAGGATCTCCACCCGGTCAATCCGTCCGGGGAGGCCATCGGCGGAGATGTCCTTGTCCTTGGTGGTGTTGGCCATGACTTCGATCCCGGTGCCGCCGTTGATCCAGTCAAAGTCGCAGTCGGTGATGCGGACGCTGCCGATGCGCTCGTTGGCCGCGTTGCTGACCTGGATCGCATCGGTGGCCATGAACTGGAAGAAGCAGTTCTTGATGGTGAGTGCCTCGATGTTGCCACTGGCTTCGATGACGTGGCTGTCCTCCCAGAAGGGGCCTTTGCGGCGTCCGTTGAAGCGGA
>CAZDRT010000035.1:0-22060 GCA_964507815.1 uncultured Puniceicoccaceae bacterium
CGCCGCCACCGCACGGCCAAGCGGTAACCGCTCCGCCGTTGCGCACCGAGGCCTTCCCACTTCGCTCTTCGAGCTACTTGGGACACGAAAGGCCGCCGGCCACAGAGGGGGCCGGAGAGTGCCATACCATGGGCCGCTCCCACGATTTTTTTTCACCGATCTTGCATAAGCCCCCCCCCGCGGGTGTAACTACAAGTGCGAGGAGTTTTGAACGAACCGATCCCATTTTCTTCGGACTTTGGGAGCGCAGCGCTTCAGCCTGCGAACGTAAGCACAAGAACGCACCGAAAACGCGGGCTAAAGCACCGCGCTCCCCTGAATCTTTCCGTGGGTTTCTCACAAAAATGGCTGCAATTGCTAGGTGAAGTCCGCGCGCTTGTGGTTGCCCAGCCCCGCCTCCGTTGCGCATTGACCGGGCAGGGGGGGGATGCCAACATACAGCTGGTGGAGTTGTCTCTAATCATACGAATCAGAAAACCTACGGATTTTTCCAGCGGAAGAGTCCGGTGAGCCGGGCATGAAACTACCCCGACCTATTCTTGGATTCCTGGGCGTGGTGTTCGTCGTCCTGTTGGTCTCGTGGTGGGCCGAGGCGGAGTTGGTCGAGCGGCGGGAGACCGCGCTTCGGCTGGAAATCGGACGGGATTTGGAGAAGCTGGCCGCGTCTCTGGAGCGCGGCGGGCGGCTCTATCCGGGGTTGGACGCTCCGGCGATGGATCCCGGTTTTCGAAAAAAACTGGACCGCTGCCTGCAGGGGTTCGCCCGGATCGCCGGTGCTCGCAACGCCTACATCGTCGAGATCGAGCGGCGGGCGGACGGGGCTCTCCTGGGGCGGCGGACCATCGGTGCGGTTGATGTGGAAACGCTGGCCCGGCGTTTTTCGGCTCTGCTGGACGAATCCGGGGGGATCGCCCGGGGGGAATCCGGATTCCTGTCCGGGGATCCGAAGGACGCGTCGGCGGTCGTTTCGGCATTCACCGTTCTCGGAGAGGCCGACGACGGCAAGGGATGGCGCCTGATGGGCGTCGATTTTCCGCCGGAGCTGTGGCGGAAGGGCGTCAGCGACATTCATTTTAAGGTGCGCTGGGTCGCGGGCTGCCTGCTCGCTTCCATCGGGGTTTTCTGGGTTCTTTTCCGCATCCGTTCCCGGAGCAGGGGATCTTCCCCCCGGTGTTTCTGGTGCCTGGAGGTGGGTGCCGTGGGGTACGCCGGTCTCTTCGCGACGGCGGTGGCCGCCGCCGGGCTCTACTACGAACTCCGGGCGGAGGACGAGGATGTCGCCGCCGATATCGCCTCCCGGGATGCGAGGGCGGTGTTCGGTGCGTTCGATACGCTCGAACATCAGCAGCTCGGGTCGCTGGCCGCGTATCTGTCCGCCGGGGAGAAAGTCGAATCCGCCGAGTTTCACCGGATCAGCGCGGCCATCCTCTCGCGGTCGGCGATTTCAATGCTGGGGTGGATCGACGAGGTGCCGGCGGAGGCTCGTCCAAACTACGAGGCGCGGCAGATCCCGATTGGCGGGGCGGATTTCGAAATATGGGAGCACTCTGCGGACGGGGGGCGGGTTCGGGCCGAGGGGCGGTCCGTCTATTTCCCGGTCGGGATGCTCCATCCCGTTCCGGACGACGGGCGGGTGTTCGGCTTCGATGTCTCTTCCGAGGAGCGCCGGAGGGACGCCCTCTCGCGGGCCCGCGAGTCGGGCCTGCCGATGGTGACGCGCCCGCTCAGCCTCGTCGCCGATCTCTCCCGGGAGCCCACGGCCCTGGTGTTTCAGCCGGTTTTCGCCGGTCCCGGGCAGAGCCTGTTGGGATTCCTGGCTCCCGCGATCGGCTTGCGGAGTTTTCTGGAGAACGCTCTCGCCTACGATGTTTCGGCGGGGGAGAAGATGAGCGTGACCCTTTACCAGGTGGACGCCGATTCGGGCTACGCCCGCCGGGTCGCCGGGCTCAACGATGCGGACGCGCCGGCGGAGTTGTCACCGGACGAGTTGGTGATTCCCCTCGAGGAGCAAGGCGTCTTCCAGGCTTCCGGATTTTTCTTCGGCGATACGTTTTTGATCCGCTCCCGTCCGCCGGAGGCGATGGGGTTGGGGAACGTGGCGAAAGTGCTGCTGCCCGCCGTGGCACTGGGGATTTTGCTGACCCTGCTCGCTTGTCTGGCCTTCTACCAGGAATTGCGCTACCGTGGTCGGCTCGAGAGCGAGGTGCGCGCCCGGACTCTGGATCTGGAGGATACCCGCGGGCTGCTGGAGCGGACCAACCGGGTGGCCAAAGTCGGGGGGTGGGAGTACGACCGGAAGAGCGGCGAGTTCACCTGGACGAGCCAGGCGGCCCGCATCCGCGGGTTCGACCCGGATGTTTCGCCCGGGCTTCGCGAGGTGCCGCGGCTGTTCAAGGACAAGAGCGACCGCCGGAAACTCCGCAAGCTGTTCCGCCGGGCTTTGCTCGTGGGCGAGAATTTTTCGGTCGAGATGGAGGCGGAGCCCGACGGCGGTGAGCGCAGGTGGGTCCGCATCGTCGGAGAGGCGTCTTCGGAAGACGGCGGGGTCAACCGGATTTTCGGGTCGGTCCAGGACATCACCGAGGAGCACTGGATGCGGGAGGAACTGCGGGGCGCGCGGGCGAAGGCCGATGCGGCCAACCGGGCCAAGAGCGAGTTTCTCGCCAACATGAGCCACGAACTCCGGACTCCGATGAACGGCGTGATCGGGATGAGTTCCCTTTTGCTCGAGACCTCTCTCAAACCCGAGCAGGAGGAGATGGTGCGCACGGTCTGCGAGAGCAGCGAGGCCTTGCTCGCGATCCTCAACGACGTCCTCGATTTCGCGAAAATCGAAGCCGGAAAGACGACTCTGGAGATCGACGATTTCGCGATCCGGGAGACCGTCCGCCAGATTGCCGCGATGTTCCGTCCGGCGGTCGAGGACAAAGGGCTCCGGCTGGAGGTGGTGATCGATGACGGGGTTCCCGAATACGTCCGCGGGGACGAAGGCCGGCTCCGGCAGATTTTCAACAATCTGGTCGGAAACGCGGTCAAGTTCACCAAGGAGGGTGGCATTTCCATTCGACTCGGGGTCGAGTCGCCGTCGGACCCGCGCGCCCCGGGCGGAGAGGGCGCGGGAGTAGTGCTGAAGGGCGCCGTCGCCGACACCGGCATGGGGATCGCTCCGGTGGACCGGGAGCGGATCTTCGAGGCGTTCACCCAGCTGGATGCGACCCCGAGCCGGGAATACGGGGGCACCGGGCTGGGACTCTCGATCTGCCGCAAGCTGGTCGGGTTGATGGGCGGTACCATTGATCTGGAGAGTGAGCCGGGGAAGGGTGCCGTTTTCACGTTTACCTTTGGGATGGAGGTTTCCGATGTCGGCGGGCCGGATGCCGACCCGCCCGCCGGCGCGGAATCCGTCGGGAAGGGCCGCATTCTGATCGTGGAGGACAATCCCGTCAACCGCGAGGTCCTCGTCCGTATCGTTGAGCGGGCGGGCCTTTCCTACGACGTGGCGGAGGACGGTGTCGAGGCGCTGGACCGTTTGGCGGAGGGATCCTTCGATCTGGTGCTCATGGATGTGCGGATGCCCTTGATGGACGGTCTCGAGGCGACCCGCCGGATCCGGGCCGGGGAGACCGGAGAGCGCAATGCGCACATTCCGGTGATCGGTGTGACGGCGAACGCCCTTCGCGACGAGCAGGCGGATTGCCTCCGGGCGGGCATGGACGAGGTGCTGGCCAAGCCGTTCTCTGTCCGTGCGCTGACCGAAAGAATCCTGAAACGACTCGGCGGTTCCGGCGCGGGACGGTAGGCCTTCGGAGTCGATCCGGAAAGAATTTTTCCGTGGGGATACGGTGTGGGGGTGTAACTACAAGTGCGAGAGGAGTTTTGGAACGAACCGATCCCATTATCTTCGGACTTTGGGAGCGCAGCGCTTCAGCCTGCGAACGTAAGCACAAGAACGCACCGAAAACGCGGGCTAAAGCACCGCGCTCCCCTGAACCTTTCCGTGGTTTTCTCACAAAAATGGCTGCAATTGCTAGGTGAAGTCCACGCACTTGTGTTTACACCCGCGTTGTGGGGGCAGGAGGGCATTTCATCTGAGAATTGGTGGGGCGTGTGCCCTGTTGGAGTCCCGGATTGATCCGGTTTTCGGCCCCCGGTGGAGTTGCGGTGGGACCGCCTGAACAGCCGTGGATCTTCCCTCTTCCACGCTCTTCAAGCTTAGGAGGACAAGTCGAGCTATGGATGTCAAGAGGCGGGACTCCAACGGAAACAGCCAGATGAAATGCCCTTGGGTGTGAGGGGGTGACCACAAGTGCGTGGAGAAAAATCGCAGAGCACTGCGATTTTTGAAGGGGACCCTATTCATCGGTCAAGGGACGCCGGGGGCCGATCCCGCCACGTCGGAATATTGCAAGCAGAGATGTTAATGATTGCTCCGGAGGGGCTTTTTCCAACCGGCTGAGTTGTTAACCAAAATAAATGATAGTTAACACTTGATCGGGGAGTGATTTGTCGTGTTTAACGATCCAATGCGAATACGGGTATTCTTTTCTCTCCTTCCTTTTTCCTTCGCGGCGGCGGCCCTCCCGGGCGCGGCCGACGTGCGGATCGATCCGTCCTCGCCTCCGGTTCTGGTTCCGGCGGTGGCGACTCCATCGGCGACCTACGAGACGCCGGTGTCCGCCCTGCAGTTCGACCCCCGGGTGGATGTGCAGGGGCGCCTCTTCAATGAGGCGCAGGCGGATGTGACGATCCGCGGCGGCACCTTCGAGAGCACGGGGTTCGTGATCGGGGCGGCCACCCTGATCGACCCGCAGACCGGCCACTACTCGGCGGAGATCCCGGTGCCGACGGCCATGCTCCTCGAGCCGCGGATTTGGACGGGCTCGGCCAACGCCCTCGGGTCCTTCAATTCGACGGCGGGCTCGATTCGCTGGGGGTGGGCACCGGTCCGCGCGGGTGGAAAAGTCGTGGCCGGCTTCAGTCAGCACGACGGCAACGCGCAGGAGTTGCAGGCGGGAATCGCCCTCGGCGGGGACGGCCACGGGGGGGAGTGGCTGGTGGACGGCAATTTCGCGCACTCCGAAGCCGACGGGGATCTGGATTACGCCGATCACCGCTTCTACCGCTACGCGGGCCGGGTCCAGCGCCGGGGGGCGACGGTCCAAACGGATCTCTTCGCCGGCTACCAGCACAAGATTTTCGGTCTGCAGAATCTCTATGCCGCTCCTTTCGACTCCTTCGAGCGGGACAACATCAAAACCCGCCTCTTCGCCGTGAACCACCGCTACCAGCCGGACGAAGGCGAGTGGATGGAACTGAGCGGCTACTACCGGCGCAATTCCGACGACTACGATTTCAACCGCTTCGCTCCCGAGGTTGGGAATCCCTTCATCCACGAGGTGAAGTCCGGCGGCGGAGCCGTCAAAGGCCGGGTTCCGGTCGGGGGTTTCGGGCTGCGCTACGGGGCGGAGATCTACGCCGACGAGATCGACAGCACGGCCCTGACCTTCGGTCCCCACGACTCGCAGGCTTACGGGTCGGTCAGCCTGGCCGGCGACCGCACCTGGGAAGCCACCGGCGGCGAGTGGACCGCTCTTCTCGGGGCGCACTGGGATGAATCGAACCGGGAGGACGGCATCCTCCTCCCGGTCTCCCGCCTGGAATACGCCCGGCGCGACGACAGCGGCGACGGATGGGGACTTTACGCCGACGCCTCGGGGGCCAGCCAAGTCGCCGGTTATACAGCGCTCGCCTCCTCGCCGGCCGCCGGTCTCTTCCGGGGCAATCCGGATCTGGACCGCGAAACCTCGTGGAACCTCACCCTCGGGGGTGGAACGGACGCCGGCCCTTGGTCCCTGGACGCCGCCGCGTTTGTCCGGCGCGACGAGGATCTGACGGACTGGACTTTCCAGACCGACGGGGGCCTGGCCCGCACCGCCAATCCGGTCGATCTATGGGTGTACGGGCTGGAGTTTCTCGGGCGTTACGGATGGGAGGGCGGCCGCGTCTCCTTCGGCTACGCCTGGCTCGGCAAGGACGAGGATTTCGGGAACCTGCATGTCGATGCGAGCTTCTACGCGCTCAACTATCCCGAGCACCGGGTCACGCTTTCGCTCGATTGGGATTTCGCATCGTGGGCGGGCTTCCGCACCGACACCGAATGGCGCGACCAGCGCGAGAATCTTCTCCGCGAGTCGGGGGACAACGCCTGGCTGACGGACGCCGCCCTCCGGTTCCGGACGGACCGCCTGCCGGGCGCGGCGCTGTGGGTCGGGGTTTGGAACCTTTGGGATGACGACTTCGAGGAGGTGCCCGGGGTCCCCCGGGAGGGCCGGACCTTTTTCGCCAATCTATCCTATACGTTCTGAAGAGGGCGGGGCCTAAAGCCAGCCCTTGCGTCGGAAAAAGCAGACCATGACGCCGGCGAAAACAGCCATGCCGCCGAGGCAAATCCGATACCCCCAGGGAGAATTGAGAAGGGGCATGTTCCAGGGGCTTGCTTCCGGGTTGAAGTTCATGCCGTAAACGCCCGCCACAAAAGTGAGCGGCACGAAGATCGTCCCGATCACCGTCAGCAGCCGCATGGTGCGGTTGATCCGCTGGTCCTGTCTGGCGGCATGGAAATCCTGAAGATCGTGGAGCATGCCGCGGGCGTGCTCGACCCGGTCAGCGGCGCGGCGCGAGTGGTCCAGAAGATCGCGGAGGAAGACGTCCATGGAGGGGGCCATCACCTCGGGGGATAAATCGTGCAGGTCGTGGATGGCGTCGCGCAACGGGAAGGCCAGCCGGTTGAGCCGGAGAACCAGGCGTTTTTTCCGGTAGATCTCATCGACCGGGACCGGCTGATCCTCGGGCTCCTCCATGATTTTCTCCTCGAGCCCGACGACAATTTCCTCGACTGCCTCGGTCAGGACCAGAAGGCGGTCCACGAGAACATCGATCAAGGCGTAGGCGAGGAAAGAAGCGCCCTCGGTGCGGAGGCGGCTGCCCTCGACCTGCAACCGGGTCTTGACCGGGCGGAATAGGTCTTCCTCGTTTTCGGAGAACGAAATAACCGTGCGCCCGCGGAGAACAACTGAAATCTGCTGCCCTTTCGGCAGGGTTCCGGAGGGATCAAGGGCGACCGCCCGCCCGGTGAAAAACAGTTCGCCCCGGTTGATCTCCACGCGGGGGCGGGTCCAGGCGCACATCACGTCTTCGATCGTCAGGGGGTGCAGGTTGGTGCTCTTCCCGAAGGCGCGGAGCTTGTCCGCCGAATGGATGCCGGTGACGTGAATCCAGACATGCTCCTCCGCTTCGGTCGCCGCTCCGGCCGCTTCCGGGTCGTCGGTCTGTTCGAACCGGCAGAATTCCGCCGAAAAACGGCAAATCTCGAAACGGGTGTGGCAGCGCCGGGAGAACTCGCTGGAGATCCGCGGCAGGTCCTCCCCCGGTGGCAGTCCAATTCTCTGGATCCTGTCGTGGAGCGCCGTCCGCATCCGATGCGCCGGTGCCTCGGTTTCGGCCGCCTTCTCCCCGTCGGATGTTCGATCCTTTGCCATGCGGGGTCCGAACCTGCACCATCGGGCGGCGTCCACCAATCCCAAAATACCGGTTCATGCCGGGAAAAAGGCCGTCATGTCGGCGGGGACGGGCACGGCCAGGGGAGGCAGGCCGAGGTATCAGAGGTCATGGGCGGTCTCCACCGGGCGGGTTTCGGGCAGGCGGTTCCGGATCCAGCGGCGCTGGCGGACCGCCAGTCGTTGCGTGTGCCGGTTAATCGAATCCGCCAGTCTTTCCAGGGGCAGGGTCCCGTCGAGGTATTCCAGGGTTTCCCGGTAGCCGATGGCCGAGGAGAGGGTGGGATTCCGCTCGAACCCCTCCGAACGCAGGCGCTCGACCTCGCCGATCAGACCGTTCCGCAGCATCCGTTCCGTCCGGCGGGCGATCCGTCCGGCGGGGTCGTCCTCCTTCGTCCCGGCGAGAAACCATTGCCGTTTCCACGAATGGAAGGGGCAGGGGAGGGACCGGTGCCGGTCGCGGAGTCGGCGGGTGGTCAGGCCGGTGGCGAGGCAGCGCTCCAGCGCGGGTCCCGTCCGCCGGGGGTTCCGCAGATCCACGACCGGTTCCGGGTCGATGCTCAGGAGCGCTTCCCGGAGCCCGGCCGCGCCCCGGGTCTCCTCCAGATCACGGACGTGGCTGCGGATTTCCTCCGGCACCCCCACCGGATCGGGCGGGGGTTCGTGGAAGGCGGAAAGGTAGAAACCGCTGCCGCCGACCACGAGAACGGGAACCCCCTGCCGGTCCGCCTCTTCGAGAACCCCGAGAGCATAGGCGATGTACTCCCGCAGGTTGTAGGCCTGGTCCGGAGGGCGGAGGTCCAGACCGAAGTGGGCCACCTCCCGGCGTTCGCCCGGTTCCGGTTTTGCCGTTCCGATGTCCGCGCCGCGGTAGAAGAGGAGGGCGTCGCAGGAGAGGATCCAACCGCCGCTCCTCCGGCCCCATTCGAGGGCCAGGGCGGTCTTGCCCGAGGCGGTCGGGCCGGAGAGAATCCGGATGGGGTGCGCGGACACGGCGGTGCGATCAACCGGTTTCCTGGAACCGCTCCAGCCGGAGTCGGCGCATGATCGCGCCGGTCAGCCGTGCCGCCCAGGTCTTCGGGAGTTTGGAGGCGGAAGCGGCCATGAAGCGGTTGCCCGCGCCGCAGGTGACAAGGCTCTTTCCCTTCCGGAGAGCCTTCAGGGTGATCGCCGCGACCTCGTCGGCCGTCTGTCCGGACCCTTTTTTCAGCGGTGCCTCGCGGAAACCCGCTTCGCGGAAAAAAGCCGTCTCGGTGGGTCCCGGACAAACCGCCAGCACGCCCACCCCGCCAGATTTCCACTCCTCCGACAGGCCGAGGCTCCAGTGGAGGAGAAACGCCTTCGTGGCACCGTAGGTGGACAGGTGGGGTGTGGGTTGGAAGGCGGCCGTTGAGGCGATGTTGACAACCGCTCCCCGGGAGGCGAGGAGGAGATCGGCCAGGATACCCGTCAGAAATACGGGACCCCGGACGTTTACGTCGATCATGGAAAGGTTGCGATCAGTCGAGGGGCGGGGGAAAACGCCGTAACCACCGAATCCGCTGTTGTTTATGAGAAGAATCCTGCCCCCGTCGTCGTTCGCCAGCAGCCATTCCCGGCACTGCCCGGCCGCCGCCCGGGCCGATTCCCGGTCGGCAAGGTCGCAGGAGAGGGAAACGAGTCGGCCGGCCGGGAAAAAAAAACGCGGTTCCGACCGGGAAAGGTTGCAAAAACGGGCCCGCCCGGTTACCTTTCCCAATTGCCGCAGGAGAGCGGTGCCTATGCCTGAAGTTCCACCAGTAATGACCACACGGTCGAAAGCGTCGAAGAAAGAGGAGCTTGGATTTTTCATAAGCGGTGTATCATTTTCCGATGTTCCCATTTGGAGCATCTTCGCAGAAAAATAACCAACAAAAAAGGAATACGCATGAAGCAACATGATGTCATTGTCACGGGTCGCAATATCGAACTCACCGAAGCCTTGAAGGATGCGGTACACCGCAAGGCCGAGAAACTCTTCAGCCACGAGGAGCGCATTATGCGTCTCCGGGTGGAGCTGGAATACAACAAAAACGCGACCGGACAGGACGAGCAGATTGCGAAGGGCCATATCGAGATCGACGGCAAACCCCTCATCACGACCGAGGCCTCCCAGGATATGTACACGTCCATCGACCAGATGGTGGAGAAGCTGGACCGTATGCTCCGCCGCCGCTCCCGTCTCCGGAAAGTCAAGCGGAAGGATCTTCACTCGGTGGATGTCCCGTCGGAACTTCCCAAGACCAGCATGGCCTGAAGTTCGGGGGCCGGGCGGCTGAAGTCATCCAGCTACGGCTGAAGACGTCATGCGGATACGGGATTAGGTGATCCCGGGGCTGCTCTCGCGAAACGTCGGCGGCTCGAGGGTCATGCCGTTCCTGAGGCGACGGTCTTCGGCTTTGAGAGAGCGATAGACATGAATGCCGCCGAGAGCCGAGGCCAGGCGGGCGCGCAGGCCGAACTCCTCTTTGATTTCCCGGAGCAAATCCTCCAGCCGCTTGTGAATGTCCGGTTGATCGCGGAACCAGCGGCGCGCGCCCGCTATGGCGGCGGCGTACCGGACCGGGAGAGTCCTGGCCTCGCGGCGAAAGCGTTCCCGGATCCGCGGATCGGCACTCTTTCCATAGCGCCTCCAACCTGCGAGAAGAGTGCGGGCCAGCCGCAGAACACTCGGCCCGTTGACCTCGAAATCGCGTTCGAAGGCGCGTAGCAGCAAACCGGTTTCCATACCGGCGGGTATGTTCGGATGCCGGTGGACGAACCGGAGCTGCCCGTGCGCGTCGGCGGATTGCCCGCAGGTGGGGTCGAGGAGCGTGTCCGCCTCGAGATGCTCCTGGAAAAGAGGAGTCCCCGGGACGGGCGTATAGAGCATGAACTGGTGGAATTCCGTATCGTGGCGCACCGCGTAGTCGATGGCGGCGGGCAGATTTTCGGGGGTGTGTTCTTCCAGACCAATGATCGTCGATCCCAGGACGCTGATCCCGTGGGACTGCAGGTTGCGGACCAGTGAAAGGGTATCCGCCCCGGCCAGTTTCGAGTATCGGCTCTCTTTTCCCTCCAAGCCCATCCACACCCATGAAATGCCCAGACCAATCAGCTCCTCCATCTTGTAGGAGGTCAGGATGTTCGCGGAGCTGAACACGTAGAGCGACCAACTCTTCCGGTGTTCCTTCATCTTCTCCAGCAGGCGCAGGGCGCGGCGGCGGTGGAAAAGGAAGTTCTCGTCCATGACGAAAAACGACCGCACCTTGAGATCCCGCTCCAACCCGAGCATGACCTCGAACAATTCATCGCCGCTCTGGTAGATATCGATGAACCGGCCCTTGCCCCCGAACATGGCCGAGGTGGCGCAGAAATTACAGCCCATCGGGCACCCCACCGAGGGAATCAGGGTGGCGGCGATCTCGCCGGTTTTTTCGCTCATGCGCATTCCCATCGTCCGCGTGCCCACGCCGGAAAGAATCCGGGGGTGACGGATCGGGCGATCCGGATCCTCGCCGAGAAATGTCCTCATCCACCGGACGCCCTCGCCGCGGACCACGTGATCGGCTCCCGTGCGCGCGCGGAGATCGGGAATACCGGAGATGTGGCCGCCGATTATGATTCCCGCCCAGGGACAGTGGAGGCGCGCGAGACGACACATTTCCACGACCTTGAGGTAGTTCGGGGGAATGGCGCTGATGGCCACATAATCATAGCGGTGGCGTTTCAGTTCCTCGATGAATCGATCCCGGGTGGGGAAATCGAGCAGAGTGCCGGGGCAGGCTATGTTTTCGCGGATCAACATAAGCCCCCAGGAGCGGTGGAACATTCGCAGCGAGAACGGCCCCTGCACCCGGGTCACCTGATTCTGGTAAAGTTCCATCGGGTTGAGGGCACGGCTCCCGTACTCATCGTCGCGGGCAAACGGTCCGAAAACACTGCTGAAAAGGATTTTGGGATTCCGGACCGGACAAACGGACGCGGACGGCGATGGAGTCTGTTGGTGATTCACCTCAAAGGAAATGGAGAAAAAGCCGGGAATACCCAACCCTTCTCCCCTGCCGTCGATGAATCAGTAAGAGATTTGTCCTCCAGAATTCATTAGCCTTATTGCACCTCAAGCAGATCTGGATCACCGCAGGGGCTGGTCCGGGTCGGCCAGGATCCGGTTTACCTGGCGATGGACGGGAACGGACCAATCCAGTTGACGCCGCAGGACGGCTTCGTCCCCAAACGCAGGGCTGGTTCCCTCGAGCGAGGAGGGGCGGGCTCTGTCCGCCCAAGGCCGGCCGCCCCGGCAAATGCGGTGAAAAGACCCACCGTTGACTTACGGGTGCAGTGTGGTTGAATGGCAACCTGTGCTTGTGCCGCCATTCCGGAATGGTGGTATTGGCGCCAAAAGCCCAACGATCCCAATGAAAGAAAGCCAAATCCCCGAAGAAATTCTCAAAGCATGGGAGGCGCGCGACCCGGCGGCCGTCTTGACGACGGTCAGCCAGGAGGGCGTTCCCAACACGGTCTATGTCAGCTGCTGCGGACTGGTCGAACCGAACCGGATATTGATCTGCGACGCCAAGTTCGGCAAGACTCTGGATAACCTGCGGTCCGGTCGTCCGGAGGTCGCCTTCCTGTTCTTCGCCCCCGAGTACGCCGCCTACCAGTTGAAGGGACGGGTCCGTTACTTCGCGGAGGGAGAGGTCTTCGAGGCCGGAAAAGCCTTTGCCAAGCCCGACATGGAGACCCGCGGTGTCGCCGAGATTGAGGTGACCGGGGTTTACAAGGGCTCGGACCGCCTCATGTGATGGGTTGCAAGAGACTTGTCAGGGCTTGGGGCGGCAGTACGGGATCGCAATATTTCCGTGGGGAAAGACGCAAGGGCCGGAGCCAATGGCTTGTTTCGCGGAAGGGGCGGTAGCGAAGGCCGAAATAAACCAACAAAAGCTCCTCCTTCCCGACGGCTCCGGGACAGTCCTCCAATTTTTCCTCGGCCAAAAGGCAGGCGTGCAGACCGTTGGAGCGGAACCGGAAACGCCCGATCCGGCCCAAGCCGATGGAAGGAGCCGATTGGGACGGGCTGACCGTTTTTCCCGGGATGCGTCCGTAATTTTCTTCCGCAGCTCTTCGCTCCGGTGGTGACAATCTTTGCCGACACAAAGGTTTTCTTTGCGTTGCCACCCGGCCAATCATCGTTTCTGTTCTTGGCGAAGATGCTCTATGATCGTCCATACATGCGCCAACCCCGCGGCGCGGGCTTCCGCCTGCCGATGACGGGTTGGATTCTTGTCGTGAACGCGGTGGTGTTTCTCCTCCAGAACATCCTTCGGCTTTTTTTCGGAATGGACGCGCTTCTCGACGGGGAGGGCCTGTCAAGGGGAGGTTTTCTGCTGGATTGGTTCGCGCTCACGGAAGGAAATCTCGCCGATTTCAAGATCTGGACCCTTCTCACCTACAGTCTTTTCCATGGAAATCCGATTCACCTGGTCATGAACGCAGTGGGGATCTTTTTCGTCGGGCGGATAGTCGAGATGATGATTGGCGGACAGGCGCTTCTCCGACTCTACATCGTGGGTGTTCTCGGCGGTGGCCTCTTCTGGACGCTTGTCAATTTGGGGAGTGCTCCCGGTTTGGTGATCGGGGCGTCGGCGGGTGTCTTTGGGCTGATTATCTATTTTTGCCTCCGCCAACCCGACGAGCCCATTACCGTGCTTCTCTTCCTGGTCATTCCGGTCACCATGATTCCGAAGTGGTTGGGGTGGGGGTTGTTCGGGCTGAGTGTCTTCGGACTGGTCTTCAATGAACTCGGTGATGGCGGGGGTAGAATCGCCCACTCCGCGCATTTGGGCGGGATGGCCGGTGCCTGGCTCTTCCACCGTTATGAGCGATGGTTCCGCGGATTATCCATTCCCCGTATCCGGTGGGGCGCAGGGGCGAGGGAAAGGGAGATCAAGCCCCGCTACCGGGTGAATGTTTCGCGATCGCAGAAACCGGCGTCCCCGCGCGGCAAAGGGAAGGGATCCTCCCGCGCCGCTCCCGAGAGCCCCGACCTGCGCGCGGAGGTTGACCGTATCCTCGACAAGATCAACGCTTCGGGGTTCGGGTCCCTTGAGGAAGATGAGAAAGAGACCCTGAACCGGGCCAAGGAAATGCTCGGGCGATGAGTGGGGGCGCTGCGGATTGCCATGGAGGTCCGCACCGGTGCCGCCGCCACCGCAGGGCGTTTTTTTTCGCTTTCCGCGCCTGGCCCGCCTGTTCATAACGCTCGTTGATGTTTCCATTCCCACGACTCATGCGCGGTTTTCTCTTTCTCCCGTTCCTTCTCGCCTTCTCCGTTCAGGCAGCCTTCGCGCAAGCGCCCGCTGACTCCGGAGCATTGCTCCCGGTCGACGAGGCCCTCCCAGCCGACGAGGCGGAGGTCGCCGCGCCTGAATCGGCGGTCGCCCGGATGGCCGCCTCCCTGCTCGCCCAGTATGAGGCGATTCGGATCAAGCGGGAGGAGGTTCAGAATCTCGAGAACGAGCTGGCCGGAGAGACCAACGAGGTCAGCCGCGAGGGGGTTGTCAAAAAGTTGGCGAAGGCGACCGGCGAGCTGAACGAGTTGGTCCTCAATTTCAACGAAAACGCCGCCGGAATCGACATCGGCCTTTTTGAGGACAAGCCAAAGGAAACCTTTTCCTGGGAGCGTCAACTGGGCGAGATCCTGCAGCCTATCCTCGCTGAGATGGAGAATGCGACCTCTGTCTCACGTAAGATCGCCGATCTTCGGCAGGAAAAGGAAGCCGCCGAGGAGAAGGCGCAGGCCGCCGGGCGGGCGGTGGCTCACGTGGAGTCGCTCCTCGCGGAAGCGGGTGACGGTCCTGTGGCACCGGTGCTGCGGGAGCAGTTGGAAATCTGGCAGGACCGCATGCAATTTGCCGGGAACCGGGCCGAGTCCGCCGCGCTGCAGCTCGAAAATCTCGAAGGGGAGGATCAGGGCCTTCTCGCCGGTTCCACGACCTATATCCGGGAGTTTTTACGAAAGAGAGGCTTTAACCTCGCGATAGGGATCGGCTCCGCCCTCGGGGTGTTCTTCCTCGTGCGGCTGGTCCTGTCGGTGGCCCGGCGGGTCCGCAAGACCGATAACCCGAAGAATCTGGGCAGCCGTGTTTTTGTTCTGACGGCCAATCTTCTCAGTGTGCTCGGCGCGGTCGCGGCGATGCTCGTGGCCTTCAGTGCCACGGGCGACCTATTCCTTTTCGGTATCGTTCTGCTCTTCCTGCTGGCGGTGGCCTGGGGCGGGGTCAAGGTGCTCCCGCAGTTCGTCGAGTCCCTCAAGCTCATCCTCAATGTCGGGATGGTGAAGGAGGGCGAGCGGATCGTTTTTGACGGGATCCCGTGGGATGTCGAATCGCTCGGGTTCACTTCCCGGCTCGCCAACCACCGCCTCGACGACGCCGTCCAGATTCTGCCGGTCCGCCACCTGGTCGGACACCACTCCCGGCCGTGGTGTCCGGACGAAACGGAATTCCCCTGCCGGAAGGGCGACTGGATCCAGCTCGCCGACGGTCGGGTCGGTCGTACCGTTGCGCAGAACCCCGGCCATGTCGCCCTCGAGGAACTGGGCGGGGCGCGGGTGACCCTGCCGACCCCGGACTTTCTCGCTCTCTCTCCGCGGAATCTCTCGGAGGGAACTTTCCGGGTCGAGACACGGTTCGGGATCGACTACCGCCACCAGAGGGAATGCACGACCTCCATTCCCGCCGTGATGACAGGGGCCGTCCGCGAGGGGATCGGAAAACTGGTCGGAGCCGAAAACCTCCGCTCGGCGGAGGTCCGCTTCGCCTCGGCGGGAGCCAGTTCGCTGGATTACGAAGTGGAGGTCGATCTGGCCGGAACCGCCGCGCCGCTGTACGAGGAGGTTCAATACGCGTTGCAACGCATCCTCGTCGATTGTTGCAACGCGAACGATTGGGAGATTCCGTTCCAGCAGGTGATGGTCCACCGCGCCGGTGCGTGAAGTTCAACGATCCTCAACCAGTGGAAGAACGTTGTCCGGGGAGATGACAGGCTGGCGGCCCGCGCTACTTTTCCACCTCCACCGTGACTTTGGTTTCGCCCCATCGCGCGCCCGGCGGTTTCGGCGGCGGTTTCGAGGACTCCTTTTCATCGGAGGACCTCCGGTGTTCCACGCCTCCCGTTCCGGCGCCTCCGATGGATCCCGGTTCGGCCACCCGCGCCCCCTGGCCGCGGACTTTCCATTCCGGTTGCCCGCGCATTTGCGCTTCCGCCTGCCGGACCCATGCGGGCCGGTTGTCCGCTTCGGTGGTACTCCGACAGCCGATCAGGCCGGGCGACAGGCACAGCAATCCGAGAAGCAGAAGCAGACCGATGCCCCCGTGATTCCCCGCGCCGATTGTCCGTTGTCCGTCCGTGTTCCGCATGGAAGGGATTCGGGCGGAAAGGTCGAAGTCTGTCAATCCGACTGTGGATGCCGGATGCGGGACGCATCGCTGATGCCATGCCCCGCTTCCTTATGGCTGAACAGGCCCTCCGCGTGGGAAATTCGTTTCCCGCATTTGGGGGTGGTTTCGCGTTCATCGTGCCCGATCGGGTTGTCAGGCGTTCCGCCGGTAGAGCCAGACTCCTCCGGCCCCGGCCAGGAGGAAGGGGGTCCATGCGGCGGCGGCGGGCGGGATCCAGCCTCGCTGACCCGCCGCCGCGAAAAGCACGGTCAGGGCGAAGAAGACGAGGTAGAGCCAGATCGCCTGAAAAAAGCCGCCGGTCGAGCGGGAACGGCCGGTTCCCAGGGCGCAGGGCAGGGCGACGAGCACCACGACGAAAAACTGGAGGGGTGTGGCGAGTATGGAGAGTTGGCGGGTCCGGTAGGGTGCCGCCCGCGGGTCGTCGCCCAGCTGGCGGATCAATCCGCCCAGTTGCCGGAGGGAGAGATCCTTCGGGCGGTGGCTCAGTCCGAGGAGGATTTCCGGTGTCATCCGCGATCCCGCCAGGCGGGCCGTCTCGTAGGGCTCCAGATTATCGGGGAGGTCTCCGCCGGAGGGGATCCGGAGGCGATTCCCTTCTTCGAGCGTCCAGACGGATGTCTCCGGATCAAACCGGGCTCGGGCGGCCTCGTGGCGAATCCTTCCGCCCGCCGGACCCGGGCGGGAAACGGTGACTCCGAGGGCTTCGTCGGTCGAGGCCCGGTACACTTCGGCGAACCACAATTCGTCCGATTCCGGCAGGAAGACCCCCAGTTTCTCCGTCGTGCCCCTTACGACCTCCGCGCTCGAGTCGAGGTCCCGTTCCTTGACCCGCTCCTTGATCGCTTCGGCCTCCTCGAGGGAGCGGGGGGTTAGGGAGGCGTTCAGCCAGAGCAGCAACCCGCAGAGGAGGGCGGCGCCGATCCAAAAGGCCCGGCTGAGCCGGAACAGACCAATGCCGGCCGCCCGGATGGCGACGATCTCGCCGTTGCGCTGGAGGGTGGCGAGGCAGTAGAGCAGCGAGAGGAGAAAACAGACGGGCAGGAGCGAGGGCAGGTAGCCGGGAACCAGTAGAAGGAAGAAGGAAACGACGGTCTCCGGCGGTGCCTTCCGCTCGATGAAGCGCGGCAGCTCGTTGTAGATCTCGCTGAGCAGGAGGAGGCCCAGGATGGCGACCACCGCGAGGGCGAAGACCTTGATCCACTCCCGGAAGATATAGACGTCGATTCGCAACGGCTAGAGGTTGGTGTAAATCCAGTATTTCCGGCTGAAGGTGCGGAAGGTATCCGCCTCCCGGGCGAATTTCCGGAAAAAGGATTTGAGATCCACGCGGCCTCCGTCCGTCGAAATCGCCTCCCACCACTCGGTCGAGCCGACGTGTTTGTTGAAGAGGGTCCGCTGGGCGGGGGTGGCCTCGGCGAAGGGGTTCGTCCGGCTCCATTTCGCGGCGAGCTTCATCATGTGGAAACTCAACTCGGTGGGGCGGAGGGCGGCGAAGTCGTCCACCACCACGTAAACGCCCATGCCCGTCTGCCGGGTCGGGAGCCGGTAGTTGCGCAGTTGGAAGCTCAGCCCCGGGATGTTCAGGCCTTCGAGGTGTCCTTTCAGGGTGGGAGGCGACATACCCTGGAAACTGAGGAGCCGGAAGGGGAAGGGGGTTCCGTAGCCGTGTTTGAATCCGCCGAGCTGGGTGCCGAGGCCGGTCATCGGGTAGCCGAGGGCGGCCGACAGGTCGGGAATGGCCGGAGAGGTGGGCACCCAGCGCAGACCGGTCCGCGGCCAGAGCATGCTCCGCCGCCAGCCCTTCATCGGCACGATCTTCAGCCGGCCTTCGAGCCGGGTCTTCACCGGGACGTCGAGCCATCCGGGAACTTCCTTGAGCATGCGGGCCAGCTCGCCGATCGTGAGCCCGTAAACGTAGGGCATGCGGTAGGCCCCGACGTAGCTCATCCATTTCGTCTCCATCATCGGACCGTCCACCTTGAGTCCGCCGAGCGGATTGGGGCGGTCGAGAACGATGAATTCCACGCCGTTTTCGAAGCACGCCTCCATGGCCAGCTTCATGCAGCTGATGTAGGTGTAGGAGCGGACGCCCAGATCCTGCAGATCGACGACCATGGCGTCGATTTTCGCGAGCATGGCCGGGGTGGGTTTGCGGGTGGCCCCGTAGAGGGAATAAACCGGCAGGCCGGTGTTCTTGTCGGTCCGGTCCTTGATCGGGACGTTGGCCTTCTCGTCCCCGTAAACCCCGTGTTCCGGTCCGAAAAGGGCGACCAGGTTCACGTTCGGGGCGCGGTCGAGGACTTCGATGGTCGATTCCCCCTGCCGGTTGACTCCGGCCGGGTGGGTCAGGAGCCCGATCCGCTTCCCCTCCAGGATGTCGTAATCCCGTTGGGTCAGGTGGTCGATGCCGAGGAAGATGGACCGCACCTGCCGCGGCTCGCCGGACGGGGCCGCCCCGGCCCGCGTCGATGCGGAAAAGGGGAGGAGGAGTGCGAGTCCGAGTTTCAGGATGCCGCCGGGGAAAAAGAGAGCCTTCATCATGAGGCGGATTTCGGAGAAAGCCGCGCGGGCTGGCAAGATCATTGTCGCCTGGAGCGAGCGAAGGGATTCGAACCCTCGACATCCACCTTGGCAAGGTGGTGCTCTACCAGCTGAGCTACGCTCGCATCAGAAAAGCAGGAGTAAACCGGGGCGGGAAGCCCGCGTCAACCCCAAAAAATGATCTGGTCATCGGCCCGCGCGAAATCCATCCTTCTCCGCCATGTTCACGGGTTTGGTGGAAACGGCGGGCGGGATTGTCCGATTCGAGGAAAATGATTCGGGTTTCCGGCTCGAGGTGGATACGGAGGGCGCGTTCGACGGCGTCGCTCCCGGCGATTCGATCGCGGTCAACGGTTGCTGCCTGACGGTGACCGGAGGCGACGGCGGGCGGTTGTCCTTCGATCTGCTCGCCGAAACGGTGCGGCTGACTTCGTTCCGCGATCTCGGGGCGGGCCGCCTCGTGAACCTGGAGAGGAGTCTGTTGCCGACGACCCGGATGGGCGGACATTTTGTCAGCGGCCATGTCGATGAAAGCGGCCGGGTGGAGGTCTTCGAGCGGCGGGGGGCGGATCATTACCTCAAGGTTTCCTGCCGGGGCCTGCGGTACCTGGTCCACAAGGGCTCCATCGCCATCGACGGCATCTCGCTGACAGTGGCCGAGGTCCATGCGGACGGATTCGCGGTGTGGCTCATTCCCCACACCCTGGCGGTTACCAATTTGTCGGACCGCCGTGTCGGCGAAGCGGTGAACCTGGAGTACGACCTGCTGGCGAAGTACGTGGAGAGAATCGTCGCCGGAAGGGAGGAGACCGCCGACGGTTCCGGCGGATCGGAGTCTCCGGAGGGGATGTCCTGATGGGGGCCGGGCTTCTCCGCTTGTTCCGCGAAGAGCTTCTTCTCCTGCGGTCGGAGGGAACCGGGGAGATCACGGTATCGGACAAGACCTTGGAGGATCTCTCCCGGGTCCTGGGTCCGGCGACCCCCGGCGGGAACCCGCCGGCGGCCGTTCCGCCGGCTCCCCGCAAGGCGAAGGCCGCCGTGGCTCCGGCACCCGAACCGAAAGAGACGCCCGCGCCCGCGAAACCATCGCCATTCCCGCCGCCCCCGGAGGTCGCCCTGCCCGACGGGAGCAAACAGGAGCGGTGGGAGCATCTCCGCAAATCGGTCCTCGCCTGTCCGACTTGTCTCGGGAATCTCAACCCGGGGAAGAAGGTCGTCTTCGGAGTCGGGTCCCTCGACGCACGGATTTTCTTCTGCGGGGAGGCCCCCGGTGCGGACGAGGAAACCGAGGGCGAACCGTTTGTCGGGCCCGCCGGGAAACTCCTCAACAGCATGATCGCGGCCATGGGGTTGAAGCGGGAGGATGTTTACATCGGCAACATCATGAACTGGCGCCCGAAGACGGGGAACTCGTTCGGCAACCGACCGCCCACCGACGAGGAAGCGGCCTTCTGCCTGCCCTATCTCAGGGCGCAGATCGCCATCGTCCAACCGGAAGTGATCGTGGCCCTGGGTGGGACGGCGGCCAAGGGTCTTCTCGGCATCGAGACCAAGGGGAAAATGGCGCGGCTGCGGGGCCAATGGCGGGAATTCGAGGGCGTCCCCCTCGTGATCACCTATCACCCCTCCTATCTCCTCAATCACGACTCGGTGGCCAGCAAGAGAAAGGTATGGGAGGATCTCCTCTCCGTGATGGACCGCCTGGAGATGCCGGTTTCGGAAAAGCAGCGGAACTACTTCCTGGCCGCCCTCCGCTGAGGAGGCGGTGGGTAAGGGCCGAGGCGGGAGGGCGGCTGTCCTCAGCCGCCGCGTTGCGGGGACGGAAATTGGAAGCGGCGGGATAAATTCGGCGTCGCACGCACGGCTTGTGAATGGAATCCGATATTCCCTCCGCGCACTCTTGGTTCCGCCCACATGGAAGGCCGCCACGGGATTTCCCTTGGCACTCCGCGCGTTCCCTGAAAAATTCCCCGGACGATGAGCGACCGGTCCCTGCTTCCCCGATGGCTGAGAATCCTCGACATGCATGTCGAGGATTCACTGCCGTTCGCGGAGAAGCTGCGGAGGTACATCACGACCGGTTGTTCCGTGGCTCTCGTTCTCGGCGGTTTCGGATTCGCCTTGTTCAACTGGATCAGCGGTGGCCTGGCTCTCGTCCCCTCCAACCTGGTCACCGGCCTGGGCGGATTGTGCGGATTGGTCCTGGTCGGCGTGGGGTCGCCGCGAATGGCCTTCGGATCCAT
This sequence comes from uncultured Puniceicoccaceae bacterium, assembly GCA_964507815.1. GTDB lineage: Bacteria > Verrucomicrobiota > Verrucomicrobiia > Opitutales > Puniceicoccaceae > Puniceicoccus. The sequence continues at coordinate 20,800 of CAZDRT010000035.1, forward strand.
CACTTTGGTTGCCGGTCTGGGGTTTTTCTCGTCGGCGATTCATTTCGGAAACGGCAACGAGAATTTCCTGGTTCTGGGGATCGTGGCCTCCATGTTCATGTTCGACAGGATGGTCTCGCGCTGGGCCCTCTCCCTCCTGAACGGACTTCTTTTCCTCTTCGCCAAACTGGTGATGCTGGCCGAAGGGGTAGAATCAACCGTCCTTCCACCGGTTCAGTACGCCGTGAATCTGTCGATTTTCCTCTTCGCGGTGATGCTCTTCCTCGAATTGTACCGGATCGTGAACCGGAAATACCGGGAACGGCTCGAGGCGCAACGGTGTGAATTGGAGAAGCACCGCGAGAGGCTCGAGGAGTCGAACCGGGCGAAGGAACGACTTTTTGCGATCCTGGGACACGACCTCCGGGGTCCGGTCGGAAACGTGCGCTCGGTGCTCGATCTTCTGCGGGGCGGCCAGCTCGATTCGGAGGAGTTCGACGATCTGCGCGGTTCCCTCGAGAGCGAAACCGCGAACCTGGAGTCCATGCTTGAGAACCTTCTCGAATGGGCGTCCTCCCAGTTGGACCGGATCGAGCCACGGCCGGTTGATGCGTGCCTGAAGGATTTCATCCGGGTGGAAATACGGGCGAACGAGGCGGCTGCCGTCCGCAAGGGGGTTCGCCTCGAGGAGTCGGTCCGTCCGGAATTCGTCGCGCGGGTCGATCCGATGCATTTGCGGACGATTCTCCGCAACCTGATCTCCAACGGAATCAAGTTCAGCAAGGCCGGCGGGAAAGTGCTTGTTTCAGTCGGGCTGGAGAAGGACCGGATCCTTGTCTCCGTGGCCGATGACGGGACGGGCATGAATGCCCGACAGCTTGATTCGATCCGGAGCGGGGCCCTCCGGGAATCGAGGGCGGGCACCGACAATGAAAAGGGTTTTGGGTTGGGACTTCGCATTTGCGCGGACCTGATTCGGGCGAACGATGGCGTTTTGGGGGTGGAATCCACCCTTGGGAAAGGGAGTGTTTTTTCCTTTTCGCTTCCCCTCCGGAAGCCGGAGTCGGAGTGAATGGGCGGAAAATCGCCCTCGTCGTCCTCCTCCTCGCCGGAATGGCGAGGCGGGAGGGCGGCTGTCCTCAGCCGCCGCGATACGTCGGAAAGGATCCGCTGCACTTCCGAAAGATTCCCGCGCCGCCGGACTTATTCCGTGGCTTTCCATTCTCTTCCCCGCAATGCGGCGGCTGAGGACCCGTCTTCGCAAAACTTCGCATTGTTCTGT
>CAZDRT010000036.1:0-21025 GCA_964507815.1 uncultured Puniceicoccaceae bacterium
CTTTTGAAACTACTCCGAAAAACACATGCATTTCATCCCCCTGAAAGCAGCCCCCTTGAGGCACTGCTTCGCCTTGGCGCGGCAGCCGCCCTCCCGCAGTAGTTCGGCGGCTCACGCACGATTATCGAATCAATCTCGGTATTCCCTCCACGCACTTGTGGTTACATCCGACAGTGTCCCACTTCCTTATGGTTGAAATTTTTCGACTGAGGAGAAAGATCCAAAGGCGCTATGGATAATGGAAGGATCGGCACTCTTTTCGTCGTCGCCACGCCGATCGGCAATCTCGGCGACGCGAGCCCCCGGGCGAGGGAAATTCTCGGCTCGGTGGCCATTATCGCCTGCGAGGATACCCGGGTGACCGGCAAACTGCTCGCCCGTTGGGAGATTCCCAGGCCGACGCTGCTTTCCTACCGCGAGGAAAACGAATCGGAACGGACTCCGGGGCTGCTCGCGGAACTCGAGGCGGGGCGCGACGTCGCCCTCGCCTCCGACGCCGGCACCCCGACCATCAGCGATCCCGGCTTCCGGCTGGTCCGGGCCTGTCGGGCCGCCGGCATCTCCGTCCGCGCCGTTCCGGGACCGTCGGCCTGTGTCGCCGCCCTCTCGGTGAGCGGCCTGCCGTCGGACCGTTTTTTCTTCGCCGGATTCCTTCCCCCGAAATCCGCCGTCCGCCGCAGGTTTCTCGAAGAGCACCGCGGGTTTCCCTCCACGATCATCCTCTACGAATCGGTCCACCGGATCGAGAAGCTGCTCTCCGAAGTGGTTGAGGTCCTCGGAGAGGAGCGGGTGATCGCCGTCTCGCGGGAGTTGACGAAGAAGTTTGAAACCTCGTCCGTCGGGCCGGCGGGCGAAGTCCGGGAGGAAGTGCTCTCCCGCGCCCGCAAGGGCGAGTACGTCATCGTGATCGCTCCGGAGGGGTTTTCGTTGTGAGCGGCCCCGCCATCCGTCGGGGTGCCGTCGTCGATATCGGGAGCAACACGATCAAGATCCTCGTCGGCGAATCCCTGCCCCGGGGTGGGGTGGCCGTTCTCCACGATCAGGCGATCGAGTGCCGGATCAGCCGGGGGATGTACGCCGACCCGCCCCGGTTCACCGAAACCGCCATGCGCGAAGCCGCCGGTGCCGTCCGGACCCTGCTGGAGGTCGCCCGCCCGTTCGAGCCCGGGCGGGTGGAGATCCTCGCCACCAGCGCGGTCCGCGACGCGGAAAACCGGGATGACTTTGTCCGCCTGATCGACGAATGCTGCGGCCGGCCCCTCCGGATCCTGACCGGCGAGGAAGAGGCCGCCGGCATCGCGCGGGGGATTGCCGTCGAGCCGGACCTCGACCCCGGCTCCGACTACACGGTCGCCGATCTCGGTGGCGGCAGTCTCGAATGGATCCACTCGCGCGGCGGCGGCATCGCCCATCTCGCCAGCCTTGATCTTGGAGCCGTCCGCCTTCTCCATCGCTTCGTGCCGGACCCGGAAGCTCCGCTTCCTCCGTCCGCCCGCGCGGCCATCCGGGAGTGCTGCCTCCACACCTTCTCCCGGCGGCTGCCCCGGCTGGAAGCGGATCCCGCCCGGCGCCACTGGGGCACCGGCGGAGCGTTCACGATCACCCGGCTGCTCCTCGCCGCGGAAGGCGACCGCCCCCTCCCCGACCAGTCCAACGAGATTTCGTTGCTGGATATCCAACGGCTTTTCGGAAAGCTGGCCGCCCTCGATCTCGAGGGCCGGAAATCCTTTCCCGGCCTTCCCCCGCCGCGGGCCGACATCCTGCCGGTGGCCCTGCTGGTTCTCGAAGCGCTCGCCTCCCACACCGGAGCCGACCGGTTTTGCCACTCCTTCCACAATCTGCGGATGGGGCGCCTCGCCAGGCTCCTCGAAAAACCCGGGTGTCCGAACGCCTGAGCGCCACCTCGATGGGGTTGAACAACGGGCTGATGCTGCTCTTCGACACCGTGAATCCGATCGTATTCGGATTTCTGGTGACCCTGACCCTCAAGGACAAAAGCGCGACGGTGTTCGACGCGGAGAATTTCAAATACGCGCTGACCTACATCCCCATCCTTTGCCTCATCGCCCTCTTTGTGTCGGTGTTCTGCCTGAAGGAAACCTACTGCAAGCCCCAGCACGGCGTGGTCATGGCGAAGGGAGGGGTGTGACCACCGGGAACGCTTGGCTTGTTTCGGAAACGAACCTGTGTCACGGTTTCCCTTGGATGGTCTTGCGTGTAACTCAGTACGGGGAACCCGTTCTTCGGGAAAAGGGCGAAACGGTGAAGCGTTTCGACGGGGATCTGGCGCGATTGGCCCGGGACATGCGGGAAACGATGGAGGCGCACGAGGGCATCGGCCTGGCCGCCCAGCAGGTGGGCGTGACGCTCCGCCTCTGCGTCGTGGATCTTGGGGCGGCCGCCGCCGAAACCGGGATCACTTTGCTCGACGGGAAGATGGTGCCCCCGGCGGTACTCATGCCCCTGTTCCTGGTCAATCCGCGGGTAGAGACCGCCCCTCCCGTGGAAGTCGGGGTGATGGAGGAGGGCTGCCTCTCTTTCCGCGGGATCCGCGGCGACGTGCCCCGGCCCAACCGGATCGAGGTAAATTACGCGGATCTGGACGGACAAAACCACATTCTCGTTTGCGAGGAACTGCTCGCCCGCTGCATCCAGCACGAGGTTGATCACCTGGAGGGAGTTCTCTTCATCGACCGGATGTCGCAAAGCGACTTCCGCCGCCTCCGCAAAAAACTGCGGCGGTTGAGCCGATAGAAAAACGAGGCCCTCGGCGAGGGGCCGGGGGGAGAGCCATTCTCCTGGAACCGCGGCTATCTCTGGAAGGAAACGCCGCTCACATCGATAAAATTGGAAAACGACTCGGTTCCCACGCGCTCGTAAACGGTAATCCCGAAGTCATCGATATCGGCATCCTCGTTGAAGGGGACCTCCGGATAAACACTGATTCCGGCGCAGGCGATCAGAATGATCCACGCCCACGAATCGCTCGAAGCCGGGCGCAACCACAAGTGCGTGGAGTTGATCCGCCGAATACAGCTATTTCGTTGGAAGATCACCGAAAGATTCAAGGAAGTACGATAGCTGGTTGGTCCCCCGGGGCGGCACGCGCGCAACAGCCGTCGCTCTCCCTCCTTCGCACAAGGCTTCCTTCTTCGCTCTGCGGGCTACGCAGGACTAGACGGTGGGCAAGCCGAGCTATGGCCGTCAAGAGCACGCGGCCCTACGAGTTTTCCGAAACAACGGTAAATCCGGACTTCGCATTCGTGTAGGGCCTCGCGCTTGCGCGATGGCCGGGAACCGACCGGGAAATCGAAAAAATTCCCGTCCATAGCTCCACGCGCTTGTGGTTACACCCGATTCAGCCGCAAACCATCCTTTGCGATTGCGGAGTCAGGGCGATTGCGCCAGATTCGCCGTTTTTTCCGCAACAACATGAAGCTCTGGCTGAAATTCCTTATCCTCTTCGCGGTTTTCGCGGTGGTCGTGGGCGGACTTGGGTTCTTCAAGTACAAACAGGTCCTGCAGGCCATGGCCATGGGCGAGCAGATGGCACCGCCGCCGCCCGCGGTCGCTGTCGTTGAGATCGGGAAGACGCGGTGGCGGGAGCGGATCCCGGCGGTCGGCTCGCTACGGGCCAGCGAGGGGATCGTGGTGTCCGCGGAAGTCGAGGGCAGGGTGATCGAAATCCACTTCGAATCCGGACAGTCTTTTGACCGGGGCGAACTTCTGCTGGTCCAGGATCACTCCGTCGAAACGGCGAACCTCGAAGCGGCCGGGGCGCGGCGGGATCTGGCCGAGGTGGAATTCACCCGGGCCAGCGATCTCTTCGAGCGCGATACGATTTCCAAGGCGGATTTTGATTCCGCCCGGGCCGAAAAAAACCGCCTGGAGGCGGAGGCGGCGGGCATCCGGGCTCTCATCGCGAAGAAACGGATCGAAGCGCCTTTCGCCGGGCGGCTGGGCATCCGGCAGGTCAGCCTCGGGGAGCTTCTCTCGGCGGGCGAGCCGATCGTGGTCCTGGAGGCATCGGATCCCCTCTATCTCGATTTCACCCTCCCGCAGCGGCATCTCTCCCGGATGAAGGAGGGGCAGGGCGTCAGCTTCACGGTCGATGCTTTCGAGGGTCGGAGTTTCGAGGGCAGCGTCGAGGCGATCAGTCCGCGGATCGATCCGAACACCCGCAATGTCCGGGTCCGCGCCGCGATCCCCAACCCGGATGGCGTTCTCCGCGCGGGTATGTTCGCGCGGCTCGACCTGGATCTGGGCACGACCCGCGAGTGGCTGACCGTGCCCGACACCGCCATGAGCTACAATCCGTTCGGGAACGGGGTCTATGTGGTGCGGGAGTTGACGAATGAGGACGATTCGACCTATCAGGGGGTACGGCAGGTCTTTGTGGATGTCGTTGACCGGAGGGGTGATCTCGTGGCGATCAAGGGAAAGATCGAGCCCGGCGAGCGGGTGGTCGTGGCGGGCATCGCCAAGCTGCGGGACCGGGCCGAGGTGCGGATCAACAACGAGGTGCTTCCCGATGCGAAGAAGGATCCCAAGCCCGCAGAGGGTTGAGCGGAGGGATTCCGGAGCGAGCGGACGATGAAGTTCACCGACATTTTCATCCGGCGGCCGGTCCTTGCGACGGTGGTCAGCCTTCTCATCCTCCTGCTCGGCGCGGTTTCCATCTACCGCCTCAACGTGCGGCAGTTTCCGCGGACGGATGTCTCCGTGGTCGTGGTCAACACGGCCTATATCGGCGCGGACGCCGATCTGGTCCAGGGCTTCATCACCACCCCTCTGGAGCGGGTCATCGCCAGTGCCGAGGGGATCGACTATCTCGAATCCTCCAGCGCCGCCGGAATCAGCACGATACGGGCGCAGTTGCGGCTCAACTACGATCCGATCCGCGCGCTGACCCAGATCAACTCCAAGATCAACCAGGTCCGCAACGACCTGCCCCCGGAGGCGGAGGCACCGGTCATCGACATCGAGGATACCGACAGCCAGATCGCCTCGATGTATCTCGGTTTTTATTCGGATGATCTGAAGAGCAACGAGATCACCGATTACCTGACCCGGGTCGTTCAGCCGCGGCTCTCGGCCGTGCCGGGCGTGCAGCGGGCCGACATCCTCGGCGCCCGCACTTTCGCGATGCGGATCTGGCTCGATCCGGACAAGCTGGCGGCCTTCGGGCTGACGGCGGGCGATGTGCGGCGCGCGCTCGCCGCGAACAACTTTCTCTCGGCCGTCGGTCAGACCAAGAGCGAGTACATCCAGGTCGCCATAACGGCGGACACCGATCTGCGGGATGCGGAGCAGTTCCGCGATCTGGTGGTGCGCGAGTCCGACGGAACCCTCGTCCGGCTCGGCGATGTGGCGGACGTGGTCCTCGGTTCGGAAAACTATGACAGCGACGTGCGTTTCGACGGCAGTCAGGCGACCTTCATGGCGATCTTTCCCCTCCCGACGGCGAACACGCTCGATGTCATCGCCGGAGTGCGGGAGGTGCTGCCGGAGATCGAACGCAATCTCCCCGCCGGGATGAAGCTAGGCGTGCCGTACGACGCCACCAAATACATCGAAGACGCCATCGCGGAAATCGGGCGGACCCTGGCGGAGACGCTTTCGATCGTCATCATCGTGATCTTCCTCTTCATCGGCTCGTTCCGGGCGGTGGCCGTCCCGGTCGTGGCCATGCCGCTCTCCCTGATCGGGGCGGCCTTTCTGATGCTGGTCTTCGGGTTTTCGGTCAACCTCCTGACGCTCCTGGCCATCGTCCTCTCGGTCGGGCTGGTCGTGGACGATGCCATCGTCGTGCTCGAGAACATCGAGCGCCACCTGCGCATGGGCAAGAGCCGGATCGACGCGGCGATCGACGGCGCCCGCGAGCTGGTCGGCCCGATCATCGCTATGACGCTCACCCTGGTGACCGTGTACGTGCCGATCGGGTTCCAGGGCGGCCTGACCGGGGCGCTTTTCCGGGAGTTTGCCTTCACCCTGGCCGGGGCGGTCCTCGTCTCCGGCGTGGTGGCGCTCACGCTCTCGCCGATGATGTGCGCGAAGATCCTCCGCCGGGAGTACAGCCCGAACGGTCTGGTCTCCCGGATGGAGAGTGGCTTCGACCGTCTCCGCGGTTTCTACGGGCGCGTTCTGCGGACGGCCCTCCGGTCGCGGCCCGTCGTGAACACGATGGCTCTTCTCGTGATCCTGCTCGCGCCGGTCTTTTATGTGCTGTCGCCGCAGGAACTGGCACCGGAGGAAGACCAGGGCGTCATCTTCTCGATCCTTCGAGGCCCGCCCACCGGCACCCTGGAGCAGACCCTTCTCTATTCGTCCCGCGTTTCGGAGATCTACCGCACGGCTTCCGAGACGGAGAACACCTTCACCATATCCTTCCCCGGCGCAGGCGTGCCGGGCAATCCCCTCGCCGGCTTCGCGGGCCTCGTCACCGTGCCGTGGAGCGAGCGCGACCGGACGACCCAGGAGATCCTCGCCGGTTTGCAGCCGGAGTTGTCGAAGGTCGCCGGGCTGGAGGTGTTCAGCGCACCTCCGCCCTCCCTGCCCGGCGGGAGCCAGTTTCCAGTCCAGTTCGTGATCACTTCGACCGGCGCTCCCCGGGAGATTTTCGAAGTCACCGAGGAACTGATCAAGCGGGCCAACGAGAGCGGCAAGTTCATGTTCGCGTTCAGCGATCTCAAGTTCGACCGCCCGCAGATCGAGGTCGGGATCGACCGAGAGATGGCCGCCGATCTCGGTCTCGACATGAGCCGGATCGGGGAAAATCTCGGGGCCGCTTTCAGCGGGGCCTTCGTCAACCGGTTCAGCATCGACGGTCGGAGCTACAAGGTGATCCCGCAGGTGACCCGGACCGCCCGGCTCATTCCCGAACAGCTGGGCGATTTGTACTTCACCGCCGCCGATGGCACGGTTTATCCGGCCTCGACCGTGGTCTCCATCGGCCAATCGGTGCGCCCGCGGGAGTTGAAACGGTTCCAGCAGCTCAACTCGGCCATGATCCAGGGCGTACCCATGCCGGGCTCGACCCTCGGCGACGCCCTCGACTACCTCGAGGAGCAGGCGGAGGATGTCTTTCCCCGGGGGCGAGGGTTTGAGATCGACTACGCGGGCGAATCCCGCCAGCTCGTCACTGAGCGGGGCGGCGGCAACTTCATCCTCCTGTTCTCGATCCTCTTCATCTTCCTCGTGCTGGCCGCCCAGTTCGAGAGTTTTCGGGATCCGCTTATCATCCTCCTCGGATCCGTGCCTCTCGCGATCACCGGCTCACTGCTCTTTTCCTTCCTCGGCTTCACGAGCATGAACATCTACTCGCAGGTCGGGCTGGTCACCCTGGTCGGGCTGATCGCCAAGAACGGGATCCTGATCGTCCAGTTCGCGAACGAACTCCAGCGGAGCGGAAAGAAAAAGCTGACCGCGATCCAGCAGGCCGCCGAGATCCGGCTCCGGCCCATTCTCATGACGACGGGGGCGACGGTCTTCGGGCACATGCCGCTGGTTTTCGTGACCGGTGCCGGCGCGGCCGCGCGGAACAGCATCGGGATCACCCTCGTCACCGGGATGGCCATCGGCACGCTCTTCACCCTCCTGGTCCTTCCCAGCCTCTACATGCTCATCGCCCGGGACCACCGGGGCGGTGAGGAGTGACCCGGTTTTTTGGCGCTGGTCTTCCCGAATCCAAAAGGGCAGGCTCGCCGGAATGACGGGGCTTGGCGAAAAAAAGGATCTCTATCTGATCGGGATCGGCGGTACCGCGATGGGAAACCTCGCGGTGGCCATGAGCCGGGCGGGCTGGCGGGTCGGAGGATCCGACGCGGGCGTCTATCCCCCGGTGTCGGGCCTGCTCGCGGAGGCGGGAATCGCTGTCGATTCCCCCGCCGGTGCCGGGGGGCTCGATGCCTGGCGGGGTGGCTTGTTCGTCGTGGGGAACGCGGTCTCCCGCGGGCATCCGCAGGTGGAGTGGTTGATGGAGAACGCCGCGGAACGGCGGATGTCCTTTCCCGGGTTCATGGGGGAGTTTCTTCTGCGGCGCGGCCGGAATCTGGTCGTGGCGGGCACCCACGGGAAATCCACCACCACCGCTCTTGCCGCCCGGCTGCTCGCCGACGCGGGGGAATCCGCCGGTTGGTTCGTCGGCGGGGTCATGGCCGACGGAACGCCCGCCCTCTCCGGGGACGGTTCGGAACGATACTTCGTGATCGAGGGGGATGAATACGACTCGGCCTTTTTCGACAAGCGTTCGAAGTTCGTCCACTATCGTCCGCGGGTTCTCCTTCTGAACAATCTGGAGTTCGACCACGGCGATATTTTCCGGGACGAGGAGGATGTCCGGCGGTCGTTCCGCCAGATCATCGCCCTCGTTCCCCCGGGCGGATCGATTCTGTATAACGGCGACGACCCCCGGCTGGCCTCCCTGCTGCCCGTGCCCTGGACCCGCTGCTCTTCCTTCGGAATGGGCGGGGGCAACGACTTCCGCATCGAGTATCGCGGCGGGCGCGGGCGGACGACGATCCGCATCCACCCCGGGGGCGGCGGTCCGGAGCCTCTCACGGTGGAAAGCCCTCTAATCGGGGCGTTCAACGCGCGCAACGCGGCGGGTGCGGCCCTCGCCGTGCGGGAGTTGTGCCCGGCCCTGGCGGACCGGAGCGTCTTCGACCTTTCCGGATTCGCGGGTCTGCGGCGGCGGCAGGAGGTGCTTTTCCGGGCGGACCGGCGAATCCTGATCGAGGATTTCGGACACCACCCGACCGCGATCGCCGAAGCCCTCGGGGCGCTCCGGGAGGCCTTCCCCGGCTGGCATCTGCACGCGATGGTCGAGCCCCGGAGCAACACCATGAGAACCAACCGGTTTCAGGACCAGCTCGCGGACGCCTTGGCCCTCGCGGATTCGGCGACCCTCGCGCCCGTCCACCGCCGGGAAACCATACCCGCGGCAGACCGACTCGATCCGGAGAAACTGGCCGAATCCCTGCGCCCCGGCGGCGGCCGGTTCCGCGCCTGCGCGGAAGACAGGGAACTCGCCCACGCGTTCCGTGAGGGCCTGGGCCCCGAACCGGTTCTGACGGTGGTCTTCTCCAACGGCGCGTTCGGGGGGATGATCCCCGAATTTCTGGATGCCCTGCGCGCGGGGGCCTGATGGGCGTACCCACAAGTGCGTGGAATACAATCGCAGAGCGCCGCGATGTTGAAATGGGACGTTATACCGGTCGCCTCCGGAAAATCCCTCAGCGCTCGCCCCGGGCGGCAGCCTCTTCGAGCAACGCTTTCACCTGCCGGATATCGTCCCTTCCGAGGTGCCCGCCTTTGACCAGGGCGGCGACCAGATCGGAGGCGGAGCCGTCGAAAGCCTTGGAAAGTACCTCGCGGGCGATCGAGCGCTGCACCTGGGAGCGGTTTACTTTGGCGAAATAGTGGTAGCGCTTCCCGACCAGCTCGCGGATGAGATAGTTTTTATCGACGAGAATCATCAGCATTGTGCGAATGCTCGGCCCCGCCAGCGGCTTCCCGCGTTCAGCGAGCTTCTCCTGGATGTCCTCCACCGTGGTCGGGGGATCGCTATCCCAGATCACGTGCATTATGGCCAGTTCCAGGTCGGTGAGGGCGTTCGAATCTTTCCGTTTTCGAGGCATGGAGAATTGTTACATCGTCGTGACGGGCGCATTGCAAGCTAAATTTTTAGCGACAAGCGGGGGTTTTTCCGGATTTCATCCATCCGCAATGAAATTCCACTGGCTCACATTTTGCACGGCTCCCCTCTCTCTTCTCGCGGCGGCGTGGTCGCCTATCCCCACACGGACCCCGGCAGTGTTCTGCTGTTCGCGCTGCCCGATCACACGCTCCTCGCCGAGCTGGAAGTTGGCGCTTACCCCGACTGGGTCCGGTTTTCGCCCAGCGGTCGGTTTATTATGACGGCGAATGAAGGGAAGGCGAACCCATTTTACCAAACCAACCCGCCGGGGGTGTAACCACAAGTGTCTCGACACACATGTTTTGCTATGGATGCGGGAGGGGATCGAAGACTGCCCGAGCCATCAAAGCCGGTGCGACTGCCGTGACCGACGATCCCACCTGGGAAGCCTACCCGGGTAAGGTGAGATTTTGAAGAGAAGGCAGCAGTAGAAGAACCCAAAATCGCTGTCGCGCTTCCGCTTCGAGAATTCGGATGTTTCCGGCTTGGAGAGGAACGGCGAGAGCCGTTTCAACGTCGCCCTTATTCGTGCCGGAGAGCGGTGATCGGGTCGAGGCGGGCGGCGCGGAGGGCGGGGTAAATGCCGAAGATCAGACCGATTCCGAGGCTGATCCCGACCGACAGGACCAGACTCCAGAGGGTTACCACGGTGGCCATGCCGGCGAACTGGGTGATGAGGCCCGGCAGGGCGACGCCGACGAGGATCCCGAGAAGTCCGCCGACGAAGGAGAGGACGGTGGTTTCGACCAGGAATTGGCCGACGATCTGGCTGCGCTTGGCTCCGATCGCCCGCCGGACCCCGATTTCGCGGGTTCGTTCCGTCACGGAGGCCAGCATGATGTTCATGATGCCGATTCCTCCCACCAATAGCGATATTCCGGCGATCGCCCCGAGGACGATGTTGAAGCGGCGCTTGGTCTCCTCGGCCTGGCGGAGCAGGGCGAGCGGCACGCTCATCCGGTAGTCTTCGGTTTCGTGAAACCGGGTGAGCATGGCCCGGATCGCTTCAGCGGTCGCTTCGACCTGATCCTCGGACGCCACCTCGGCGACGATCTGGTGCAGCTCGACCATCTCCATGGTGCGGCTGCCGCTGTTCATCTCGATAATCATCTCGCCGAATCGTTCGCGGCAGGTGGAGAGCGGAATGTAGGCGTCGGTGGGCCGGTCGGGAGTCTGCACGCCTCCGGTGGCGCTTTCGGTTTCGATAATCCCGATGACTTCGAAGATATGGCCCTGAATCCGGACGGTCGCCCCGATGCTGTTTTCGGTTGCGAGCAGCCGTCGGGCGCCGTGTTCGGTCAGGACGCAAACGGGCCGGGCCTCGGCGACGTCGCGCGCATTGAACACCCGCCCGGCGATGACCCGGCGCTCGACGAGGTCGAACCACGCGCCGGTGGTGCCGACCACCCGCAGGTCCATGGCGGTGTCTCCGATCCGCGCGTTTTTGTTGAGATGGCGGGCCGGCGCGGTTTTGACGACGGTGGGAATGGTCTCCCGGAGACGCAAGTCATCGTCGTAGAGGAGCCCGTAAACGCTGACCCGCTCGTTTCGCTGGCCCGCGCTCGAGTCGTTGAGGGGCTTTACCGAGTTCAGAATAACGTTCCGGCTTCCGAGCTTCCGGATCTGTTCGATGGCTTCTTTGCTCGCACCTTCCCCGACCGCCAGCATGGCAATCACACTCGCCACCCCGAAGACCACCCCGAGGATGGTCAGACCACTCCGGAGCCGGTGGAGCCAGAGGGTCTTGATCCCCAGTTGAATGTTTCGAAGCAGTCGAACGTTTTTCATGGTCCTTCAGCTTTCGATACGGTCGATCCGGCCGTCGCGCATGTGCATTTGGTGGCTGGCGCGGGCGGCGATTTCCTCTTCGTGGGTGACCATGATGATGGTGACCCCGGATCGATGGAGATCCCCGAGAAGTTCCATGATCTGATCACCGGTCGATGAATCGAGATTTCCGGTGGGCTCGTCGGCGAGGAGGATGGCCGGGTCGTTGGCCAGCGCCCGGGCAACGGCGACGCGTTGTTGCTGGCCGCCGGACAGCTCGGCGGGCCGGTGGTCGAGCCGTTCGCCCAAACCAACCCGTCCGGCCAGCCCGGCGGCCCTCGCCCGGCTCTTGTCCGGATCCCAGCCCTGGTAAAAGAGGGGGAGTTCGATGTTCTCCCGCACCGTCATCTGGGCGATCAGGTTGAAACTTTGAAAGATGAAGCCGATCCGCTTCAGGCGAATGTTGCTGAGCGCGTCGTCGCTCAAGCGGCTGACATCCTTGCCCTCCAGCTCATAGCGGCCCTCGGTGGGTCGGTCGAGACAGCCGAGCAGGTTGAGCATGGTGCTCTTCCCCGAGCCGGAGGAACCCATGATGGCCCAGAACTCGCCGCGGCGAAACAAGGCATCGACTCCGGCCAGCGCGTGGACCCGGTTGTCCCCCATCGCATAAACCTTGCGCAGGTTTTTCAACTCGATGATGATCTCGCGCTGCTGCGATCCGGCGGCGGGAGCCGGATGATTTTCGGTGAGTTGGCTCATCGGCCGGATTTTCCGGAGTCCGGGGCGGCCGCGACGGCCTTGGGGGTGGGTCGGGCCGTGCCCGCCTCTTCGCCCGACGCTGGTTCATTTTCCCCGTTTCCCTGCTCGACCAGCGGGCGCGAGCCGCCCCGTTCGGCAGCGGGCAGCGGTGGATTCAGGAGGACTTGGGCGCCTGCTTCGAGCCCGGCGAGAACTTGAATCTTGCGATTGTTGTCCATTCCCACCTCGACGGGCGTCGCGACGGGGCGTCCATCGGATCCCCGGGTAAAGACGGTGGTCTGATCCCCGACGCGAAGAACGGATTGTAGCGGCACGGTCAGCGCCCGGTCAAAGTGCGCGACCAGAATCTCGGCCTTGCAGGTCATGCCCGAACGCAGATGGGGGAATGTCTCGTCGATGTTGATGATCGTCCGGTATTGCTTAAGGTCGGGGTTCCGCCAGCCTCCGTCTTCCGGCATGACGCCGATCTCCGCCACCGATCCGGTAAATTCCTTGCCCGGCAGCGCATCGACGGTGATGGACGCGCGCTGGCCGATCTCCAGTTTGGTCAGCATGGATTCGTGGACGTTGATCCGGGCGCTCATTTCCCGCGCGGTCGGCAGGTAGATCAGCTCCTGCCGCTCCCGCACGCTCATCCCCTCCTCGAGCGTTTCGGCGTTCCAGCGGTTCCCCTGGGGGGCATAGACGACCATCCCGTCCGTCGGAGCCGTAATCAGGCAATTCTCGATGCGGGTGCGCAATTCCTTGGTCGAAACTTGCTCCCGTTGCACCTCGGCCCGGCGGGCCGAGAGCCGGGCCTCGGCCTGGGCGATGTCCGCGCGGGCACTTCGCTCGGCCCGCTCGAGAGCGAGGCGGGCTTGCTCCACGTCGCTCTCGAGTTGGGCGATCTGGCGGTCGTAGGTGTAGGTCTCGAGGAGTTCCTTTTCCTGAATCGCCAGCTCGAGATCCATTTGAGCCCGTTGTTTCGCGAGCTGGTCGCTTTCCAATTCGGTTGCGGAGATGTAGCGGCTCTCAAAGAGCTGGCTGGATCCGCTCAACCGGTCCTCCGCCTGCTGCAACTCGGCGCGGGCGAGAGTGATCTTCGAACTCGCCTGCTTGAGGCTCATGGCGTACTCGCCCTCGCGGTATTTATCGAGATCCTGCTTGGCGAAACGGTAGTCGAGTTTCGCCTGCGCGATATCGGCCTCGGCCTGATTCTTGACCACGGCAAGGTTTTCGCTCGCGCTGATCAATTCCGCCTCCGCGTTCTCAAGCTCGATCTCTTCCTCGACCAGCTTGTCCTTGAGCGCGTTGGAATCCAGCTCAACCAGCAGGTCGCCCCGCTGGACCATGCTTCCCTCCGGAATCAGAAAAATAATGGTCTGCTGGCCTCCGACCTCGCTCTTCACAACGACCCGGTTGCGCGACTCGATGGAACCCGACTCGGTCAGGCTGATGGTGAAGGGCTCGTGGATCGCCTCGTAGGTCAGGCTCTCCGCTCCCTCCACCGCGGAGTCGTCACCCGGGAATAGGAATATTCCGAGAACCACGGCGAGGAGCGGGATGGCGGCGGCGGCGAAGACCCGGGGGCGTTTCGCCTGGCTGAGGAATGGTGGAATTTTCATGGCAGGAGAGTTCTTATTCCGCTCCGGGACGGTATTCCTCCCAGAGCCCGTCGCCGCCGACCTGAAGCAGGCCGAGGTTGGACTGTAGTTGCAGTTCGGAGACGCGGTAATTGACGAGGGCGGAGGTCAGGGCGTTTTGAGCCGAGAGGAGGGATTCCTGCGCGTCGAGAACATCCCGGATCTCGGCTCGACCGAGTTCGAGCAGCAGGCCGGTGCTGGCGACCCGCCGTTCGGCAAGGGTCACGGCCTGCGCCTGGATTCGCAGCGATTCGCGCGATTCGAGCATCTGTCGGAGTTGGTCACGAATTTGGAGTTTAATGTCGTCTTCGAGCGACTGCAAATCGCGCACCGACTCTTCCAGATCGATGAGGCGGTTGCGGTAGGAGTCCCTCTCGGCCGTTCGTTCGAAGGGCAGGTCGATTGAGAGCAGGGCGTTGTAGGTGCCCCGGTTGATGGTTACGTCCCCGTTGTCTCCCGCGGCAGTGCCCAGGGTGCGCTGTTCGTTGAAAGATCCTCCCGCCAGCAGGGTGAATTCAGGCAGGAACCCGTCGGCCGCGACCGCGACCTTGCGCATCGCATCGTAAACACCGCCCTCGGCCACGCGGAGATCGAGGCGGTTCGCGAGCGCCAGAACAATCGCCTCCTCGGAGTCCATCTCGAGGGGGCCGCGGTCTTCCGGATTCGGTGGTTCCAGCTCGATGGGGGCGTCGGCCGGCGGGACCTCGCCCGAGTAGCCTTCCGCCATTTCCTCCCGGCCCAGCGCGGGCAAGACCACTTCGACCGCTTCCGCGAGGCGCTCGAGCGTTTGGCGGTCCAGCTCGATCGAAGCGTCGGTCGGCAAACCGAGGAGGATCTTCAGGTTGTCGAGACCGGCCGCGTAGGCCTGCCGGGCGGAGATCCAGCCGTTTCTCGCCCGCAATTCATCCTGGAGGGCCTGATCGACCTGAATCTCGGGGAGACGCCCCTGATTGGCCAGAGCCTGGGCGCGGCGCGAGGAGGTGACGAGGCGGCGGTAGTTCTCCTCGGCATTGTCCACCTGGTCGTACTGGCGGAGAACTCCGAGGTAGCGGGAGGCCACATCGACCGCAAAGGTCTGCTTGAACCGCTCGAAATCATAGATGGCGTAGAGGGCGTTGCGTTCGGCCTGGGTGAGAGGTTCGGCAACGACCCAGCGGCCCGCTCCCCGCAGCAGGGGAATCTCAATCGAGCCGTCCGCGATCAGTCCGAGTGAATCGGCGCCTCCTTGGGTCAAAACCTGGATGAGATCGAGAGCGATCCGTCCGGTGAGAACCCCGCCCCGTCGCAGGCGGCGGGTCACACCGAGCCCGGCCGATTCGGTGGCGGTCACGGTGGTATCGGCATTGTCGGAGGATTCGCCCTCGACTCCCGCGGAGACGGGGCCGGAAAACCGGGACCGGAACACCTCCCGCTCCAGATCCAGGGCGAGCGCGGTACGAAAGACGGATTCCTTTTGGCTTTGGTAGTTTCGATTGTTCCCCGCCGCCACCTGAAGCGCCTCGTTGAGGCTGAGGCGGAGAGGGGCTCCCGGAGGATCCAACCCGGGAGCCGAAGGCGGTCGTCCCTTACGGTCGGGATCGAGATAATCATCTTCGGGCCAGTGCTCCGTCGGGGTCAGGGCATCCGTTCCCAGCGAGGCCGGATCGCTGTACGGGAGATCCTGCCCGATGAGGAGACGGTCCCGGAGGGTCTCGGCGGGCTTCTCAATCGTAAATTCCCCGGTCTCGCCCAAACCTTCCTCCTGTTTTGCCGCGATGATGCCGTAGGCGACTTCGTCGGCCTCCCCGCGGTATTCCTGTGGCGAACGGCACGAAGACAGCAATACGCATCCGAAAACGGCGGATAGTACCGGAATTCGGCGGGCCAGGGGGCGACGCGGGGCTAATGGTTCAAGCGACATTTTTTCCACACTACGGAACTCCCCGATCAATCCAACAGGCAACTTTTGCCCCGCACTTCCAAAGGAAATTACCGTGATCGGGTTAACTCCGCGCAGCGGTCCCGATCATCCGCCGGTCGCAGCGATCATTTCCCGGACGCCGACCCGCCCTTCGTAGAGCGCGCGGCCGACGATGACCCCCGAAAGGTTCGTGTGGGCGGCGGCGAGGCGGGCGAGGGCTTCGACATCCCCGAGCGTCGAGACGCCGCCGGAGGCGATGACCGAGAGGCCGCAGGCTTCCGCGAGTTCGGCCTGCCTCTCCAGATTGGGCCCGGTGAGGGCGCCGTCGGTGGCGATGTCGGTGTGGATCACGGTTTCGACGCCGTCGGTCTCCAGTTGGCGCGCGAAGGTCAGCGTGTCGAGGCGGGTGTCCTCGACCCAGCCTTTCACGGCGATGCGCCCGTCTTTGGCGTCGAGGCCGACGGCGACCCTGTCTCCCCCGAACCGGGCGACGAGGGCGCGGACGAGTTCGGGCTTTTCGACGGCCGATGTGCCGATCACGCAGCGGGCCGCGCCCGCTTCCAAAACGGCGGCGGCGGCGGCTTCGTCGCGCAGTCCGCCGCCTACCTGGACGCGGCAGCCGAGGGCGGCGATGCGGGTGATCGTCTCGAGGTGGGCGGGTGATCCCGTGAAGGCACCGTCGAGATCGACCACGTGGAGCCATTCCGCCCCCTCCGCAATCCATCTCCGGGCCGCTTCGAGAGGGTCGTCGAAGTAAACGGTTTCATGCTCGGCTTTTCCGTGGAGCAGGCGAACGCAGCGCCCGCCTTTCAGGTCGATGGCCGGGTAGATCGTGAACATGGCCGGGTCAGCACTTGGGACGGTGCTTGCCGTCGATGGGGTCGGATTTCGCCTCGTGGTGGGCGCGGTCGGCGTAGTCGTCGATGATCCGCCGCAGGTCCTCCAGCAGAAGGGTGGCCATGTCCCGGCTGAAGTCCTCTTTCACGACGATTCGCAGGACGGCGATACCCTCCGCGTTCTCCGGCAGGGTGTAGGCGGGGATGAGCCAGCCCCGGTGCCGGACCTGTTCGGAAAGGTCGAAGACCGAGAAGTTGACGTCGGCGTCCTCCCGTATCCGGAAGGCGAGGACGGGAAGGTCCTCTCCGGGACCGAGGATTTCGAAGGGGCCGATTTTTTCGAGTTCGGCGGCGAGGAAGCGCGCGGTGGAGCGCGAGGCGTCCATGACCCGCGTGAATCCCTCGCGGCCGAGGCGCAGGAAGTTGTAATACTGGGCGACGACCTGGTTTCCCGGGCGGGAGAAGTTCAGCGCGAAGGTGGGCATGTCGCCGCCGAGGTAGTTCACCTTGAAGACGAGTTCCTCCGGGAGTTCGTCCTCGTCCCGCCAGAGGATCCAGCCCACGCCCGGATATACGAGACCGTATTTGTGGCCGGAGACGTTGATGGATTTGACCCATTTCAGGCGAAAGTCCCACTCAAGGTCGGGTTGGAGAAAGGGTGCCACGAAGCCGCCGCTGGCGGCATCGACGTGGAGCGGAATTTCCCAGCCGGTCTTTGCGTTGAGTGTCTCGAGAGCGTCGTTGATTTCCTTGATCGGTTCGTATTGCCCGGTGAAGGTGGTGCCGAGAATGCCGATCACTCCGATCGTGTTTTCGTCGCACCGTTCGATGACCTCCTCCGGGTTGACCATGTAGCGGCCTTTTTCGATGGGGATGTAGCGGGGCTCGATTTCCCAGTAGCGGCAGAATTTCTCCCAGCAGACCTGGACGTCGATGCCGAGGATGAGGTTCGGTGTGTCGGCGGGTTTGCCGGCGGCCTGCCGGCGCTTGCGCCATTGCCACTTGAGGGCCATCCCCCCCAGCATGGCGGCCTCGCTGGAACCAATGGTCGAGCAGCCGCAGGGTTTTTCGCCCCCGGGCGCGTGGTAGAGATCGGCCAGGATGTTCACGCACCGCATTTCGATCTCGGCCGTCTGCGGGTACTCGTCCTTGTCGATCATGTTCTTTTCGAAGGTCTCCTCCATCAGCTGGCGGGCCTCCGGTTCCATCCAGGTTGTCACGAAGGTCGCGAGATTGAGCCGGGCGTTGCCGTCGAGCATCAGCTCGTCGTGGATGATCTGGTAGGCCGACCGCGACGGCATTTCCCCGTCGGGAATGCGGTAGCGGGGGATTTCCCCGGAAAGGTAGCGCGATCCGAAGGTCGGATTAAGGGTCTCGTCGTGCGGTTCGGGAGTGACTTTTTTGTGGAGCATGGGATCGGTGGTGTCGGTTTTTGCGGTCGGTGGAGGATGGTTCGGCCCGGGGACCCGGGGCATGGCCGGAGACCTTCCGGCCATAGGCAGAGTGGCGGTGAAGCGGGCCGGGTCAACCGGGAAAGGCGGGCCGGGGCCGGAATCCCATCGCTTATGCAAGATCGGTAAAGAAAGAAGGGTGGGAGCGGGCCTTGGTACGGTGCTCTTCGGCCTCTCCCCCGTGGCCGGTGGCCTTCCGTGTCCTGCGTGGCTCGCAGAGCATGGAAGGAAGCTCGAAGAGCGGGGATGCCCCGGTTCGTAGCGTCGGAGCGTCAGCGTTTGGCCGATCGGCGGCGTTGCCAGCGCGGAACCCTACGCCCCATACCGCTTCGCCACCTCGGCGACCGTCGATTTCATCTCCATTTCCCCGAGCATGTCCCGAAGCGCCCGGGGATCGGGCGCAGTCGGTTCGAGGCGCACCTCGTGCCCGTCGTCCAGGCGGGTTAGTTTCCGGTTGCGCAGGAGATTCTCCTTCTCCTCGCCCACTTTCGTCTGAAAACGCGGCGGCTTCAGCCGACCGGCGTTCTGGATAATGGCCTCGAGGCTTCCGTAGGCCCGCAACCAGTTCGCGGCGGTCTTTGGCCCGACTCCGGCCAGACCGGGGATGTTGTCGGAAGCGTCTCCGATCAGGGCCAGATAGTCCGCGATCTGGTCGGGGCGCACGCCGAACTTCTCGCGCACTCCCTCTTCGTCGAGAGTCCGCCAGCCCAACCGGGGATTCGCCGTCGGCGGAGGCAGGAGCTGGATGACCCCGCCGCCGACGCACTGGGCAAGATCCTTGTCGGCGCTCACGATGACCGCCTCGTCCCCCCGCGCGGCGAGGGACCGCGCCGCCGAGGCGATCAGATCATCGGCCTCCACCCCGCTCGACTCGATCACCCCGACCCCCATCCATCCGGTAATCCTGCGGATCTCGGGAAACTGTAGCCGGAGCGCTTCCGGCATCTCCGTCCGGTTCGCCTTGTAGGCGGGCAGGAGCGCCTCCCTCTCGCGGGCTCCGTCGAGGTCGAAAAAGGCGATCACCGGCGCGCCGGGATGGAGGTCGTTCAACCTCCAGAGCGTCTTCACCCAACCATGGAGGGCGTTCGTCGGAAATCCGTCGGACCGGTTCAGTTCGGGGACCGCATAGAAGGAGCGGAAGGCGAGATTGTATCCGTCGAGCAGGAGATAACGTTTCATCCGACCATCCTCTCCCCCTACCCCGCTCAAAAGCGAACGCAAATTCAGCCCGCCTCTCCAGAGCCATGGAACCACAAGTGCGTGGACTTCACCAGGCAATTGCAGCCATTTTTGTGAGAAAACCACGGAAAAATTCAGGGGAGCGCGGTGCTTTAGCCCGCGTTTGCGGGGCGTTCTTGTGCTTACGTTCGCAGGCTGAAGCGCTGCGCTCCCAGAGTCCGAAGAAAATGGGATCGGTTCGTTCCAAAACTCCACGCACTTGTGGTTACACCCCGGCGGCACACGGATGGAGCGGTTTGCCATCGACATCCGGAGGGGTTTCTTCTACCGGTTCTCTTATGGGAGAACAGCCATGGGGGAGGCCGTTGGTTCTGGCCGTTTGGCTGGGGACCGTCGCGCTCGCTTTCGCTGCGGGGCAGTGGATCGATTCGGGGACGACCGGAGAAGCTACCCGCGAGGATTCCTTCCGCGGGAGGGGAGCCGTTGCTGGTGCTGAGAACGGGGCGACCGGCGGCGACGGCGGGGCGGGGCGAAACGGGAATTCCGACCGAAGCCCGGAAGTTGCGGGAGTCGTCGGGGACGAATCCGCACGGGGCATCCCCTCCCTGCGACCGGTCGCGGAGGGAACCATGGATACGCGGGTCTGGGACGCGGCCGCTCGCGAGGCGGCGGTTCTTTCCCCGGGGGAGGCGTTGCGCTGGTTCGAGGCCGTCCGGCGGCTGCCGCCGGGGCGGCGGCGGGATGAGTTGCTCGCCACACTGCTGGGCCGGATCGGAACCGGGGATGCCGGGGAAGCGATGCGGCGGCTCGGCGCCATCGGCGGCGTAACCACCAGGGAATCCGCCCGGCGGGAGATCCTTCGCGCCTGGGCCGGCCGGGACGCGGCCGCAGCGCTGGAGTGGATCGAGACGCACCGGGAGGCCGCGCCGAGAAGCCTCCGTGCCGCGCGGCTGGAAGCGTGGATGGAGGGGTATGCCCGCACCGATCCGGCGGCGGCCCTCGAGCACGCGGTGAACCTGCCCGGGGACACGCGGGACGATCTTTTACAGAAACGCAGGATGGTGGAAACGGTGGTGGAGGAACTGGTCGTTGGCGGGCGGATCGCCGAGGCCTTGGCAGGCTTGGAGAAACTCCCGCCCGGGAGGGTCCGCAACGAGGCGCTTTCCGAGCTGTATTCCGAGTGGGCGAAGGAGAGCCCGCAAGTGGCCGCCGCCCATTTTCTTGCCAACCGGCGGGAGGGAGGAGAGAGGATGGCGGCGGGCCTGGTCCGCGCCTGGGCCGAGACGGATCCGACGGCGGCCGCCGGGTTTGTGGCCTCTCTCGGCACCGGGGATCCGGCTTTCGAAGTGGCGGTGTCCTCTTTGATCGAACGGTGGTCCCGGTATGACCTCGACGGACCCGGCCAGTGGCTCAACGAGCTGCCCCCGTCGGAGGAGATTGATCGGGCGGTCGCCGTTTTCAGTATGAGGGCCTCTCACGAGGATCCCGCAGGGGCCATGACCTGGGCGGAGTCCATTTCCTCCGAATCGAGGAGGACCCGCGTGATGTCCGGCGTCGCCGAAAGCTGGAAAGAGATCGATCCCGCCGGATTCGAGGCCTACCTCGAATCGAGTGGGCTGGATGAACAAACCGTGGAACAACTCCAGACCTCAGGAAATAGGGCAATATCCGACAAATCTCCTCGCAAGTGAATTACCCCCGGATTTGTAAGGCAATATTGCCGTTTGCGGAAATCTTCCGGAAGTTGATCGGATCCCCCTCGACGTATCGCGGCGGCTGAGGACCAGTCTTCGCGCCAGGATCTTTTGAAACTA
>CAZDRT010000037.1:0-20999 GCA_964507815.1 uncultured Puniceicoccaceae bacterium
TGCCCGTGCGGCGGCGGAGGCGGCGGCGCCAGTGCGGAACCCCACGGCCATCCCGCGCAAGGCTGAAGCCATGCCCCACGGGGAATCCCGTGGCAGTCTCCCCTGCACCAACGCTGAAAATACTTTTTCGGGAGTTTGCTCGATTTTCGCTTAACCTATTACAAACTAATCGCTTAAAATTTATTATTGATCGGAGGTGCCCCCAGCCCGAACGATCAGCGGACCTCCGCGCGATAACCCTCTCTCAAGCTCCGCAAGTTCTCTTCGGAAAAGTGGATTCGCCCCGAAAGCCGTTTCGCTTTCCGCAGGGACCGGGCTAGCCGCTCCAGGCTGGCCGCCGCCCATCGTCTTTTGAGTCGCGGGCGAATCACGCCTTTGTCGAAATCGATCAGAAAGATCCCACCCGCACGATCCAGCATGATGTTGCGGGCGTTGAGATCCGCATGAAAGACATCCTCGCGGTGAAAGGTTGCCATGACCCGTCCGACGGACGCCCAGGTCGCGGCGGAAAGCGGGGTTTCTTCGAGGACTTCGACCAGCGTCCGGGCAGCGGTCAGGCATCTGGTGACAAGCTCACCCCGGTAGCTGACAAACGAGTTTCGCTCGCACCGGACCGCGACCGGAACCGGCACGGGCAGACCGAGTTCGCCCAGGCGCACCAGCAGATGGAATTCCCGCCACATCCGCGTCCGTTGAAGACCGAGATAGGCGTAGGAATCCCGGATGAGGTGCCGCACGCAGCCGCCCCGTTCATACCGCTTGCGGATCAGCGGAACGCCCGCGTGGACGAAACCCATCGCCGGGCTCCGTCCGGGGTGCTCCGTTGTTCCCTGCGAGCGCGGCCCCGCGGGATCGAACAAGTCCTCCGGAAAGTCCGGAAAAAGATCCTGATCGAAAAGGACCGTGAAGGAATTTTCCCTAACCGTTTTAAGCCGCATTGCGCATTGAAAACCGGATGGGCTGACGTCCGGGCACGGCACTAGGACTGCTTCCGCTTGATCCCATACTCGGTGTAGGTGACTCTGTGCTTCTCGTTGTAGCGGCGAAGAGCGCGGTTGGCCTCGACCTTTTGCGGATCCACGTAGCCGCGCGCGTGATCCAGGTGAATCACGATTGCGTCGTAGCGAACATGCTTCGGCCGGATTCCGTAATTCCCCAGGCGCACGCCAAGCTCCCGGTCCACTCCACCCCAGGGCATGCGCTCGTCGAATCCATTCACCGCCAGAAGATCGTCCTTCCATGCCGAGGCGTTCGAACCTTTGAGGTTGCAGCGGGTGGGAGTGAGGCGGTTGAGCCAGGGAGCCAAGGCGGGACCGGCCGCCAATTTGCGGGCCTTGCGCCCCGGGGGCATCCCCTGCTCCCGCAACCACCGCAGATCGAAACAGCGCCCACTCTCGATATCCGCGCGGTCAATGCGTTCACTGACCCCCATCGGCAGCTTGATGTAGCTGCCCGAAAGATAACGGCCGGGACGGGCCTGTCGCCGGTGGGTATCGACGAAATCCCCGCGGGGGATGCAGTCGCCGTCGGAAAACACAATATAGTCGCCCGAAGCCCGCTGGATCGCCTGGTTCAGGATGCGGGCTTTGCGGAACCCCTCGTCTTCCTGCCAGACGTGGACAACCGGCCCCTTCAGCACCGCCCGCATCCGGTCGAGCACCTGCCGCGTGCGCTCGTCCGAACCATCGTCGGCCACCACGATTTCAAAATCCCCGCCCTTCTGGAAGTGGTAACCCCAGAAAACCTTCTCCAGCCAAAGTGGCGAGTTATAGGTCGAGAAAATGACTGAAATGCGCATTGCCTGAACGAACGGTCGGGCCGGCGGAAAACATGCGACCGCCGGCCACCCCGAATACCCAACGCATTCGTTCGCGCAGTCAACCGAATTCAGCCGCCCGGCAACGCTCAAAACCGGATGGGCTTGAGCGGCCCGGAGACCGGCTCGAGGCGGGGATGAAACATCGGATCGTCGAGAAACCAATCCGGATCGAAGGCTCGGAGCGCCTCCACCTCCGCGGGAAGGAAGGGCGGACGGACCGACACTTCGGCCGGGAGAACCGTCGCCGCGTCCAGCACCACCGCATATCCCTTTCGCCAGGCGGCCCGGCAAAGGCCGCACAAGGCCGCGTCCCCGGCTCCGAGTTTCTCCCTCCACCGCAGGAGATCCTCGCGCAGCTCCCGGCGGAAAAAGACGACCCGGCCGGCAACGGCCCCGATCTCCTGCGGCAGCGACGCCCGCCACCCCATGCCGGGCTCTCCGCGCTCCGCCCCCGCGAAAAGGCGGAGAAGGCCGCCCTCCGGATGGGCGGCGATCCCGCAATCGACGATCCCTCCCGGAGCGTCCGTCCGAAATCCGACCACTCCAATCTGCGGATCAGCCGCGAAACGCCCCAACCGCCGCCCCAGGCCGGAAAGTTCGCCCGGCGGCAGATCGTCGCCGCCGATACGGACCCACTCCGCCGGTCCGGCGGCCTTTCCCTCCCGCCCGAAGCACAACGCCGCAACGGGCTCTTCCGGCTCCTCCGGATCCCAGTACATGCCGCCGACCAGCCGCAACCCGCCCGTCAACCCGCGCCGCGCCCGCGCCTCTCCGACCACCCGGCGGGCCGCCCCGAGCACGTACGGCTTCGCATCGAGGGAGTCAGCCGTCGATCCGGGGTGCTCCCGCCAGTGGTAGAGGACCCGGGGAACCCGGCGGACCCGGTCCCTCGCCAGCCCGGCGGTCATCCGCAAAAAGAGATCCCAGTCCTGCGCCCCCTCCACCCCTTCGCGAAATCCCCCGGTCCGCTCGAAAAGATCCGCCCGGAAAACCGCCGGATGGCAGATGTAGTTCTGGGATTCGAGCAACACCCGGTTCAACGCCGGCTTGAAGTACGGACTGCGGCGGCGACCGTCCGCTCCCCATTTATCCTCGTCGGCGTAGAGGAAATCGGTCGAGGGAGAACGGTCGAGGGCCAGCGCGAATTGAGCGAGGGCGTCCGGCGCGAGCTTATCGTCGTGATCGAGCAGGGCGAGCCACGGGTGCCGGGCCTCCGCCGCCGCCCGGTTGCTCGTTCGGGAAATGTGCCGGTTGGCGGAGTTCCGCACCACCCGGATGCGCGGGTCCGCGGCGGCGGCGCGGGCCAGCGCCTCCCCCACTCCATCGCGATCCGAGGCGTCGTCCGCGAGAATCAGCTCCCACCCCGGATGGACCTGCGCCCGGACCGAGTCGATCGCCTCCCGCAAATGGAGCGGATCGGGATTGAAGACCGGAACGAGAACGGAAAACGAAGGAGGCTCGCGGACCTCGTCGAGAAGTCTGCGGCTCACCGCCTCCTCCTCCGGCCCCCAGCGCTCGCGGGCGGAGGGGTAATCGGCTTCCGCCGCGCCCCGGCCACCCGCGAAACGGAAAAACAGGTAACGCACCAACCGGACGCCGCGCCCGGCCGTAACCGCCTCGACCACCGCGGATTTCCATCCCGCGCCGGTTGGTATGGCGGCGGCGAAGCGGGCCTCATCCCCCTCCCCGAGCCGCGAGACCCATACCGTTCGCCGCCCGATCCGTATCCGCAGACCGATCACGTCCGTCGCACCGCCGAGAACCAGATTCAGGCGGAGTCCGAATCGGGTCAAAAAAAAGGGCACCCGGGGCGTTCGCCGGACCACCCTGATCCCGGGCGACGACGATCCCCCCTCGGCGGACCCGGCGAGCGATGACATTCCCATGAAAGCCGGCAAGTGAAAAACCCCCGGAGCCGAATGGCCAGCAGAATCTTGCCGGCTCTTTTCCATCCACGCGCTTGGGGTTGGGCCCGACCCGCGGGGGCCGGATACGAAAGGATTGCCACGCCATTCTTTTTGCCGATCATCCGTTCCATGAAATTGTTCTCCTCTTTCCGGCGGTCGAAACCTCCGGCGGATGCGCCCCCGGCGGTCTCCGATTCCGTCTTCGAGAACTCTCTCGGATGGAACTTCGGGGCCGAAACCTCCGTCGATCCTCCGTCGGGCGCCCCGGTCACCAAGCTTCTCCATTCACGTCTCTCCCTCGAAACCATCGCCCGCATCGACGAGCGGCTTGCCGGACATCCGGAGCTGGGCGGGGCGCTCGACGGGAGCGGGGAGGACCACCGGCTTCGGGAAATCCTTCGATTCGGCACCCACCTTCTTCCGGAAGAGGTGGAACGGGAGACGGGGCTGATTCCTTTCGGCCCACCGGAGGACGTCCACGCCATGGTCCGCGAGTCCGTCTATTGCGGCGATCTCTTCTACAACGACATGATGGTCGCGGCTCTCGAGCGGGCGGGAAGACCGGTCGGAAAGGACTGGAAAGTGCTCGACTTCGGTTGCTCCTCCGGTCGGTGCATCTGGCCCTTTTCGAAAGCCCATCCGCAAACCCGTTGTTTCGGCTGCGATCCGATCGGGGGGGCGACCGAGTGGGCGAGCGCCCATCTCCCGGGAATCGATTTTCACCAGAGTCCGCAAAAGCCGCCCCTGCGCTACGCGGACGGGAGTTTCGACTTCGTCTTCGCCATTTCGATCTGGTCCCACTTCGGTCGTGGGGCCGGTGCCGCCTGGCGGCGGGAGATGCACCGCATTCTCCGGCCCGGGGGACTCTTTCTCTGGACCACCCACGGCCCGGGGGCGCTCCGCCACTACTGCGAGAGCGGGGCGGTCGCCATGGCGGACGGCGAGCGGTTTTTCCGCGAACTCCACCGCGACGGTTTCGCCTTTTACAATCCCTTCGGTGAAACGGGGGACTGGGGCATCGTGTCGGAGCAATGGGGACAGGCCTTCCTCCATCCTTCCCACGTGCTCCGCGAAGCAACGGATGGATGGGCGGTACTCGCCTATCGGTCGCGCCACGTCGAAAACAATCAGGATCTGTGGCTTTTCGAAAAACGCTGACTCGGTTTTTCCGTTGCCCCGGCGCGGAAGGCGGCTCACTTTCGTGAATCGTGGAAGGTGGTTATCAGGTCATCGCCCGCCGCTGGCGGCCGAAGCGCTTCGACGACTTGGTCGGGCAGGAGCACATCGTGCGCACCCTTACCAACGCAATCGAACGAAACCGCCTGGCCCACGCCTATCTCTTCATCGGGCCGCGGGGCACCGGCAAGACCAGCACCGCCCGTCTCCTCGCCTGCGCCCTGAACGGGGGCGCCGGCCCGAGCGTGGATTTCGACCCCGACTCGGATCTGGTCAAGGCGATCATGGGCGGGAGCTGCATGGACGTGATCGAGATCGACGGGGCCTCCAACAACTCGGTCGAGCAGGTCCGCGACCTGCGGGAAGACTGCCAGTACAGCCCCTCCCAGTGCCCCTTCAAGATCTACATCATCGACGAAGTCCACATGCTTTCCCCGGCGGCCTTCAACGCGCTGCTCAAGACCCTCGAAGAGCCCCCGGCGCACGTGAAGTTCATCTTCGCGACAACCGAGAGCCAGAAAGTTTTGGCGACCATCGTCTCGCGTTGCCAGCGGCTCGAATTCCGGCCGATCGAGGATGCCGCCATCGTCACCCGCCTCGCCGAGATTGCCTCCAGCGAAAGCATCGGGGTGGAGCCGTCCGCCCTCCGGGCCGTCGCCAAGCTCGCCAACGGGGGGATGAGAGACGCCCAGTCCATCCTCGACCAGTTGATTTCCTTCTGCGGCTCGACCATCACCGAAGCCGACGTGCTCTCGGTTTTCGGCCTCGCCGGGGAAGCGGATCTGGCGGCTCTCGGAGCGGCTCTCGCCGAGGCCGATTACAGCGGGCTGATCTCTCTCTCCGACCGTTTCAGCGACGAGGGGAAGGATCTCTCCCGCATCCTCACCGACCTTTCCGGGCTGATCCGGGAAGCCCTTCTCGAGGCCATCCGCAACGGCGGTGCCAGCGACAAGCTGGGGCGGCCCCTCGAGGTCGAGCCCCTGCTCCGGGTGCTCGACGCCCTCAAGGCCGGAGAGCGCTCCGTCCAAAAAGGCCTCTCTGAAAGGGTCAACTTCGAAGTGACCCTGCTCCGGGCGGTCGATCACGCACGCACGCGCCCGATCGACACGGTCCTGCGCAAGATCACAGACCTCGTCGGCTCCGAGCCCGCGGGGCAAAAAAAAAATTGAACCCGACACAGGGCTGAAGTCCGGATCCGCCGCTCCCGCCGCGGCGGAAGAGGTGCCTGCCGGAGAGCCCGGGCCCCACCCCTCCGCGCGGCCCGGGCCGGCGGAGGAGACCTCCGGAAACAACTCCTCCGATGCGTCCGACGGGGGCGAAGCCATCGATCTGGAACACGCCGTCGCCCGCATCGGCGAACTCCCCTCCACCACCAACGAACTCGAAGCTCTTCTGGAAAAGACGCACCCGGAAATCCGCCGCCTGCTCGAAGAAGAGTTCGGCGCGGAATTCCTCGGCCCGGTCGTCGTCAACCCGAAGGATCTCGACTGACCCCCTCCCGATCATGCCACAACCCAAGCACCACCTTTCGAAAAAACTGGCCCCCTCCATTCTCGCGGCCAACCACGCCGCCCTCCGGGAGGGCCTGGAGACCATCCTGCGCCTGCCGGTCGAATGGCTTCATCTCGACATCATGGACGGCCGCTTCGTGCCCAATCTCAGCTTCGGCCCGAAGACCGTGGAGGACCTCCGCCCCCGGGCTCCCGGCCTTTTCTTCGACACCCATCTCATGCTCGCGCGCCCGGACCTGCTGGTCGATGCCTTCGCCGAGGCCGGGTCGGACCAGATCACCATCCACGCCGAACCCTTTTATCCGATCCGGGAGACGCTCCGCCGTATCCGCGGGAAGGGACCGCGCACCGGGCTGGCCCTCAATCCGGGGACGCCGCTCGAACGCGCCCTTCCGTTTCTGGAAGAAATCGACCTCCTCCTGCTGATGACCGTGCAACCGGGATTCGGCGGACAGTCCTTTCGCGAAGAGGTGCTGCCGAAAATCGAAGCCGCCGCCAAACACCGCGACCGGGAGGGACTTGGTTTCCGAATCGAAGTGGACGGCGGAGTCGATCTGCGAACGGCCCCCCGCTGCGCCGAAGCAGGGGCGGATACATTTGTCTGCGGAACGGCTTTTTTCAAAGCGGACGACCAAGCCGGTTTTCTGAAGACTGTCGAAGGAGGACCTCCCTGACGGCGGCCGAATTCCGGCGCCCCATCGCCACACTTATTTTCTTCCAGGCCCCCGGATGAAAACCAGCGAGCCCGGATCCACGGAGTCGAACAGCTCCTCGATGTCCCGGTTCGCCAGAAGCACGCACCCGCCGCTCGCCGGTTGCCCGAGACGGTCCTCGTGATTGGTGCCGTGGAGGTAGATGTAGCGCTCGAAGGAGTCGATCCCGGCACCGCGGTTCAGGCCCTCTTCCAGGCCGCGGAGGCGGACGATCCGGGTGGTGATGAGGTTTCTGCGCCGCCCGGCCTCCGGTTCCTCCCAGTAGCGCCGCCCGGTGGAGACTCTTCCGCGGAAAACCGTACCGCGCGGCTCGCCGTCGCCGATCAAGTCGGCGACTTCGTGGAGACCGACCGGGGTCCCCCCGGAATCCTCGACGCAGGAAGGCGGTTTGCGCGAGGTGGAAACGACGAAACTGCGGCGCAGGGCACCGTCTCGATAGAGGTCCAGCCGTTGCCGGGGGATATCGACGGTCAGACAAACCGGGGTCGGGGTCGTTGACAGGGCGAGACACTTCTCGATAAGAAGGGAGAAATTTTCTGAATCGGAGGAATAAGTCATGGCTGAAGGGAAACGGATAGGAATTGTCGGGGCGACCGGGGCGGTCGGCCGCGAGTTGATGCGGCTGCTCGACGAGCGGGACTTTCCCGTGGCGGAACTGCGGCTTCTGACCTCGGCCCGCTCGGCCGGACGCGCCCTTTCGTTCCGAGGAGAGCCGATCACGGTGGCGGAGGCAAGACCCGAGGCTTTCGCGGGACTGGATTTTCTCTTCCTCAGCGCGGGGGCGGAGCGGTCCCGGGCGATGGCACCGGCGGCGGTCGAGGCCGGGGCGGTTGTCATCGACAACAGCTCGGCGTTTCGGATGGACGCGGATGTGCCGCTCGTCGTGCCCGAGATCAACCCGGAGGCGCTCGAATCCCACCGCGGGTTGATCGCCAACCCGAATTGTTCGACGGCCATCACCCTGATGGGGGTGGCCCCGCTCCACCGAAGCTTCGGACTGGAGCGCATGATCTGCTCCACCTACCAGGCGGTTTCCGGCGCGGGGGCGTCCGGCATCACCGAGCTGGAGGAGGGCGTCCGCGCCTGGTCCGGGGGGCGGAGCGCCGAGCCGTCCACCTTCCCCCACCCCATCGCCTTCAACCTGATCCCGCACGTCGATAAGTTCCAGGACAACGGCTACACAAAGGAGGAACTGAAGATGCGGGATGAAAGCCGGAAGATTCTCTCGCTTCCGGGCCTTCCGATCTCCTGCACCTGCGTCCGGGTTCCGGTCTTCCGGGCGCACTCGATCAGCGTGGTGGCCCAGTTCCGCGATCCGGTCGATGAGGCGGCGGCGCGGGAGGCGGTTCGCGGGTTCCCCGGGGCCGAGCTAGTGGACGATCCGGAGTCCGCCCGGTACCCGATGCCGCTCGATTACTCGGGGCGCGTCCCCTGCGGTGTCGGCCGCATCCGCCGGGACGAGGCCCTCGACAACGCCCTCTCCTTCTGGGTGGTCGGCGACCAGCTTTGGAAAGGGGCCGCTCTCAACGCCCTCCAGATCGCGGAACACCTGGTAAAGTAGATGCGGGGCCGGACCTCGCATCGGCGATGTCCATCCCGCGGTTTTATCCGACAGATGCTTGCGCCGAACGAAACGGGGGTTTACTCTCCTCGAATGGAAACACAGAAAGAAACCAACAACAAGGTGGTCGATGCGCTGAGGCAGGTCGTCGCCGACAGTTACGCGCTTCTCGGCCAGACCCATCTCTGCCATTGGAACGTGGAGGGCCCGAGTTTTTTCGCCCTGCACAACGCGTTCGAGGAGCAATACACGGAGTTGTTCACGGCGGTCGATGAAATCGCCGAGCGCATTCGCGCCCTTGGCGCGTATTCGCCGGGCGGCCTGTCCAGTCTGGCCCGGATGGCCGATTTCACCGAAATCCCGGAGGATGCGTCCGCCGAAACCATGGTCTCCGCACTGGTCGGGCACAACGAGGCCCTCATCCGCCACGCGGGCGAGGCGCGGGATGCCGCCGCCGCGACGGATGACAAAGAGACCGAAGACCTCATGATCGCCCGGATTCAGGTACACGAAAAGACCTGCTGGATGCTCCGCAGCTTTCTCAAGAGCTGATTGCGCCCGGCCCTCCCTTCAGCTTTCAGCCGAGCCTGCGAGAGCGAAGTTGACGGACTCGATGCCGGCCACCGAGCAGGCGTCCATGACTCTGACAATCATTTCATGAAGGGCCAGATCATCGGGAGAGATCGTCACGATGGCGTCCACCTTGTTGGCCGCCGAAGCTTCGGCGAAACGGGTCAGCATGGCCGTTAGCTCGGGCAGGCGCGCGGCACCCGGCGAGTCGTAGGCGTATTCATTCACGACCACCTGGCCGTCGCCGCGGATCTCGATGATCTGCTCGTCGGGCATTTCGACCGGTTCGTCCTGCTCGACCGTCCCCGGGAGTTCGAAAGACAAATCGGCCTCCTGCTTCTCCAGGGTGGCCGAGACCATGAAGTAGATCAGGAGCAGAAAGACGCAGTCGATCATGGGCGCGATCTGAATCTGCGGCTTGGGCTGCGCTTTCTTTTTGAGGGTGGCCACGGCTATTCAGGACTCGGATTGGTAGGTCGAGTAAATCACGTCGTAGGCTCCGGCCTCCGCGCAGGCCGCGAGAACCTTGCGAACCTCGGCGAAGGGAGTGGCCTGGTCGGCCCGGATCTGAACCCGGAGATCGGGCTCCTCGGCGAGCAGAGTCTCCAAGCGGGGGACCAGTGCGTCGATGGAGATCTCGGCAGCTCCCCAGAAAAGCGATCCGTCGGGTTTGATCGAGACGGCGGTCCGGTCCGACAAATCCTCCGGAACGTCGGCCCGGCGGCTTTCGGGCAGGTCCACCTTCACCCGCTTCTGGGCCTGGGCGAGGTTGCTGACCGTCATAAAAAAAACGAGAAGAAGGAACACCATGTCGATCATGGGTGCCATCTGGAACTCCTCCGGCTCCGCCTGTTTGCGTCTCGCTCTTGCCACAACAGGCGGATAGGAACTCAAAATCCCCTCCGGCGAAAGAAAAAAAACGCCATGTGACAAATTTGTCGGCTTTCTGCCATTTGGGCGAAATTAGGGTTTGAAACGGGGAGGATCGCGCGGCAAACTCCTCCCCAATGATTCCAAAAATTGAATCCCGTCTCCCGCAGAACGCCGGCTTTTCCCCGGTCGGCGTTTCCGTTATGAGTTCCCCGGTTTCCTGAATGGGCAGGATTCCAGCCTCCAGGCATCGGCGCCCCTATCAGAGCGGCCCGAGGCGAAACGACAGAATTCGTGTTCCCGAAGTTCGGGTCGTCGGTCCGGAAGGGGCGATGATTGGCGTCATGCCGACGAAAAAAGCGCTCGAGCTGGCGAAGGAAGTAGGACTCGACCTCGTGGAAGTCGCGCCAAATTCCCGCCCACCGGTCTGCCGAATCCTCGACTACGGCAAGTACAGCTACGAGCAGAGCAAGAAGCAGAAGGACTCGAAAAGCACCTCCCAGAAGCTCAAAGAGGTCAAGTTCCGGGTCAAGATCGATACCCACGACTATCTGACCAAAATCCGGCGGGCGGAGGATTTTCTCGACAAGGGAAACAAGTTGAAGCTGACCCTCATGTTCCGCGGGCGCGAGATGGAGCACACCGATCTGGGATTCGAGACGATCAAACGGGCGATCGCCGATCTCGACGGGATGGCCACCGCCGACAACGATCCCCGACTCGCCGGGCGTAACATTTCGGTCACCCTGTCCCCGCTGGCGGAGGGGCGCCGGAAAAGAAAATACGGCGACTCGCCCGAGGAATAACCCGGGCCTGATCGCAGGGTGGCCCCAACCGCCGCGCCCCTACCCCCATAGTCACCGGCTTTCCGGTAGTTCAACCCACCGCCACCGACCAAATCGCCCGGTGGACCCGCCTGCCGCCGGCATCTTCGCGGCGAAAGGCTACCCGCGGCGCCCGCGGCGGAATTTGTTCTGGAATTTCTCGACGCGACCGGCGGTATCGACGAAACGCTTTTCCCCGGTGAAGACCGGGTGGGAGTCCGAGGTGATGTCGCAGATGATCATCTTGTGCTCGATCCCGTCGATCTCTTCGCGGCGGTCGGATTTAACGGTCGAGCGGGTCAGAAAGCGGTTGCCGGTCGAAACATCGACGAAGCAGGTGGGCTCGTAATTGGGATGGATTTCTTTTCTCATCGGATTTCGGCAGTTTGCGGAGCGGTTCTCAGCCCTGGCGCGCCTTGAAGCGCGGATTGGTTTTGCAGATTACGTAAATGCGTCCGCGACGACGGACCACCTGACAATCTGGATGGCGATGCTTGAGCGACTTTATGGATGAAACGACTTTCATGGCGAAAAACGGAGGAGAATGGAGTTTCGGACGAAGGTGTCAACTGCTTTTCGCCAATGGATGAATGACGTCCCGGGCATCCATACATTTGTAGGATAGCTTTTTCTCCGAAGATCCGTTACTATCTTTGCTGAGTGGAGAAAATATGAAAGGTCTGATTTATCTGGCGGTGGCTCTCGCAGCTCTCGGAGGGGGCGGATGGTGGCTGGCCGAACGGCTCGGCGACGAAGCGGACGAATCAGCCGGATTGGCGCGGGACAAGAGTGTTACCGTGGAAACCGGCACGATCGAGGAAGTGGTGGAAGCGGGCGGAGAAGTGCGCCCGGTTGAGTCTTCGGCGGTGCGTTCCGAAATTTCCGGGCGGATCGCGAAGATTTTCGTCGAGGACGGGCAACAGGTCGATGCGGGCCAAAAGCTCATCGAACTGGACCAGGCCTCGCTTCTGACCGATCTGCGGGAGGCCGAGCGGAACTTCCAGTCCCTCGAGCTGCAGGTCGAACAGGCCCGGTGGAATTACGAGCGGGAGAAGGAACTCTTCGAGGAGGGACACATTCAGGAAAAGACCTTCATGGATACCCGGATCGCCTTCGAACTGGCCCAGATCGACCTGGAGGTGCGCCAGGCGCGCCTCGAAAAGGCCCGCGAGAATCTCGACAAGACGATGATCCGCGCACCCCATGACGGTATCATCACCGAGATGGATTTGAACGAGGGGCAGGTGATCACCGGAGCGACCTCCGTGAACGAGGGCACCCAGTTGATGAGGATCAACAACCTCGAGCGCCTGTTCATCCGGATTGATGTCAACGAGCTGGATATCGGCAGGATAAGAGAGGGAATGCCCGCGCGGATTACCTTCGACGCCCTTCCCGACGAGGAGTTTTCCGGCGAGGTCGCGCGGAAATTCCCCTATGCCCGCGAGCAGGGAGGCCAGCGGGTCTTCCGCCTCCACATCGCCTTCGAGGCACCGGACGAACGCGTTTTGCCGGGGATCAGCGCGAACGTGACGATTCCCGTGAAAGTCGCGGAAGACGTGCCGGTCGTCCTGATGTCGGCCGTCTTCACCGAAAGGGGTGAGAAAGTCGTTTACCGGCTCGACGAGACCGGGCGGACCCGGCGGCAGCTTGTCGAGACGGGTATCGACAATCTCCACAACATCCAGATCACCAGCGGGGTCGAGCCGGGCGATGTCCTTTCACTCAAGCGCCCCGATCCCGCGGAAATGGACGGCTGATGGCCTTGTTCGAGCTGAAAGGCGTGAGCCGCCACTACCGCATGGGGGGCGAGACGGTCCGTGCGCTGGACAATGTCGATCTCGAGATTGATCGGGATGAGTTTCTTGCCATCCTCGGACCGTCGGGCTCCGGAAAGAGCACCTTGATGCATCTTCTCGGTTTCATGGATTCCCCGACCGCCGGAAGCCTGCGCTTCGACGGCGTCGAGGCCGGGCGCTTGAAAGAGCCGCGGCGGGCGTGGTACCGGTCCCACTCGCTGGGCTTTGTCTTCCAGTCCTTCAATCTGCTGCCGCGATTGTCCGTGCTCGACAACGTTCTTCTTCCCTGCATCTACCGGCACGAGCGGATTCCGAATCGCCGGGAACGCGCCCGGCAGGCGCTGGAACGGGTTGGCATGGGGCACCGCCTGCGGAACCGGCCCGCCCAGCTCTCGGGAGGAGAGCGCCAGCGCGTCTCGATCGCGCGGGCACTGATCAACCGGCCCAAGCTCATTCTCGCCGACGAGCCGACCGGTGCGCTCGATTCGGCGAACGTCGGGAAGGTGCTGGACCTTCTCGGCGAAATCGCCTGCGAAGGCATGACCATCGTCATGGTGACGCACGACATGGAGGTCGCCGGGCACGCCCGGAGGATCGTTTACATGCGGGATGGCAAAATCCAGAGGGAAGAGCGTCAATGAACCTGCTGGCCGGAGTCCTTCAGGGTTTCGTGGAGATATGGGCCCACAAGTTCCGCACGCTCCTTTCGATGACCGGGATCATTCTCGGGGTGGCGGCCCTCGTCGCGATGATCGGTCTGGTCCAGGGAATGATGGCACAATTCCGGGAGTCGTTCGAGGCTTCCGGCGGGCTGAAGCGCCTGGAAGTGGCCGACACCGAGCCGCCCGAGGAGCAGAGACCGAAGGCTTTCCTTTCCGAAGGCCGCACAGTCACGGATTATTTGGTCCTTCGGGAAACCCTGCCGCTCGCCGACTATGTCGCGGCGTCGATCCGGCTTTCCTGGATGCCAGCGCGATCCAATCAGGGATTCCAGTGGAGCCCCTTCGAGGGTGCCACACCTGAGACGGCCCTGGCGGAGGATATCCGCGTGAGGGATGGGGGGCGCTTTATCGGCGATCTCGATGTGCTGCACGGCAAGTCGGTCGTTGTTATTTCTCCGGTCCTGGAGACCCGTCTGTTTCCAAACGGCGGAGCGGTCGGGCGGACCCTGGCCATCCGGGGAAGGTCATTTACCGTAATCGGTGTCCGCAAACTCGATCCGGAAGCCTCCATGTGGCACTGGCGAAACCGAACTTCCTACATCCCCATCACGACCGCCGTCGAGCGGTTCGACCGTGCGAACGAAAAGGTCAACGACCTGGTGGTGAATGCCCGCAATGTGGCGGATCTCCCCTCGCTCGAGGCCCATGTGGCCAACGTCCTGCGGGTCACCCACAACGGAATCGAGGATTTCGAGGTACGCAACCGCGAGGAGGATCTGGCGGAGTTGCGTACGATGCAGCGTTCGTTTCTGTACTCGCTCGGGGGCGTCGCGGCGATCACCCTGCTCGTCGGCGGCCTCGGGATCACCAACGTCATGCTCGCCTCGCTCAACGAACGCATCCGGGAGGTGGGCGTGCGCAAGGCGGTCGGTGCCCGGCCCATCGACATTTTCGCGCAGTTCCTCTCGGAAGCCGTGATGATCGGGTTGATCGGGGGATTCATCGGCCTGCTGGCGTCCGTCGGACTCATTGACCTGCTCAACGGCATCGTCCCGGAGGAACTCGGCGGGCGGGTGATTCTCGTGGAATGGGCGTTGGCCGCCGGATTCGCCTTCAGCATGATCGTCGGCGTGGCCGCCGGCATCTATCCCGCCTTCAAGGCCGCCCGGCTCGATGTGGTCGAGGCCCTTTCGCGGGAATGAGGAAGGTCTGTCTCCGCACACCGGGCCTTGCCCGGTGAAAACTTCCAGGCCCCGTCCCCGACCGGGGAACGCTTCAGCGCCAGGAGCTTTCCTGGCCCACTTTCAGACCTTGTGTCTCGGCATAGGCCAGGTTTTTTTCAACCAAATCAATCCGCTGGCGGGTGCAGGCCCCGGTGGTCCGGGCGTCGGGCGGGTTGTTGAAAGCGTAGTCGAGGAGGGTGTCCATCGTGGTGGTGGCCACGTGCAAACGGGTGTCGCAGGCGGCGTAGTAGATGAAGATTTCCTCGCCGCGCACGGCGATGCCGTTCGAGAAGATGACGTTCATGACGTCACCAATGTATTCGCCCTTGTAGGGGGCGATGAAGTAGCCGCCGGGCTCGGCGATCACCTTGGTGGGATCGTTCAGGTCGGTGACGAAAACGTAGAGCACGTAGCGCAGGCCCGAGGCGCAGGCGCGGACGCCGTGGGCAACATGAAGCCAGCCCCGGGGCGTCTTGATCGGGGCATCGCCGGCACCGTTTTTGACTTCCTTGATGGTGTGGTAAAGCCGCTTGTTGATAATCCGCTCCTCGCCGCAGATGGCGGGGTTGGTCGAGTCCGAGAGGGCGAAGCCCATGCCGCCTCCGGATCCCGTGCTGATGAAGCCGTCCTGCGGCCGGGTGTACCAGGCGTATTGGCCGTTGATGAACTCCGGGTGGAGGACGACGTTGCGCTGCTGGGGCGAGGGACTTGCGAAGTCCGGGAGGCGCTCCCACTCCTTCAGGTCCTTCGTGCGGGCCAGGCCGCACTGGGCTTCGGCCACCGACATATCGTGGGGCGGTGCGTCGGCGGGCCGCCGCTCGACGCAGAAAATTCCGTAGATCCAGCCGTCCTCATGTTGGACCAGCCGCATGTCGTAGAGATTGGTGCCGTCGTCCGGCAATTCGGGGATGGCCAGCGGTTTGTCCCTGAAGCGGAAGTTGTCGATGCCATTGTCGCTTTCGGCCACCGCGAAAAAGCTCTTCCGGTCGTTCCCCTCCATCCGGGGCACGAGGTAGAATTTCCCGTCCAGATAAATGGCCCCCGAATTCATCGCGGCGTTGACGCCGAGCCGTTCGATCAGGCGCGGGTTGGTTTCCGGATCGAGGTCGTATTTCCAGTAAACCGGAGCGTGCTCCCCGGTCAAAACCGGGTGCCGGTAGCGGGCGAAGACCCCGTTGTAAAAATCGGTATCAACCGGGTTGGGACGGGTGACGAGCGCCTCGTGTCGTTGAACAAGTTCTTCCAAATTCATAGAAGGACAAGGCTGGAGGTTGGCGGGGTCGTTGAAAAGCATCTTTTTTGTAATGGATTATGAGAGAATCGAGAAGCCTTCCGGAAAGGTGTTTTAGCTTTCATG
Source organism: uncultured Puniceicoccaceae bacterium (assembly GCA_964507815.1). GTDB lineage: Bacteria > Verrucomicrobiota > Verrucomicrobiia > Opitutales > Puniceicoccaceae > Puniceicoccus. Next base: position 15,993 of record CAZDRT010000037.1, read on the forward strand.
CAGGGAAGACTGCCACGGGATTCCCCGTGGGGCATGGCTTCAGCCTTGCCCGGGATGGCCGTGGGGTTCCGCACTGACGTCGCCGCCCCCACACGGCCAAGACAAACAACCGTCCCTCCCAGAAACGCCCCGTGCATTCGTCCTCCCGATTCGCCCGGCGGGCCAGCGGCTCGCTCAAACAACGCATGAACCAGCTCAGATCCTTCAACCGCTCCCGACAAGTTTCCACCTGCTCGGGGTTCTTTCGGATCCGCTCAAATTTCATCTCGTCGTACGGCTTCCCCGCCTGGATCGCCGCCTTTCCCCGGAACAACCGACACCAACGCACCGCCACCTCGTCTGCACTCCATTGGTCCACCCGCTCCGGGCGCACCCGCAGAACCACATGCAGGTGATTCGACATCACCGCATAGGAAAAAATCTCCACGCCAAACAAGCCGCTTAGCGACTCCAGCCGTTCGCGCACCCATTCCCGGCGATGCTCGTAATTGCGCCCGGAATAAGAATCCTCCCCACACAGAAAAGCCCTCCTGACGCAGCGGCTCATGCAATGATACACCCCGGTCTCCTCCTTCGAGACCACTGTTTTGCGTGCTTGGGTCATAATAAAGTGCATTTTTGTTCACTTTATTCGTTTCGTCAAGGATTATTCGGGAATTCTTTGGGTGTCCTTTACTTCTTCCTAAATTCCTTTTTTTACAACCGCTTGCGCTAGAGAGCCCTTTGGGCGAGGAAGGGAGAAGGTGTCAGTATGCCGCATAAAATTCATTTTTCTCCCTGCCTCCCCACCTCAAGCGCAGCGGTTGTAAAAATTCATTCTTTTCCCATATCGTAGAGCTGTCACATGGAGTGGAGGCGGAGCCGCAACGGAATTGTGACCAGCGGCTTGATCTGAATCAGGCGGTCAGAACCTCGACATACTCAGCTAGCGAATGAGGCTCTGGCACTGCCTCGCCATCCTCTCGCATTCCCTCGAGGTGAAATTCAATCGCTTCCCGGATCAAGACCATGGCTTCGTCGCTCGTCTCTCCAACCGCGACGCAACCGGGCAAATCAGGAACATACGCCCCAAACGAGGTCTCTCCTTTTTCAATGACTACGGCATATTTCATTTTTCTTCCTTTTCTTCGAGTTGAGCTTGTTTCCGAATACTCTTAAGCGTTCCGACTGGAATCTCAAGGCTTGGTTTGCCTGCGACCGTGACCGTCCCCTTTTTGTGGGGATGCTTCATCTGCCGGTGGCTGCCCTTCGTCCGAACCGTTGACCAGCCGTCGTCAGCCAATAGTTTGAGTATGTCACTGACCTTCATTTTTTAAATTCTTTCAGAATCGGTGAGCGTAGTCACGGAGGTGAGCGGCAGCGAACCGGAGTTGACTACCGCGACTGGATGGACTCCCTTTCTGTCAGCCAAACCTTCAAGGACTTCTCGGACTCGTAAGATGGATTACCTTTGAGAATACCTGAGACGGATAAGTCTTCATCAATCAGAGGCCAGTGAATGCCAGTGCCCCTCCCGATTAGCTCGTATTTTTCTCTTTCGGTTTGGGTCGCGTGGGAAAGCCGGGGATACCAAACCAATGGGACGGAAACTCGGCGCCCATCGACAAGCGAAACCGTCAATTCGTCCTCGGTAACTTCGACTGCTGAAGCGACTGCTTCACGCTCAACTACGGCTAAAGAATTCATTCCATTTCCTTTCAATTTCAGTGTCATTCACTTCTACCAGCTTTTCGATTTGCCGCAACTCCTTCGGCGGAAATCCAATGTTGACCGCCAAACGCACCGGCTGGATCCAGAACTTCACCATATTGTCGTCACGCAAAACGTGAACATGGATCGGCTCATCCCCATCTGAGGCGTAAAAGAGAAACCTGTATGGCCCGATGCGCAAGATTGTCGGCATTCTTTAACTCTGGAGGAATCCGACGGGGTCCGCAAACTCCATTTTCTTGTCCATCGCGCGAAGATGTGACAATGGCGGCGTTAGCCGACATTGTCACCATCGATTTGTTCGGATTCGTCGAAATTGTCTATCAGGTCGATTCGTCTCTGATGCCTCCCTCCTTTGAATTCAGAAGCAAGCCAGAGATCAACGATCTCCTTTGCTTCCTCGCTCATCTGCCTCTGACCGATAGCAATCATATTGCAGTCGCCATGCTCCTTGGCCAGCTGAGCGGTTTTCTTATTCCAGACTACGGCGCATCGAATCCCCTTGAGCCTATTCGCAACGATCGCTTCATTCCCGCTGCCACCAAAAATGATTCCCTTTTCATTTTTCTCCTCTGCAACAGATTTGGCCGCAGCTCGGATAAAACTTGGGTAATCCACGGGGTCAGTCGAATCGGTTCCGAAGTCTTCGACATTGATCCCTTGCTTCTTGAGGTGAACTTTCACGGCCTCTTTGTATTCAAATCCAGCGTGGTCGCTGGCGATGGCGATAGTATTCATTCTTCTTTCCGAACGTAGAGATGTATCATGGAGTGGAGGAGCGGAGCGACGGAACGGAATTGATACCAGCGACTGAATCTGCCCTAGGCGGTGATCTTCTCGGTCTCGAAGGGGATTTTCCGTAGATCCAGTTCCTTTAAATCCAACTTCGTTTTCGCTTGGTCGATATCGATTCCGACTAGGTTTCCAAGCTCGTCGTAATCGGCCACCACACCATCTGAGAACTCCTTGGAGTCCACGCTGGTCTTCGCGGATAGATCGATGTAAAGCGAGTCGGTGTCTGGGAAATATTCGATTTTCATTCTTTGAATCTCCTGTCAGGGAATGCGTTGTGGATGGTTGTCTCGTCGGCTAATGTGACGATACGAAACACTTTATTTTCGAATTCGTCAACCCTGCCCCAAAACCGCACCCGTTCACCGTCTGGCTGCAATTCCTTTCGGATGGGATTCTCCACGATCCGGGTGCACCATTCTCTTTTCAAGTATGGCCGCTTGGTCAGGACTTTCTGCTCAAAATATTCCGTGTAACTGTATCTGTCTTCCGTCATTCAATTCTTTTGCAGATCGTAAAGACCAGACACCCAGCCTGAGGGCTCAGTCGTCCGGTTGATTTTTAGGATTTTCGGGCGAGTTACATGGGTTGTCTGTGTCGACTTGATATGGCTTTCAGAGTGCCCGGTGGGACTGAATTCGGCAAGTGCTTTTTCTTTCTTTAAATCGGGTTGTTTTGAACCACGGATGCACACGGATGGACACGGATCTTCCATTTCCTGTTTTCTCTATCCGTGTTCATCGGTGTCCATCAGTGGTTAATTCATTTTTTCCCATATCGTGGAGCACGATCACGCAGTGAGCGCGAGCGAACGAAGTTGATCACTGCGACTGGATATGCCTATTCGGCGAGCAGGTCTGACCGGATGTCGCTCAGTGGAGTCGTGGGAGCATCGTCTTCCGCAGCCTTGGCTTCTCTCAGATCCTTCAGATCCTCGTAATCTTCAAGATTTTCCTTGATCGCCAAAAACTCCTCATAAGGAAGCACGACGAATTTCTTTTTCCCCTCTTTTTCAATGACTTGTGGATGAATACTCATAAATATGCCTTCTTTCGATGCAAAACACGGTAAACCACTATTCTCTCTCCTTCAACCTCGAATAACACCCGATAATTGCCGCTACGCATTCGGTATTCTGGGGTGTGATTCGTCAGTTTCTTTACATCGCCCTGCAAATCTTCCTCCATCCGATCAATGCGCGCCACAATTCTTTCACGTTCTTTCGACGGGATCGACTTCAGATCCTTGATCGCCTTGGGCTTAAGCCCGGAGGTGTATTTCATTCTGCTGCATATCGTAGAGCACGATCACCCAGACAGCTAGGTCATATTGTCCTGAATCTGATTAGACCGCCGGTCGGTTGAAGTGGGTTGATCGCTGCGTCTGGATATGCCCCCGAGGTGTTCGAGGAATCCCGGAAGTGCTGCTGGAGCAGGCCCAATTCTTTCCTTTTTCGATTCCTGAACGATTGGGCTCCCGGTCGTCCGCTGAGCGGGTTCGTGGTCCCGAGACGAAACCATTCTGTTTTCTTTTCGTCCGATCCCCCGGGAATCCCTTCCACCCAAAATTCCCTTAGTCGGATCTGTAGGTCTATGGATGAAAGCTTTCATTCTATTTTCCCTGCATATCGTAAAGGTCTGGCACGGCGCGTTAGCGACGTTGTCCAGAAGCGTCTGGTTCTGCTTAGGGTTGGTTCCATCCGAGACGCAGAAAATATCTATCGTCATAATCGTTCAGGCTGACAAAAGGTATCGTCGACGGGCGCAACGCTACAAACTGCCTTATCGGGTCCCATTTCGATAAATCTAGAGATTGTTCAACCCTGTATTCTCGCCCTAATACAAGGCGATCAAGTTCAAGATCAACAGACAAACCATCCGAGTATATGTAATGAAAATTTAATGATTCGGATAAAGCAGTTTCAAGCGCTAAAGAAGTAAATTCAATGGATGTGAGAAGCAGGGAACGAGAGAACACTTCGAGAGTGAAATATTCGGCATTCTCAAGACCACCTATCGAAATCTCTTCAGTTCCTTCAATTCCATCAGTTGCGTATATTTTTTGAGAGGAGACCTCTCCGTTTCTAAACCCAGTAATTCGAAACGAGAGAGAAATGATTGGGCTACTGCGCTCTGCCACCGAGATTGATGTAATTGAAAACAACCCACCGTCATTCTTACCGATAAAAGCGAATTGGCTTCCTGAGCTATTGGCGGGAATGCTCCATGCCGTCTGACCTGGAAAAGACAGGTGCTGGTCGTTGATTATCTCGAGAAAGTCTGACCGCCCCATCGTCATCACTAGATCATCGGCATAAAGAACATCAGCCACATTCGTCCTTGAAGCGTTTTCATTTTGGTATGATGAGAAATCCGCGACATCACCTATAGCGAGGAAAGGGATTATCCATGCAAGCGTGGGAATAGTAATTTTTTTGATTTTCATTTCTTTTGCAGAACGTAGAGCACGATCACCCAGCCAGCAAGGTTAGATCGTCCTGAATCT
>CAZDRT010000038.1:0-13336 GCA_964507815.1 uncultured Puniceicoccaceae bacterium
CAAACGCCAGAAGAAGAAGGGCCGGGGCCGGGGCCGGGATCATCAGAAATGGCCAGCCAAACCGCTACTTCGCCGAGGGACGGCTTGCGTTCGGGTGGCGGTCCCTTCATCGTCCGGGTGTTTCATGAAAATCGACACCCACATGCATACTCCTCTCTGTGGCCATGCGGTCGGAACTCCGGAAGAGTTCGTCGCCTTCGCCAGCGCTCGCGGAATCGATCTGGTCACCTTCACCTGCCATGTTCCCCTCGAGCCGGATCACGTTTTCGGGGGCAGGAGCATCCGTATGGCTCCCGGCCAGCTGCCCCGCTACCGGGCGGCGGTCGCGGCGGCGGCGGAGTACGGCGAGAGCCTTGGGGTCAGGGTTCTCTGCGGGATCGAGGCCGAGATTTTTCCCGATCCGGATGCGATTCGGCGCATGAGGGAGACCATTGACGGAGGCGGTTTCGATTTCGTCCTCGGTTCCCTGCACCACCACCTGCCGGGCTATCGCGACTGGCTCGAGGAGACGGGCCTGCTGGAGGACGGAGACGTGATCCGCACCTATTTCAAGCAACTGGTGGGCGGGGTGCGTTCGGGGATTTATGATTCCATCGCCCATCCGGACGTGATTCGCATCTACGGAACGGTGGCGCCGTTCCCCGCCGAGGCTTACCGGCCCGAAATCGAGGAGTTCCTCGACGCTCTAGTGGAGGAGGATCACTGCATGGAGGTCAATACGAGCGGCTTGATCAAGGGTGTTTTCGAGGTGCATCCGGCACCGGCCATTCTGGATTGGGCGGCCGAACGGGGTGTCCGCCTGACAATGGGTTCCGACGCCCACGGCCCGGAGCAGGTCGGGCAGCATTTCGACGCGGTGCGTGGGATGCTGTGGCGGAAAGGCTTCCGCTCCCTGCACTATTTCGAGGGAAGGGAACGCCGGGAAATCCCGCTGGCGGTGTAAATCCCTTCTTCGCCCGGTCCGGGGCGGCGATGGGTTGCCTGTTTTCGGATTCCCGGGGCTTTTCGATATTCCCTCCACGCACTTGCGGTGACACCTGATCGCAGTGGGTATCCGTGAATCAACCCGTGGACCTTCGAAAATACCGAAGAAAATGAGATTTTCGCTTGCAAAATGAACAGACCGGTCTGTATGGTTGGATTAATGATGAAAATCCGAGAAAAAATCCTCGAAACCGCCGGTGATCTTTTCCAGCGCAAGGGCTACGCGTGCGTGGGGGTGAACGAGATCATCGAGACGGCCGGCGTTTCGAAGGCCGGCTTCTACCAGAATTTCGAGAGTAAGGAGAATCTCTGCGTCGAGTGGCTGCGGGAGACGCACTCGCGCTCGGAATTCCGTCATGCGCGGCTCATGGAGTCCGGTCTTCCGCCGGTGGAGCGGGTGGTTTCCTACTTCGAGGGGCTGGCCGATTACCTGACCTGCCGCGACTTCCGCGGGTGTCCGTTCAGCAACACGGCGTCGGTGACGGATGCGGAAAACGACCGGATCCGGCGGGAGATCGAGAGCCACAAGATTTTTCTCCGCGAGTTTTTCATCGATCTGGCGGACCAGTGCGGGGCGGGGGAGGAGGCCGAGAGTCTCGGCTCGCACCTGTTTCTGCTCTATTCCGGGGCCGCCACCGAGTCCCAGAACCTGCGTTCGGTCTCGCCCGTCCGCACGGCGGCCGCCATCGCCCGCGGGCTGTGCGAAGGGATCGGATCACCCGGGCCGGACGACCATGCCCGGAAAAAGGCTCTGCTGGCCGTCTGAGCATCCGCTGAGGCTCAATCTTGCTGATATGTGTATTTATGGAAAATCAAAGCGGTTTGTCGCGAAGAGAGGCGGGTGGCCGCTGTTCGGCGCTTTCTTTTCCCGGTTGGTGTTGCTCGGTTTGGTGGCCGCCGCTCCCCTCCGCGCCGATCCGCCCGGCTACGGCCCCTGGGCGGAGTTGCTCGGGCGCTATGTGACTCCGGACGGCGTCCGCTACGAGGCGTGGCACGCGGATGGGGAGGACCGGGCGAAGCTGGACGGGGTTTTGGACTCTTTCGCCACCGTCGGGCGATCCGCTCTCGACGACGACGCGGCGGCTGCCTTTCTGATCAACGTGTACAACGCGGCGATGATTCAGGCGGTTCTGCGCGAATACCCTCTCGCTTCGGTCCGGGAAATCGGCGGGTCTCCCTTCGCCGTTTTCGAGAAAGAGTTCATCGGGTTGGATGGGGAAACAATCAGCCTGGACGAGGTGGAGAAGGGAATTCTCCTCGAGGAATACTCCGACCCCCGCCTTCATTTCGCGGTCAATTGCGCGAGCGTGAGCTGTCCGCCGCTGCGCGCGGAGCCCTTTCGCGGGGCGGATCTGGACCGGCAACTCGACGAACAGGCGCGCCTTTTCGCGAACGGGCCCCTCGCCGCGCGGGTTTCGGCGGACGGGGGCACCACGGCCTATTCGAAGCTCTTCGAATGGTACGCCGACGATTTTCCGGGCGGGGATCCGGCCGTTTATCTCAATCGTTTCCGCGACGAGTCCCTGCCGGTGGGCAATGCCATCGAATGGATGGACTACGACTGGTCGCTGAACGAAGCCCCCTGAACAACTATGACCATGCCTGTTGCCACGACACTATCCGCGCCCGCTCCAACGGCTCCGGCCGATTCAAACCCGTTCGAGGCGGTGCTGGCCTCGCGGGGCATCGCGCTCCGCCGGGGGGAGACGGCCATCCTGCAGCTCAACCTGGGCAAGCTCTGCAACCTGACCTGCATCCATTGCCACGTCAGCGCGGGGCCGCGCCGCAAGGAGATCATCACCCCCGGGACGGTTGACCGTATTCTCGACTGGTACGGTCGCCATCCGGTCGGGACGGTGGACCTGACGGGCGGGGCACCGGAGATGGCACCGGATTTCCGGCGCCTGGTCCGGGGCATCCGCCGGATCCGGTCCGACGCGCGGATTCTCGACCGGTGCAATCTGGTGATCCTGAACGAACCCGGCTTTGAGTGGGTCGGTCCCTTCCTCGAAGAGCACGAGATCGAAGTGGTGGCCTCCATGCCCTGCTACTCCCCGGAGAACGTGGACGCCCAGCGGGGCAACGGGGTCTTCGACCGCAGCATCGACGCGCTCCTGGAGCTGAACCGCCGCGGATTCGGAAACGGTCATCCGCGCAAGCGGCTCGATCTGGTCTATAACCCCAACGGCGCGAACCTGCCCCCGGCCCAGGGCGAGCTGGAGGCCGACTACAAGCGCGAGTTGGCCCGGCATTTCGGGATCACCTTCGACCGCCTGATCACCATCACCAATCTCCCCATCGCCCGTTTCGCGAAATGGCTGCGCCGGGAGGGGCTTTACGAGGATTACCTGAAGACGCTGGTGGACGCCTTCAACCCGGCCACCGTGGACCGGCTCATGTGCCGCGACACCATCAGCGTTGGCTGGCGGGGCGAGATCTACGACTGCGATTTCAACCAGATGCTCGACATGCGCCTCGAAGACGGCGCGGGGCGGGGGCTCTTTCTCTGGGATGTCTCGCCGGAGGAACTCAGGGGCCGCCGCATCGCCACCGGCAGCCACTGTTTCGGATGCACCGCCGGCGCGGGCTCTTCGTGCGGCGGCAGTCTTACCGGGTGATTTTTCGGCGATTCCCGTGCGTGACAAGGCGGCTCCTCTTCTGTCAGGATCATGCCTTTAATGATTTCGGAGCCTTCCCAGATTTCTCTTCCCCACCATGTGGCCATCATCATGGACGGCAACGGACGGTGGGCGCGCAAGCGGTTTCTGCCCCGTATCGAGGGGCACCGCCAAGGGGTGAAGAATGTCCGGCGGCTTCTGGAGGCCTTGTCCGACACGAAGATCCGCTATCTCACTCTCTTCGCCTTCAGTGTCGAAAACTGGCAGCGCCCGCGCGACGAGGTGGAGGCGCTCATGGATCTCCTGAAGCAGTTTCTGCGGCGGGAGTCGGATCTGCTGGTCCGGCATCGGATCCGTCTGGAGACGATCGGAGACCGGGGCGATCTGCCCGCCGACGTTCGGGAGACCCTCTCCGAGGTCATGGCCCGGACGGTGGATTTCGAGGACCACATTCTCTCGCTGGCGCTCAATTACGGATCGCGGACGGAAGTGCTGGCCGCCACCCGGCGGATCGCCGAAGACCTCGCTTCCGGAAAAATCGCGGGAGTCCCGGAGACATGGGAGGAATACCGGCCCTATCTCCAGACGGGGGATCTGCCTGATCCGGATCTTATCATCCGGACCTCCGGCGAGTGGAGGGTCAGCAATTTCCTCCTCCTCCAGGGGGCCTACGCGGAACTTTTTTTCTGCGACGTGCCCTGGCCGGAGTTTTCCGTTACCCATTTCAACGAGGCGCTCGCATCGTACGCGCGCCGCGAGCGGCGCTTTGGCAGGGTGGCCGCCCCGGTCGGAGGAGTCTGAGCCAATCCCCTTTTTATGAAGCAACGTGTGATCACCACCGTCGCCCTGTGGGGCGTGGTCCTCCTGTCTCTGATTCTGTTCGGGGTGTACGGGGGACTCACCCTGGTCCTGGTGCTCGCGGGCCTGGCCCAGCACGAGACCTACGGCCTGCTCGGGCGGATGGGCGGAGAGCCCTTCCGGTGCGGAGGTCTCGTGGCCGGCGGTGCCTTCCTTCTGCTCGTGTCCGGATTTTCGCTGGCCGGATTCGCCCCTTCCTATGCGACCGCCCTGGGGTTCGTTCTGCCCGGCCTCGTCGCTTGGGTCATTCTGCGGACGCCGGTACAATTTCTTTCCCGCCGGTTGTTTCCCACTCTCGTCGGGTTCCTCCTCGTTCCGTGTGCGCTGGGATTTTTCGCTTTGATCGCCACCCTGCCGGGGCTGCCCTCCGAGCAGGGGCTTTTTCTGGCGATCTGGGTGGTCGCGGTGGCCAAGTTCTCCGATGTGGGCGCCCTGCTGATCGGGAGCCGGATCGGGCGCCGTCCGCTTGCGCGCGGCTACAGCCCCAAAAAGACGGTCGAGGGGGCGTTCGGGGGCGTGGCGACCTCGATGCTGGTCGCCTTCATCCTGCCGCCTTTGTTCGGCGGTCTCGCGCCCGCCGGGTTCGGGCCGTTTCTTTCCCTCTTCCTGGGTGGCCTTCTCGGCGTCGTGGCGATCCTTTCGGATCTGCTCGGCTCGGCCCTCAAACGGCTGGCGAAGGTGAAGGACAGCGGCAGCCGCATTCCGGGGATAGGCGGGGGTCTCGATCTGGTCGATAGTCTGTTGCTGACCGGCCCGCTGGCCTACGCGGTGCTGGTCCTGGCTCTGTGAACCGGGCGGAAATCCGGGCAGTCGGGGATTGCAAAGGTTCGGTGTCCAGCCTTCAAGTTGCCGTGTCAGGTCGAAATAGCTCATGACCCCGTGGAAATATATCACACCCACGGTGGACTTTCGCCGCAGTTCCGGTTTGCTCGACGGTTGATGCTGGATAAGAATGACATCGAACGCCGGATTCCGCACCGGCCCCCGTTTCTATTCATCGACCGGATTGTCGAGATCGGTCCCGACCGGATCGTCGCCGAGCGGGAGGTCAGGGAGGAGGAGCCGCATTTCGCCGGGCACTATCCGGGAAATCCGATTCTTCCGGGGGTCCTCGTCTGCGAGGCGGCCTTCCAGGCGGCCGCCGTTCTCCTGGTCGATCGCCTCGCCGGGGGCGGAGAGGTGGCGGAGGGCCGGACGCCGGTGTTGTCCCGCATAACCGACGCCCGGTTCCGAAGGATGATCAAACCAGGGGACAAGCTGCGGATCGTCGTCACCCATCGGGAAACCCTCTCGAAATTCGAATTTCTCAATGCCGTCGTCGAAACGGACGGGAGAAAGGCGGCGAGCCTTTCTTTTGCCCTCGCCCTATTGTAGGCGGACAAAAACAACCGGATGGCACGGCCCTGCCTCAGCCATCGTCCCGCGCCAACTCCATCGTCAGAACGACCCTGGCGGCCAGATTCCGGGCGAGGGCCGGCTTGCTCTGGTCGAGCGGGTTGGGGAAAGCGGTTTCGGGGTCGGAGTAAACGGCCATGTTTCCGGTGAGAGCTTCGTCCGCGAGGATGGTTTCTCCGGTCACCGGGTTCTCCAGGGTGACGACCGCCGAGAGGGCGATTCTCGAGGAGATGGCCTGTCCGCTGTCGCTTTCGAGGAAGGCGACCGGTCGTTCGTCGAAATCCGTCAGGCGGACGTAGGCCGTCATGTCGGCGTCTTCGGGCCGGTCCACGAGGCGCAGGCGGGGGCTTTGCATCACCGCCCGGCGCAGCTGGCTTTGGAAAATCGGGACCATTCCTGAAAGATAGGCCTCGTTTTGCACGGGGAACAGATGGATGGCGGCGGGCGGGGAATCGGGCAGTCCGCCCGGCTGGTATCCCGAGCAACCTCCGATGAGCAGCAGCAGCGCCGCGAGGACGGCGCGCGGGCCGGGAGAGGGCAAGGCGGGGGATCGCGGGTGCCGCGGCTCCGCGGGCGAACCACCGCCGGGGGGCATCAGGCACCCTCCCGCATTCCCGGGTCCCGCCCCATGTCTTCGATGTCGATCTGGCGCCAGCGCTCCTCGAAGAATTGGCGGACGGCCGCGGGGATGTCATCGGTCTTCGGCTTGATCTTGAAGGTCGGCGGGGAGAGGCCTTTTTCGATCCGTTCGAGGCGCTGCCGGGCGATGTCGGCCGCCTCGGTTTCGGGAGCGACGGTGATCGTCTCGTCGTAGAAGGCGGAGGCGGCTTTTTCGTTGTGGCGGTTCACGTAGTAGAACTCGGCGAGGATCAGCTTGCTCTGGGCGTAGATTTCGCTGACCCGGCGCAGGCCCTCCTCGGCCTCCGCGACGTATTGGCTGCGGGGGAAGAGGATGAGGAAGTCCTGGTAGTAGTTGATCGCCTCGAGGGTCGAGCCCTGGTCGTACTGCGGCCCCTGGATGAGGCTGGCGAAGATCTGGGCCATCGCGAAATAGGCGTCGGGGGTGAGGAGGCTGCGGGGATACAGGGTGATCAGACGGTCGAGCGCGTCGATGGCCAACTCCTCGTCGTTTTCCTTTTGCGAGACGAGGGCGATGTTCATGAGGGCGAGGGGGGCGTAGTCGCTGTAAGGGGCGTTTTTGATCACCACCTCGAAGTACTCGATCGCCTTGTCGCTGGTCCCGAACTCGAACAGCGATCCGGTCGATCCGCTCATATAGCGGGTGGCGATTTCAAACTGGTTTCCGATCACCGCGTCGAAACGTTCGTAGCCCGGATAGCGGTTGGCGATCTTCTGGAAGTGCTCGAAGGCGGCTCCGAGGTCGCCCCGCCCCATTTCAATCTCCCCGCTCAGAAAAAGGGCGTCGGCGGCGAAGGGGGTGTTGGAATAATCGAGAAGGATGGTGCGGAGGGCCTTGAGCGCGGATTTGGCCCGGCCCTCCTCCCTGAGGTCGAGGGCGCGGGAGTAGATCCGGTCGGCCGCCGCCAACTCCTGTTCCGTGGGAACCGAGTAATCGACGTTTTCATCGTTGCGGAACCAATCCAGGATGGCGTGGGACGGAACCGGGAGAAGAAAGGCGAGGAAGAAGAGGAAGGTTGCGGTCTTCATGATTCGGGCGAATGCCATTTCATCAGAGTCGAGCCCCATGTCAAACCCGCTCCGAAGGCGATCATCAGAACATACTCGCCCTCGCCGATGCGGCCGGATCGGATCGCCTCGTCGAGGGCGAGGGGAACGGAGGCCGCCGAGGTGTTGCCGTAGTTCTGGACGTTGTTGGGGAAGAGGGCGAGGGGGAGCTTCAGGTGGGAGGCGACGCTCTCGATGATGCGGATGTTGGCCTGGTGCGGGATCACGCAGCCGACGTCTTCGATCCGGACGTCGCACTGGTCGAGAATGTCGCGGGCACCCTTGACCATCGCCCGCACGGCGAGCTTGAACACCTCGCGCCCGTTCATCTTGAGGAAATGCTGCCGCGCTTCGATCGAGGCGGGCGAGGCGGGCACCCGTGATCCGCCGCCGGGCATGTGGATGAGGGGCGCGCTGCCGCCGTCGGCGCCGAGGCGCACCCCGAGCAGCTCCCCGCCGCCCCGCGTGTCGTCGCGGGAGAGGACGACCGCACCGGCGCCGTCGCCGAAGAGAACGCAGGTGCCCCGGTCCTCCCAGTCGATGATGGAACTGAGCTTTTCCGCGCCGATCAGCAGAACGTTGCGGTAAAGCGGATTGGCGTGGAGCATGCCCCGGGCGACCTCGAGGCCGTAAACGAACCCCGAGCAGGCGGCATCGACGTCGAAGGCGGGAATGGGGCCGAGGCCGAGCGCCTTCTGCACCAGGCAGCCGGTCGAGGGAAAGAGCATGTCGGGGGTCAGGGTGGCGATGACCAGGGCGTCGATTTCATCGGGACCCACGCCGGCCATCTCCATCGCCCGGAGCCCCGCCTTCACCGCCATGTGGCTGGTCGCCTCGTCCTCGGCGGCGATCCGGCGCTCGCGGATTCCCGTCCGGGTCACGATCCATTCGTCCGTCGTATCGACGATTTTCGAGATGTCCTCGTTTGTGAGGACTTTTTCCGGGGCGTAGGAACCGGTTCCCCGCACGATTGTTGCAGCACCCTGATTCGACATAAACAGAGGAGTATGCGCGGAAATTCAGGAAGTGGCCACTTCTTTTTCCGGGGAAGACGCGGCTGACGGCGTTTCGTCCGAAAGAATGCGGAGACTTTCTTCGATTTCCGCCCGGATGTGCTCGGTCATGTCGTCGTGGAGGGCGTTCGCGGCAATGCGCAGGGCGCCGGCGATGGAATTCCGGTCGGAGGAGCCGTGCGCTTTCAGCACGGGTGCCCGTAGGCCGAGGAGGGGCGCGCCGCCGTATTGGGCCGGATCCAGCTCCCGTTTGATCTCGCGGTAGGCGCCGATGGAGAGGAACGCGCCCGCCTTCCGGAGCCAGTTGGCCGATAGCTCGTCCTTGAGATAGCCGCCCAGCATTTTGAAGAGCGATTCGCAGACCTTGAGGACGATATTGCCGGTAAAGCCGTCGCAAACGACGACATCCACATGGTCCTCGAAGACGTGAAATCCCTCGATAAGGCCCTGGTAGTCGATGACCGGTTGCAGTTGCTTGAGTCGGCCGTGGGAATCCTGAACCCGGGCACTGCCTTTCCCCTCCTCCGTGCCGATCGTGAGCAGGCCGACCCGGGGGCGGGCCTTGCGCAGGGCGACCCTGGCGTAGTTCGAGCCGAGAATCGCGTTCTGAACCATCTGGACGGGCGTCGGCTCCGGATTGGCTCCCGCGTCGAGCAGGATGAAGCGGCTCTTCCGGGTGGGGATGATCGTGGCGAGGGCCGGGCGTTCGACTCCGGGGAGGGGCCGGATGCGAAGGGTTCCCCCGGCCATGAGGCTACCCGTGTTCCCGCAACTGAGAAGGGCGCGGGCGCGGCCCTCCCGAACAAGACCAAGGGCCTGGACCATCGAGGAACCCGGTTTTTTCCGGATGCTCTGGAGCGGCTTCTCATCCATGCCGATCACCTCGTCGGCGTGGTGGACATCGATTCTCGCATCGCCCGAGACTCCCGCCGCCCGGAGGGCCGGGAAGAGGGCGTTCTCGTCGCCGACGAGTATCAGCTGGTCGATGTTGGCGGCGAATTCGGGATCGGCCAGAGCGAGCGCCACTCCGTGGGCGACCTCTCCCGGTCCGCGGTCGCCGCCCATTGCATCGACGGTGATCGCCCGGGTTGTCTTCGTTGCGAACATCTCTACGGAGTGACCCCGGGCGATCGGGCGATACGCCTCAGGCCTCGTCGTCGATGACCTGCCGCCCGCGGTACATCCCGTTCGACGGGTTGACCCGGTGCGGCAGAAAGGTGCTGCCGTCGGTGGCGTCCTTTGCCAGAAGCGGGGCTCTGAAGCGGTTCGCCCCGCGGCGGTTGCGGCTTCTTTGTTTAGACTGTTTGCGTTTGGGCTGTCCCATGGTGTTCGAAGGTTGTTTCTTGTTGCGTGGAAAAACGTTGAAGGAAGTCCCGAAAAAGCGGACTTGTCAAGCCTGCGGTTCGCGAAAACGGGAGGCGGGGTGTGACCACAAGTGCGTGGAGCTAGGGATGGGATTTTCCCCATTTCTCTTCGCCATGTGGGCCGACGGTCGGCCCGATCCGGCCTTCGTGGACCGGTTGGCTTGAGGGAGGGCGTGTGTTCTCGCTCCATGGATGGCAAAAGGGTGGACGGGAGTGTTTACCCTCCGGCAGGGTTTCACGAGTTTCCCCCGCACGGACGATGAGATCAATGTTCAACGGCGGTTCCGTCGGGCTTGACCTTGCAAATCGCCGAAGGGTAGGTTTTTATCTTACTCTTTCCCATGAATCATCTTTCTTTTGCGAATCGCGGCAACAGCGACATCATCGAGGACCGCCTGGAGGAGTGGCGGCAGGATCCGGAGACGCTGGACCCGGAGTGGCGGGCGTTTTTCGAGGGGTTCGAGCTGGCCAACCGGTATGCGAACGGCCACAACGGTGCCGGGGCCGGTGGCGGCGGAGATGCCGACGCGCAGATCCAGGCGAGGGTCATCGGGGCGATTTACGGGTATCGGTCCATCGGGCATACCGAGGCGCGCTTCAATCCGTTGATCAAGCAGGTTTCCGAAAACCCGCGCCTGTCTCTGGAGAGGCTGGGCTTGCGTGAAGCCGATCTCGACCGGGTTTTCGACACCGGAAATTTCCAGACGGAGGAACGGCTCACGGTCCGTGAATTGCTCGACCGGCTGCGGCGCACCTATTGCGGCCCCATCGGGATCGAGTATCTGCATGTGCAGGAGACGCGGAAGCGGCGCTGGATCCAGTCCCGGATCGAGCCGAATTGTTTCCAGCCCGAGTTCGGCGCGGAGGAGAAGGAGCGGATCTACCGGAAGATCGCGGTCGCCGAGGATTTCGAGAGAGTCCTTCACTCGCGGTTCGTCGGGCAGAAGCGGTTCTCGCTCGAAGGGGGCGAGTCGCTGATCACCGCTCTCGACCGGATCGTCCAACGGCTCCCTTCGCTCGGGATCCGGGAAATCGTCATGGGGATGGCCCACCGGGGACGGCTCAACGTGCTCGCGAACATCGTCGGCAAGTCCCACGCGTACATCTTCCGCGAATTCGCACCGGATTTCGTCCCGGACAAGGAAGGCGATCCTTCCGGGGACGTGAAGTACCACCTGGGCTATGACAACCGGATTCGGACGGATGACGGGGAGCCCGTCGAGATCCGGCTCGCCGCGAACCCGAGCCACCTCGAGGCGGTCAATTCCGTGGTCGAGGGCAAGGCCCGCGCCCGGCAGCGGATCCTCGGTGATCTCGAGCGCAAGCAGGTGCTGCCCATTCTGGTCCATGGGGATGCCGCCATCGCCGGCCAGGGGGTGGTCGCCGAGGTCTGCAATTTTTCCAAGCTAAAGGGCTACCGGACGGGGGGCACCGTCCACATCGTCGTCAACAACCAGATCGGATTCACCACCGATCCCTCGGACGCCCGCTCCAGCCGCTATTGTACCGACGTGGCCAAGATGATCGAGGCACCCATCCTGCACGTGAATGGGAACGACCCCCTCGCGGTGGCGTGGGCCGCCGAACTGGCCGTGGGCTACCGCGACGCGTTTCAGGAGGATATTTTCCTCGATATTCTCTGCTACCGGAAGCACGGGCACAACGAGGCCGACGAACCGGCCTTTACCCACCCCGTTCTCTACAAGACGATCGGCGAAATGAAGTCGCCCCGGGAGGAACTGCGGGAGCGGCTGTTGTCCGGGGGGGATTTGACGGAGGATCGGTTGGACGAGATCGACGCGGAGATCAACAAGGGGTTCGAAGAAGCCTTCGAGCGGGCGAAGTCCGGCAAGTCCGTCGAAAGCGAGGCGGACGTGTTCCTCGGTTCGAACGCGGTCTTCCAGCCGGAGTATAATTTCAAGACCATCGAGACCAAGGTCTCGCCCAGGGATCTGCGGGCGGTAGCCGAGGCCGTCACGAAGCTGCCGGATGACTTCAAAATCAACCGCAAGATCGGGCGTCAGTTGAAAACCAAGTGGGAGGCGTTCGAGAACGGCGGCGGGATCGACTGGTCGTTCGCCGAGGCCCTCGCCTTCGGGACCCTCCTGCGCGAGGGCACGCCCGTGCGCCTTTCGGGGCAGGACAGCGAGCGCGGGACTTTCAGCCAGCGGCACGCGGCTTTCTACGACATGGAAACGAGGGAGCGCTACGTCCCCTTCAACCACGTCGGAGGGAAACAGGCGCAGTTCTGCGTCCACAACTCCCTTCTGTCGGAAGCGGCGGTTCTCGGATTCGATTTCGGCTACTCCCTCGAGTATCCCGAGTTGTTGAGCCTGTGGGAGGCCCAGTTCGGTGACTTCGCCAACGGAGCCCAGGTGGTGATCGACCAATTCATTTTCTCGAGCGAGTCGAAGTGGCAGCGAATCAGCGGGATCGTCCTGCTCCTGCCCCACGGCTACGAAGGGCAGGGGCCGGAGCATTCCTCCGCCCGTCCCGAGCGGTTTCTCCAGAATTGCGCCGAGAACAACATCCAGGTCTGCAACCTGACCACGCCCGCCCAGTACTTCCACGTGCTGCGCCGCCAGATGCGCCGCCAGTTCAGCAAGCCGCTCGTCATTATGACGCCGAAGAGCCTGCTCCGGCACAAGCGGGCCGTCTCCCGGGTCGGGGACTTCACCGACGACAATTTCAACTCCGTCCTCGGGGATCCGAATCCTCCGTCGAAGAAGGCGAAGGCCCTCGTGCTCTGCTCCGGCAAAGTCTATTACGACTTGGTCGAAGCCCGCGAAGAGCGGGAACTCGATGACGTGGCGATTGTCCGGATCGAGCAATACTACCCCTTCAACGTCGATCTGTTGAAGAAGGTGTGCGAGCCCTGGTCGGGCGCGGACCGTCTGGTCTGGTGTCAGGAGGAGCCGTGGAACATGGGTGCCTGGACATTTTTGATGCCCCGGCTGGAGGAAGTCTTCGGAAGGCGTCCGGAATACGCCGGCCGCGAGCCCGCGGCCAGCCCGGCGACCGGCTTCCTGGCGAGACACAAGGAGGAGCAGGCGGCGCTGGTGCAGCGGGCGCTGGTGGGAGAGTGAAAAATTATGGCAATTGAAGTAAAAGTACCGGCCTTGGGGGAATCCATCTCCTCGGGGATATTGGCGGGTTGGCAGGTCAAGGACGGCGACCGGGTTGAAAAGGACCAGGTCCTCTACGAACTGGAGACCGACAAGATTACGTCCGAGGGGACCGCCGAGGCGGCGGGGACGATTCACCTGAAAGCCGGGGAGGGCGACGAGGTCGAAGTCGGCCAGGTGATCGCCGAGATCGACGAATCCGCCGCCGGTGAACCGGCGAAGGACGAATCCAAGGGCGGATCGGAGGATAAGTCTTCCGGCGACGAATCCCCGGAGGACGAAGGCTCCGGCAA
>CAZDRT010000038.1:13436-20669 GCA_964507815.1 uncultured Puniceicoccaceae bacterium
CCGCCGCCCGCGCCCTCTCCCGCCGTCCGCAGGATCGCCGAAGAGAGCGGTCTCGATCCGTCCGACGTCGAGGGCTCCGGAAAAGGGGGCCGGGTCACGAAGGGCGACATGCTGGAGGCGCTCGAAAAGCGGGAGGAGGACGGGAAGAAGCCGTCTTCCGGCGTCCGGGAGATGAGCGCTCCGGCGGAGGAGAAAAAAGAAGCCGCGCCGCCGTCAACCCGTTCGGGCGAAGCGAGCGGTCGCGAATCGCGAAAGAAGCTCTCTTCTCTCCGCCAGAGCATCGCCCGACGCCTGGTCGCCGTGCAGAACGAATCGGCGATTCTGACCACGTTCAACGAAGTCGATATGAGCGCGGTCATGGGCCTGCGCAAAAAGCACCAGGAGGAGTTTGTCGCCCGGCACGGGATCAAGCTCGGGTTCATGTCGTTCTTTGTCAAAGCGGTTGTCGAGGCCCTGCGGGAAGTGCCCGCCCTGAACGCCCGGCTCGACGGAGACGAGCTGGTCACGAATCATTTCCACGACATCGGTGTGGCTGTGAGCACCGACCGGGGGCTCATGGTGCCGGTCCTCCGCGACTGCGACGGAAAGTCCTTCGCCGCGATCGAGCAATCGCTCGCGGACTACGCGAAAAAGGCCCGCGAAGGAAAGATCCAGATCGACGATCTCCAGGGCGGAGTGTTCTCCATCACCAACGGAGGGGTCTTCGGATCATTGCTCTCGACGCCGATCATCAACCCGCCGCAGGCGGGCATCCTCGGGATGCACACCATCCAGGAGCGCCCGGTCGCGGTCGATGGCGAGGTCGCCATCCGCCCGATGATGTACATCGCCCTCTCCTACGACCACCGCATCGTGGACGGAAGGGAGGCGGTGACCTTCCTCGTCTCGGTCAAGAAGTCGATCGAGGATCCGGCCCGGATGTTGTTCGGCGGCTGAGCCGGGGGGGGGGGAGACGCCCGGGCGATATAAATAACAGGGTAGCCGGGTTGCCGGGTGTAACCACAAGCGCGTGGAGCTAGGGAAGGGATTACCCCATTTTCCAGTGGTCTGCCGACACAAGGGAATGTCTTTTCCGCCAAGCCGCTTCGGGTTGGACGGCTAAACACATCCATTTCATCCCGCTGAAAGCAGCCCACTGAAGACAGTGCTGCGCCGCGTCAAGAGCGCGAGGCCCTACAGTCCGATCACGCCAAAGCGTTCCTTGAGCTGGGCGTCGGTCACGGTTCTCACGTAGTTGGCGCGCTCGATCGCCTCGGGGTTGGGGGTGTTTTCGTAACTCATGCAGCCCTTCAGGTCGGCGACGGCCGCGTATTCGTGTTCCTCCATCCACGTTTCGAGTTCTCCCAGGATGGCGGGGATCCACTCGATTCCGTTCCGGAGGATGGCGCTGACCGCCTGGACGGAGTCCGCGCCCGACATGAGCGACTTGACCAGATCCTCCGCGGTATGAACTCCGCCGGTACAGGAGAGGTCGAGTTTGAAGCGTCCGTGCAGAATGGCCAGCCAGCGGAGCCGGAGCAGCAGCTCCGCGCTGGTCGAGAGTTCCAGGTGAGGTGAGGCTTCCAGCTCGTCGATGTCGATGTCGGGCTGGTAGAAACGGTTGAAGATCACGACGCCGTCGGCCCCGGCCGCTTCCAGTTGGCGGACGAAGTGGGGGAGGGAGGTGAAGTAGGGGGAGAGCTTGACCGCCACCGGAATGCGCACGGTCGCGCGGACGGCGCGGACGATTTCGAGCGCTTCGGCCTCGATTTCCGCCGGTCCGGTCTCGCTGACCGTTGGCTGGAAGTAGAGGTTGAGTTCGAGCGCGTCGGCCCCGGCCCCCTCGATCTCGCCGGCGTAGTCGGTCCATCCGAGCGTGGTCCGCCCGTTGAGGGAGCCGATGACGGGGATGGAGACGGTCTCCTTGATCTCGCGCAGGTGGGTCAGGTAGGTCTCGGTGTTGAGCGAGAAATCCGAACAGGCGGGAAAGTAGGAGGTCGCTTCGGAGTAGCTCTCCTCGTTCCCGTGTACATATTGCTCCTCGGCGAGGTGGTCGAAGAGGATCTGCTCCTCGAAGAGCGAGTGCAGGATCAGGGCCGAGGCCCCGGCGTCCTCGATTTGGCGGATCCGGTCGATCCGGTTTCCTAGCGGTGAGGCGCCGACGACCAGCGGATTCTTCAGATCCAGGCCGAGATAACGGGTTTTCAGATCGATGCTCATGATTTTTCCTCCGGTTCGACGGTCGCGAGACTCTTGTAGAGTTTGTAGCGCGATTCCACCGCCGTCTGTGCCTGCTGGTAGATGGTTTCGGCGCGGGCGGGCGCGCTGTTCTGGAGAATGCGGAAGCGCAGTTCGTTGTTCATGTAGTCCCGGAGCGGTCGTTTCGGCGGCCCGGAATCGAGTTTCAGGGGCGATTCGGTTTCGCTCGCCCGGCGCGGGTCGAAGCGGTAGATCGGCCAGTAGCCGGTATCGACGGCGAGCTTCTGCTGGTCCAGGCCCTGGGCGAGGTCGTAGCCGTGCCCGACGCAGTGCGTGTAGGCGATGACCAGCGACGGCCCGTCGTAGGAGTCGGCTTCGCTCAGCGCGTTCAGGGTCTGGGTGTCTTTCGCGCCCATGGCGATGGAGGCGACGTAAACGTGGCCGTATCCCATGGCAATCAAGCCGAGATCCTTTTTGCCGCTTGCCTTGCCGCCGGCCGCGAACTTCGCCACGGCGCCCAACGGGGTGGATTTCGACGCCTGTCCGCCGGTGTTGGAATACACCTCCGTGTCGAGCACCAGAATGTTGACGTTGGCCCCGCTGGCGATGACGTGGTCCAGGCCCCCGAATCCGATGTCGTAGGCCCAGCCGTCGCCGCCGACGCACCAGACGGATTTCGGGACGAGGTAATCGGCGAGCGGCAGGAGAGCGCGGGCCTCCGGCGAGCCGATGTCCCGCAGCTTCGCCTTGAGGGCCCCGACGCGTTCGCGCTGGGCGAGGATGGCGGCATCGCCGTGCTGCGGATCGTTCAGGAGGGCGGCGGTCCACTCGTCTCCGAGGGTGGGTGCGAGCGGGGCGAGGAGAGTCCGGGCCAGTCTCGCTTTGAAATCGATGGCCATGCGCATCCCGAATCCGAATTCGGCGTTGTCCTCGAAGAGGGAGTTCGACCAGGTCGGTCCGCGGCCGTGGCAGTCCACCGCGTAGGGCGTTGTCGGCAGGTTCCCCCCGTAGATGGAGGAGCAGCCGGTGGCGTTTGCGATGAGGAGCCGGTCGCCCATCAGCTGCGTGAGCAGCTTGATGTAGGGAGTCTCCCCGCAGCCGTTGCAGGCGCCCGAGTATTCGAAAAGCGGGCGGCGGAGCTGGCTCGTCTTTACGTCGAGCTTCAACTGCGAAACGTCCGGTTCCGGGATGTCGAGGAAGAAGCCGAACTTCTCCCGCTCCCGCTCCAGCACGGTTTCGATGGGCGTCATGTTGATCGCCTTGCGGCCGGGTTTCTTCCGGTCTTTGGCGGGGCAGACGTTGACGCACAACCGGCAACCGGTGCAGTCTTCCGGGGCGACCTGGATGGTGAAGAGGAAGTCCTCGATGTCGCGGGACTTGAACTTCAGGCTCTGGAAGTCTTCGGGTGCGTCGGACAGGCTCTCCGCCGGATAGGCCTTGGCGCGAATGGCGGCGTGGGGGCAGACGAGGGCGCATTTGCCGCACTGGATGCAGAGATCCTCCTCCCAGATCGGGATGGTCTGGGCGATGCCGCGTTTCTCCCACTGGCTCGTGGCGGTCGGCCAGGTGCCGTCGGCCGGAAAGGCCGAGACGGGGAGGAGGTCGCCTTTGCCCGAGAGCATGAGACCGGTTACCTTTTGCACGAAGTCGGGGGCCTCGCCGGGGACGGGCGGGAGCATCGCCCGCTCCGAATCGGCCTGCGCCGGAACCGGCACCTCGTGCAGGTTGGCGAGGCTGCCATCGACGGCGGCGAAATTCTTCTCCACGATGGCGCGGCCCTTTTTTCCGTAGGTCTTTTCGATCGCTCCCTTGATCTTCGCGATCGCCTCCTCCCGGGGCAGGATGCCCGAGATGGCGAAGAAACAGGTCTGCATGATCGTGTTGATCCGGTTCCCCATGCCGGTCTCGCGCGAGACCGCGTAGGCGTCGATTACGTAGAATTTAATCTCCTTCTCGATCAGGATGCGCTGCATTTCCACCGGCAGCCGGTCCCAGATCCGGTCCGGTCCGTAGGGGGCGTTCAGCAGGAAGACCGCCCCGTGGGCCGCCCGCTCCAGTACATCGATCCGGTCGATGAAGGAGAACTGGTGGCAGCCGACGAAGCGGGCTGCGTTTACCAGATAGGGTGCCTCGATCGGTTCCGGACCGAAGCGCAGGTGCGAGACCGTCATCGCTCCGGACTTCTTGCTGTCGTAAACGAAATACGCCTGGGCGTGGTTGTCGGTCTCGGTGCCGATGATCTTGATCGTGTTCTTGTTGGCTCCGACCGTGCCGTCGGATCCCAGACCGATGAAGACCGCCTCGAAGACCTTTTCCGAGGTCAGCGCGAAGGTCTCGTCCACCGGGATTGAGCGCCGGGTCACGTCGTCAACGATTCCGACGGTGAAGTGGTTCATCGGGCGGTCCTCCCGGAGGTGGTCGAAAACCGCTTTGACCATCGCGGGGTTGTACTCCTTTGACCCCAGGCCGAAGCGTCCTCCCACGACCACCGGCGCGAAGCTCTCGGGGATTTCCCCATCGGAGCGGCCCTCGGCCAGAGCGGTCACCACGTCCTGGTAGAGTGGTTCGCCGATCGCCCCGGGTTCCTTGGTCCGGTCGAGGACGGCGATCCTCCGGGTCGTCAGGGGGAGGGCCTGAACGAAGCGGCGGACGGAAAAGGGGCGGAAAAGGCGTACTTTCAGAACCCCGGTTTTGCGACCGTTGCGGTTCAGCCACTCGGAAGTGGCCCGGCTGGTCTCGGCTCCCGATCCCATTACGACCAACACTTCCTCGGCGTCCTCCGCTCCCGTGTAGCTGAAAAGCCGGTAGTCGCGGCCGGTGATCTGATGGAAACGCTCCATCGTATCCTCGACGATCCCGGGAAGATCGTCGTAGTAGGCATTGACCGCCTCCCGGGCCTGGAAAAAGACATCCGGGTTCTGCGCCGTGCCGCGGAGGACGGGGGCGTCCGGGCTCAATGCCCGCGCGTGATGGGCCTCGACGAACTCATGATCGACGAGTGCCCGGAGATCGTCGTCGGAGAGCGTATGGTGGGTGTTGACCTCGTGCGAGGTGCGGAAGCCGTCGAAAAAGTGGAGAAACGGGATCCGCGAGCGCAGGGTCGCCGCATGGGCGATCGCCGCCATGTCGTGCGCCTCCTGCACCGAGCTGGAAGCGAGCAGGGCGAACCCGGTCTGCCGGCAGGCCATGACATCCGAATGGTCGCCGAAGATCGAGAGCGCGTGGGTCGCGAGACTCCGCGCGGTCACGTGCATGCAGAAGGGCGTCAGCTCGCCGGCGATCTTGTACATGTTCGGGATCATCAGGAGCAGCCCCTGCGACGCGGTGAAGGTCGTGGCCATCGTTCCCGCCTGCAGGGTGCCGTGGACCGCGCCGGCCGCGCCCCCCTCGGACTGCATCTGCGCCACCGCGGGCACTCCGCTCCAAAGGTTCGGCCGCTCCTGGTTCGACCACTCGTCGGAGAGTTCGGCCATGGGCGAGGAGGGGGTGATCGGGTAGATCACGATGGTCTCGCTCATGCGGTAGGCGACGGAGGCGACGGCTTCGTTGGCGTCGGCAATGGAGGTGTTTCGGGAGGACATTCTCGAATAAAATCATAACTGGATATAAGTATCAATAATATTATCGACTTATTTATCGAAAATAGTTTCACCGGATTTCGCTTCGGACGGTTTTTTCCGGTGGCCACCGGGAATTCCCGGGAATCCCCGGTGCGGCCTACTCGAAACGAATATACGGAGCGACTGCCTCGATTTTATCGGGGCCCATGCCCGAAACCCGGCCCAGGTCCCGCGCCGAGGTGAACGGGGCGCTCGCTCTTTCCTCTATGATCCGTCCGGCGATGACGGGTCCGATCCCCGGCAGCCGCTCCAGTTCACCGGTCGGTGCCTCGTTGACATTGATGGGGTCGGCCTCCGTCACGGGCGGCGTTCGGTCGATGGACGCCCGCAACTCGGGATCGCCGAGGCGGTCCACCATTCGCTCTCCGGGCAGGGCGTCCCAGTCCGTGAACGCCCAAACGCCGCGACGGGACCCGGCGGCCAGCAGTTCGAGGTCTTTCATTCGCTCCGCCGCTTCGTCCCGATGCAGGTCGCCGGGAGTGCGGCGATAGACCCCGACGGCCCGGGCCAGGCCGTTGCGGACGAGTTCCGCGGCGAGGCTGCGGTTTTCCGACGTGACGACAAACGCGTAGATCCGGTCGTTTCCGGCGCCGCCGCGTGCGTCCGCGTGCGAGGTATGGATGGAAAAGGGCTGTTCGAGGGCGTTACGGGTAAAGTGATCGGCCGTTTCGCCCAGTTCTTTCGCTTTGGCGATGGAGGAGTCCGCCGAGCCTCCGAACTCGGAAATCCCGAAGTAGCGTCGTTGCGCCCGGAGGCGACGTGCCTGGGATTCGTCGGGAACATGCGTTTCGATGCAATCCGCTTCATACAGGCGCACGGTGACCTCTTCGCCGGTAGGCAGTTCAACGAGGAAACTGTCTCCGTCGTTCCATTCGGAATCGACGTAGCGGCATTCCGGGTAGTGGATCAGGCCGGTAAGCGGATGGGGTTCGTGGGAGGGGGCGGCGGCGGCGGAAAGCGCGAAGAAAAGGCCCAGAGTGAGAATCCGAATCGACTGAACGGAGAGGAAGCATGCGTGTTTCATTATTGGCAGGTTGGGATGTTGCACAAAGGGTGTCAATTCATCGGCTTGGAGAGGGCATCGCTGATGCAAGATCGGCGAAGAAAGAATCGTGGGAGCGGCCCATGGGATGGCACTCTTCGGCCTCCCGCCCCGTGGCCGGGGGCCTTCCTTGTCCTGCGTAGCTCGGCTTGTTCTCCGAAGCCTTGGCGTAAGGGGGGGCAGAGCGTAGAAGGAAGGCCCCGGTGCGCAACGGCGGAGCGGTACCGCTTGGCCGTGCGGCGGCGGCGACGCCAGTGCGGAACCCCACGGGCCATCCCGGGCAAGGCTAAAGCCATGCCCCACGGGGAATCCCGTGGCCGGGGATTCCCGGCCTCCTTCGTGGCCGGCGGCCTTTAGGCCCCGGTGCGCAACGGCGGGGCGGTACCGGTTGCC
>CAZDRT010000039.1:0-20308 GCA_964507815.1 uncultured Puniceicoccaceae bacterium
GGGGAATCTTCCGGAAGTTGATCGGATCCCCCTCCGACGGATCGCGGCGGCTGAGGACAGCCGCCCTCCCGCCGTAGTTCGGCGGCAGACGCACGATTATTCCACCCAAAACGGGGGGGGGGCGCAAGGGTGTGACCGAACCTTCTTTTTCGCTTGACCCGGAGAATCCGAGCCCTCTTGATCCCACCTATTCCACCGAAAAGAATGCGTCCGCGTGGCGCTCCCACTCGCACAAACACCAAACCTCCAATCCAACGCACCGCCGGATCCAACGCGCGACCGGTCTCCCCTATCTCATTTTCCAATCTTTCGTCGCGGTCGCGGTTTGCCGGTTTGTTTTTTCGGACTCCAAAGCCGTTCCGCCGATGAAATCACCATGACGGGTCCGGAAAGCGCCGTTTCCGATCCGTTCATTCTCAATCCGGCGTATCAATAGACAAGGACAACAAGTGGACATCTACGTGGGAAATCTTCCCTACAACATCGACGGAACCGAGCTCGAGCAGCTCTTTGGACAATACGGCACCGTGGATCGGGTTTACCTGATCTCGGACCGCGAAACCGGACGCCCCCGCGGCTTCGGATTCGTCACCATGAACAACGCGGACGAGGCTCATGCGGCCATCGAAGCGCTCGACGGCCACGAAGTGGACGGTCGCGCTCTCAAGATCAATGAAGCCCGCCCCCGCGAGGAACACGGCGGCGGCGGCGGCCACGGTGGCGGCGGCGGTGGTCGCGGCGGTCGCGGTGGTGATCGACGCGGCGGTCGCTGACCTCTATCCCCCCACCGGGGGGAAACGTTTTCCCCCTCAAAGGAGAAAGCCCGCTTCGGCGGGCTTTTTCTTTTCAGGGCCAGTGGTGCTTGGGATAGCGCCCCCGCAATTCTTTCCGGATCGCCGGATAGCTGGTCTTCCAGAAGTCGGGGAGATCGGTGGTGACCTGGACCGGACGGCCACTCGGCGCGAGCAGTTCGAGGACCGCCGGACAGCGACCGCCCGCCAGTGCCGGATGGCGGTCGAGGGAGGCGGCCTCCTGGATCCGCAGGGAGATCTTCGGCCGCGCCGGATCGGTGTAATCGACCGCCACAGGCCTTTTCCGGCCGGGTACGGCCAGATTCTCCGGGGCGAGTTCGTCCACGAGCGCCCGGTGCTCCGGACTCAGCCACTCCCGGAGAGTGGGAAGGATTTCGGCGTTGCGGAACTCTTTGGCGGTGGCGGTTTCCAGGGCGATCATCTCGAGGATCGTCCGTTTCGCCTCCCGGTCAAAGCCGGGAATCTCGTATTCCGGATAATAGAGCCGCAGAAATTCGACGCGGGAGACCCATCGGTCCGCGGCGGAGGTCCACTTGCGGAGGGGAATCCGCCCGTCGAGCGCCTCCCCGGCGAAATAGCCGGCCCGCTCCGCCGGATCGGCCGGGCCGAGGGTGGTCCGCTCGATTTCGATGGCACCCAAAGCGAGGATCTCCTGCCGCAGGACGTTTCCCGCCGGATCTTCGAAAACCCCGGTCCGGTGCTGGCAGGCATCGGCGAAGAAACCCCGGATCCAAGCCGGTTCGAGATTGACCACTCCGCAGAGAACGGCGGTCCGCACGCCTTTGACGACCAGCTCCTTTTTGTCGAGGGCG
Organism: uncultured Puniceicoccaceae bacterium; assembly: GCA_964507815.1. GTDB lineage: Bacteria > Verrucomicrobiota > Verrucomicrobiia > Opitutales > Puniceicoccaceae > Puniceicoccus. Next base: position 1,625 of record CAZDRT010000039.1, read on the forward strand.
AGGATCCATTCGCCCGCCGCGACACGGGCCCGCCGGTCGATCCGGGCCGACGATCCGTCGCGGCAGAGAAAGGCGGCCGCCCCCCGGTTGATCCGGCGGGCCACCCGGTCGGGATACCCCGCGAGGCAGCTTTGCCGGAGACGGAACGCGGCTTCGTCGGAATCCGCCGATTCGGGAGGCAGGCCGCGGGCGAGGCGATCGGCCTGGCGGAGAACCTGCCGCGCCACCGCCGGACGCGCACCCTCGCCCCGCCCCGGCGGGCGACCGCTCTCCACGGCGGCGAGCAGGCGGAGATCCGCTTCGAAGTCCGCCTGATCGTCCCGCCGCACGAAGTCCTCCTCGGCGGAGGAACCGGGGCGGAAAAGAGAATCCTCGTCGATCAAAGCGGCCAGCCGGGCGGCGGACGGACCGACGCCCCGCCGCACCCCTTCGACAACCATCGCCCCGAGCCGGGGGTGTAGCGGCAGGGTCGCCAGCTCGCGACCGAGTGGGGTTGGTTTTCCCCCGGCGCAGGCCCCCAGCGCTTCGAGCAACGACCGGGCCTGCGCGAGGTTCGACTCCGGCGGGGGGTCGATCCACGGAAAGTCGGCCGGATCGATGTCCCCCGTCATCGTGCGGAGAAGCCATTCGGAGAGATCCAGCCGCAGGCACTCGGGGGTTTCTTCCATGGCGAGGTCCCTCTCCTCCCCTTCGCTCCAGAGCCGCTGGCACAAACCGCGGTCGGTCCGGCCGGCGCGACCGGTCCGCTGCCGCGCCGAGAAGAGAGAGACCCGCACCGTCCGCAGGGCGTTCAGCCCCCGGTTCGCGTCGTGATCCATCCGCCGCGCGAGACCGCCATCGACCACCGCGCGGACTCCTTCGACCGTCAGGCTGCTTTCGGCCAGATTGGTGGCCACGACCACGCGCGGGCGCGGTCCGGCGCGGATCGCGCGGTCCTGCTCGCCGGGGGACTGCTCCCCCGTCAGCGGAAGCACATCCCATCCTGCGGTTAACGGACTCGCCGCGAGCGCTTCCACGGTGCGGCGCACCTCGCGGTAGCCGGGCAGAAACAGCAGAAAATCGGGCGGAACGCCCTCGCGGATCAGGGAGAGGGTCGCCCCGGCGGTCCTCTCCACGACGGTCTTTTCCTCGAACCGGGTCGGGCGGGCGGTATGCCGGATCTCGACCGGGTGGAGGGGGGAGCGCACTTCGATCAGGCGGGCGTCCGGTCGGATGCGGCGGATCGCGGCGGGGTCGAGAGTCGCCGAGAGCACGCCGATCCGGAGATCGGGGAATTCGGCCCGGCGGGCGGACAGGATTCCGAAAATCCAATCGGTTTCGAGCTGCCGCTCGTGAAATTCGTCCAGGAGCACCGCGCGGTAGCGGCGGAGGGACCCCGGATCCTCCAGGAGTTGCCGCAGGAACACCCCCCGGGAAACGTATTCGACCCGGGTGGCGCGGGAGACCCGCGCATCGAACCGGACCCGGTAACCGATCCGCTCCCCGGGCGCGCACCCCTCGTCGGCGGCGACCCGCAGGGCGAGGGAACGCGCCGCGATCCGCCGGGGCTCGATGCAGGCGATCCGTCCGTCGGGATGATCCGCCGCGAGAAAGAGGGGCACGCGGGTCGATTTGCCCGTTCCCGGCGGCGCCAGCAGAATGGTCAGACCCGGCTGGCGAAAGGAGTCGCGGATCTCATCCCGGTGCTCGTCGATCGGCAGATCCATCCGGGGTGTTCTTCAGGGAGAGAAAAAGCGGCACGAGTTCCGGATCAAACTGGGTGCCCGCGTGGGCCTCCAGCTCGGCCAGAGCCTCGGCGGGCGAGCGCGGCCCGCGGTAAGGGCGCCCCGCCGTCATGCAATCGTACACATCGGCGATCGTCACGATGCGGACCGGAAGCGGAATCCTCTCCCCTCCGATCCCCTGCGGATAGCCTCCGCCGTCCCAGCGTTCATGGTGAAAAAGCGCGACTTCGGCGGACAGGCGGAACAGCTCGTGGTCCACGCCGTCGAGAAGGCGGTGCCCGAGAACCGTGTGAGCGCGCACCTCCCGGGTCTGCCGGTCGTCGAGTTCCCCCGGCTTGGCGAGAATCTCGCGGGCGATGCCCACCTTGCCGATATCATGGAGAGAGGCGGCCCACCAGACGGCCTCCCGCTCTTTTCGATCCAGTCCGCAGGCGCGGGCCAGGGCGAGCGCCTCGGCGGCGGTCTTCGCCAGATGCAGGGCGAAGTCCGGCGAACCGAGGCATGCCACCGCACGGATACTGCGAAGAGACGCCCTCGCGAGCTTCTCGGAAAAGTCCCGACCCGGTCCGGCGAGTTCGTCCTCGAAAGCGGTCGGGAAACAATCCTCCACGGCATTCATTCCCTCAGGTCGCGGAGGCGCTTTGCCGGAGCTTTTTTTTCGCCCGCTTGTTTTCGTAGAGCCGACTGTCCGCCTCGTTGAGTGCCTCGTCGAGGGAAATCTTCTCCCCCGCATCAACCCGGCGGTAGCCGTAGCTGGAGAGAATGGGGAACGGGAGGCGGCCGTCGGTGTTGAAGCGATCGAGGGCGTTCTCGAAAGTCCGGATGATCTTCTCCGGATCCCGGTCTTCCGCCCCCCCCACGAAAGCGACGAACTCGTCGCCGCCGACCCGCGCCACCGCGTCATCACGGTTAAAGGTGGTTTTGAGAATGTCCGAAAAAGCGCGGAGCGCTTCATCCCCCTTTTCGTGGCCGTGAAGGTCGTTGACCGCCTTAAAATCGTCGAGATCAAAGAAAAAGAACAACGCTCCGCCATCCGGCGCGGCGAGAGTCTCCTCGAACTGACGCCCGGCCACCGCGAAAAACCCCCTCCGGTTGTAAAGTCCCGAGAGTTCATCGATCACCGAAAGCCGGCGCAGGGTGGACCACATCCGGTGGCGTTCCCGCGCGTAGCGCAGGGCGCGGAGAAGAATCCGGTCGTTATACTCGCCCTTCACGAGATAATCCTGGGCGCCGAGCTGCACGGCCCGGACGCCGATCTCCTCGCTCTCGTTCCCCGTCAGAACGATGACCGGATGCTTGACGGCGATCTCGACGCAGTGCTCGAGGGTCTCCTCGGTATTGCTGTCGGGAAGATTCAGGTCGAGAAGAACCACGTCGAACGCCTTCTTCTCCAAGGCGGACTTCGCCGACGACATCGTGGTGACGAGAGTCGTCCGCGCCTCCAGCCCCCGGCCCTTGCCCAGAATCAACCGGACGAGCTTGGCGGCGAGAGGATCATCCTCAACGAGGAGTATGTTCAAGGTCGTTTCCACCGGCGACGACCATACCCGGTCGGGTCCCCGTGACAATACGGAAATGGATACGGGTTTCCCCATGGGTGTGGGGAATCACCCGCGCCCCGGAAAACCCGGCCACCCGCCGGATCCGCTTCCGCGGGGACTCCTTCCCCCGTGGTCCAAACCACTTCTCCCCGCCTTGGGGATTGAACCACGGCGATGGTTCCGCTTTTGTCGGGAAATGCTCTCCTCCGAGATCCGCCAAACCTTTCTGGACCACTTCCGCTCGCGGGGGCACGAAATCGTGCCTTCCGCCTCGCTCATGCCGTCCTCGCCCAACCTGCTTTTCACGAACGCGGGCATGAACCAGTTCGTCCCCTATTTTCTCGGCGAGGAGAAGGCCCCCTTTTCCCGGGCGGCGGACACGCAGAAGTGCATCCGCGCGGGCGGCAAGCACAACGACCTCGAGGACGTGGGGTTCGACACTTACCACCACACTTTTTTCGAGATGCTCGGGAACTGGTCCTTCGGGGACTACTTCAAAAAGGAGGCCATCGCCTTCGCCTGGGAACTCCTGACCGGCACCTGGGGATTCCCGAAAGAGCGCCTCTACGCGACGGTCTATCAACCGGGCTCCGGCGAACCCGCCTCCTTCGACGACGAGGCGCGCGGTTTCTGGAAAGAGATCTTCGAAAAAGAGGGCCTCGACCCGGACAAACACATCCTGACCAGCGGGAAAAAAGACAACTTCTGGATGATGGGCGAGACCGGCCCCTGCGGCCCCTGCTCGGAGATCCACATCGATCTGACCCCCGACGGCGACACGGCGGGCAATCTGGTGAACGCCGACTCGCCCTGGTGCATCGAGATCTGGAACCTCGTCTTCATCCAGTTCAACGCCGAGCCCGACGGTTCCTTCATCGATCTGCCCGCCCGGCACGTCGATACCGGAATGGGATTCGAGCGGGTGGCCGGGATCATCGCCACGACCGACGGATTCCGCGATTTTTCGAAACCGCCCAGCAACTACAACAGCGACCTCTTCACCGACCTCTTCGCCCATATCGAGGAGCGGTGCGGCCACCGGTACGGATACACCATGCCCGGCACGCGGGGATCGCTGACCAAGCCGGAACTCAAGGACTGCGCCTTCCGCGTGATCGCCGACCACATCCGCACCCTCTCCTTCTCGATCGCCGACGGCATCCTGCCCGGAAACGAGGGCCGCAACTACGTTCTCCGCCGCATCCTCCGCCGGGCCGTTCTTTTCGGCAAACGGCTCGGCCTGCCGGACGGCTTCTTCGCCGGACTGGTCCCCGTCCTCGTCGGCAAGATGAAGGACGCCTTCCCCGAGCTGGCGAAGCAGGAAACCATCATCGGCAAGGTCGTCACCGCCGAGGAATCGGCCTTCGAAAAGACCCTCGACCGGGGACTCCAGCTCTTCGAAAAACAGGCGGCGGACGGGGTCATCGGCGGCCGGGAGGCGTTCGTCCTTTACGACACCTACGGCTTCCCCCTCGACCTGACCGAACTCCTCGCCCGGGAGCGGAAAATCACCGTGGATACGGAGGGCTTCGAGCGCGAGATGGAAAAGCAGCGCGCCAAGGGGCGGGCCGCGCAAAAAAAGGAAACCATCGCGGTCAAAACCGACGCCGATGCCGAGCCGACCGACTTTGTCGGCTACGAGGCCGATGACCTTTCCGGCGGGACCGCCACGGTCCGGGCCGTCCTCGACGCCCCGGACAACGCGAAAGCCGTCGTCCTCGACCGCACCCCCTTTTACGCGGAAATGGGCGGGCAGGTCGGCGACACCGGCACACTCGCCGCCCCCGGCGGCGGCGAGCTGGTGGTCGAGCACACCTATAAAGGTCCGCACGGCGAGTTCCTCCACCTCGTGCCGGAGCCGCCGCCCGACCTGTCGGACTGGACCGGCCGGACCGTCGAGACTCGGGTGGACGCGAAACGCCGCCGGGCGATCCAGCGCCACCACTCCGCCACCCACATCCTCAACTGGGCGCTGCGGACGCTTCTCGGCGACCACATCCGCCAGGCCGGATCCCTGGTCTCGCCCGACCATCTCCGGTTCGACTTCACCCACTTCGAGGCCCTCACCGAAGAGCAGATCGACGAGATCGAGCGCATGTGCAACGAGGCCATCCTCGCAAACCAGCCGGTGGACTGGTACGAAATCCCCTACCGGGAAAAGCCGGACGACATCATCGCGGTGTTCGGCGAAAAGTACGGCTCGGATGTCCGGGTGGTCGATATCGGCGGATTCTCGAAGGAGCTTTGCGGAGGCACCCACGTCCGGGGAACGGGGGAGATCGGGCTCTTCAAGATCGTTTCGGAGAGCGGGATCGCGGCCGGTACGCGCCGAATCATCGCCGTCTGCGGCAAAGCGGCCTACCGGCTGGCGGAGGACAATTTCAACCAGCTCCACCACATGGCCAACCGCCTCGGCTGCAAACCGGCCGAAATCGAGGCCCGGCTCGACGCCCTCCTGCGCCAGCGGCACGACCTCGAAAAAGAGCTGGCCCGGCTGCGCCAGAAAGAAGCCTCCGGCGAGGCCGAGGCGGCCCTCGACAACGCCTTTCCCCTCGGAGACGGTCTCCGGGCTGTGGTCGCCGAGGCCACGGCCCCGGACCCGAACCACCTCCGCGGCACGGCCGCCCAGACGCTCGGTCGCCTCGGCGAAGGGCTCGTCGTTCTTGGGGCCGCCATCGGCGGCAAGATCTCCATCGTCGCGGTGGCCAGCCCCGCCGCCGTAGAGGCGGGTCACAGCGCCGGAAACCACATCCGCGCCCTGGCCGAAGCACTCGGCGGCAAAGGCGGCGGCAAGCCGGACATGGCGATGGGGGGTGCCCCCGACCAGGGGCAACTCAGTGGCGCGCTGGAGGAGTTCCGCCGGAGCCTGACGGAGGGGGGGTAACCACGAGGGCGTGGAGCTATGGAAGGGATTTTCCCCATTTTCCAGTGGTCTGCCGACACAAGGGAATGTTCTTTTCCGCCAAGCCGCTTCGGGTTGGACGACTGAAGTCATCCAACTACGAAGTCGCATGACTTTGGTCGTGCGATTCGGTCTCTTCCGTGGTCGCGGGGCTTGCCCCTCGATCCGAAGGTGGTAGTGGTCCCGGATACCACCGAACCTCTCCGTACCGCTACCGGGCATCCGTGAAAATCAGGGTCGTTGCCCGTGCCGCCGGGGATCGGAGGGCAACCGTCTCCGCCCCTCCGGGGCTTCGCCGGTCAAGAGCCCACCGACCACGAATATCCCGGACGCAACCACAAGTGTGGGGAGGGCGGGTTCGCAGCGATGCCCGCGTCGAAAACAAACCGAACCGATTTTCAAGAAATGAGCAAGAAAGCCACCTCCATGGGGCAACTACAAGTGCGGGGAGTTTTGGAACGAACCGATCCCATTTTCTTCGGACTTTGGGAGCGCAGCGGCCCAGCCTGCGCGGTTTGCTCTGCGACCTCTGCGAATCGCTCGCCGGAGAAAAAGACCTCGGCTTCATGCTCCACAACATCGAACTCGACCGGAACCAACGCACCAAAGCCGTCAAAATCGCACATGCACTTCAGACGGCAGTAAAAATCTTTTTAACTGGAGCATCCGCAAAAATCCCGCCACTCTCCCATCTCGAAAATGGCCGAGGACTTCTTCAAACATCCCATCCTGAATTCGCCCTACGAGTATCCCGGGCGGCATTGGGAACTCGACTCGACCGGACAACCGACCCAGCACGTCATTGCGGCCCGTCGCATCGCGGACTTCATCACCCCGATCCCGAAGGCGAAGAAAAAGAAGGGAGAAGCCAGGCAGGCGGAAATGACCCTCGACGAGGGGAAGGGGCTCTCTTCGGAGGAGCAGCAATATACCGCTTCGATGATCAGCCGCCGAAACCTATTGGGTCCCCGGGGTCAACCACCGCGAACGCTTCGGTCGCTGGGCCTTCGCCGAGTTCGCCGACGTCTGGGAGATCGAGGACGACTTCGAGGCCAAGGTCGCCGGAAAATTCGAAGCTATGCTGACCGCTAACATCGAACAACCCATCCGCTGAGGCATGGCTAAGAACTCAGAAATTACTGTTTTGACCGAAACCGTCCGCGTCCAGCGCGTGGCACGGGAAGATTTCATCTCGTTGACCGATATTGCGAAGTTTAAGAATGCGGACGATCCGAGGTTTGTGATCCAAAACTGGATGCGCACCCGTCCATCGATTGAGTTTCTGGGAATTTGGGAGCTGTTGAACAATCCGGACTTTAACCGTGTGGTATTCGACACGGTTAAAAACCAATCCGGCAGCAATGCCTTTGTCATGACGCCGTCGAAATGGGTCACTTTAACAGGAGCCACCGGCATTCAGTCGAAAGCTGGCCGTTACGGCGGCACCTATGCCCACCGCGACATTGCCTTCGAGTTCGCCTCCTGGGTGTCGGTAGAGTTCAAGCTGTATCTGATCAAGGAGTTCCAGCGTCTGCAGGAAGCCGAGCAAAAGCAACTCGGTTGGGATGTGAAGCGCAACCTGACCCAAATCAACTACCAGATTCACACGAGAGCAGAATTCATCGCCAAGCCAGGTGATTGCCTCAAGGAACTCGATGAAACTGCTTATTGGTTGAAACTACTCGTGGAAGCCGGAATCGTCCCAACGCCTCGAATCGCTCCAAGATAAATGTAATCAACTCATAGCGATTTTCACCACGATCTCCATCCTTCATAATTCATCCTTCATAACTTTCTCCCTCCCATGCCCCAAAAGAAACCAGCCACTACTCTCTTTAATCTTCCGATTTTTCCAAAAAATCCCGTTTCCTAGGACTGCAATTGTCCCACCTTCGGGGGTATTCTGGAGCGAATTATGAAATTTTACGCGCACACCAAAAACGATAAGGACGGAAAACCGCTCCCCCAGTCGGAGTGGGAACCGCTTTTCTCCAGCGACTGCGCCAGCCTGCGCGGTTTGCCCTGCGACCTCTGCGAATCCCTCGCACCCGACCACGGCCATCTCAACAAAGTCGCCTACTGGACCGCAAAATTCGCCGCCGAGATGTTTCCTCCCGATTCTGACGAATCCCAATCCGCCCGCCAATGGGGCTTTCTGACCGGACTCTGGCACGATCTCGGGAAATTCTCCGAGGATTTTCAAAGCTACCTTTCCAGAGCATCCGATCCACATCACGACGAAGTGATCGAAAAAGTCGACCATACTACCGCAGGTGCCAAACACGCGATTTCCTTGTCAACCCTCGGCCATTTCATTGCCACCGCCATCGCTGGTCACCACGCAGGACTGCTCGACGCCCGCCACGAGTCCCACGCCTGCCTCGAAAAACGCCTCAACAAATCCTTCGGCTCTGATATTCCAGCCATTTCGCCTCCTTCTGAAATTATCGACCGCACCTTCCCCGCCCCGCCGCCATTTCTTCCTGACCCTAGGACAGTTCCTTTCGCATCGGCCTTCTTCCAGCGCATTCTCTTCTCCTGTCTCGTTGACGCCGATTTCCTGGCCACCGAGGCGTTTATGAACCCCGCCCAATCGGCTTTTCGCCCATCCCAAACATCCGATATTTTCCCCAAAGCCCTGCAACTGCTCGAAGCCAAAATTGCCTCCTTCGGCCCTCCCGACCCGGAGGACAAAGTCGCAGCAGCCCGCGCCTCCGTCGTTCAAGACTGTGCTCGATCCGCCCCTTCCCGATCCGGCATCTTCACACTCACCGTTCCCACTGGCGGGGGCAAAACCCTCTCCTCGTTGAATTTCGCCCTTCGCCACGCCATTGCTCAGGGCAAACGACGCATCATCTACGTGGTACCGTTCACTTCGATCATCGAGCAAAATGCCTCCGTCTTCCGTGACCTCCTAGCTCCCCTTGGTCAAGACAGTATCATTGAGCACCACTCCAACCTCTCCTCGGACCGCGAAGAAGATCAAACCATCACCTCCCGTCTGGCCGCCGAGAACTGGGACGCTCCCATAGTCGTCACCACCGCTGTTCAATTCTACGAATCCCTCTACGCAGCGAAAACTTCCCGATCACGAAAACTCCACAACATAGCCAACTCCATCGTCATCCTGGATGAAGCTCAATGCCTACCGGTCCACTACCTGAACCCATGCCTGCGCGTCCTCGAAGAACTATCCACCCGCTACAACACCACTACCGTCCTGTGTACCGCGACTCAACCCGCCGTCGCCAAATCCTCCGACTTCCCCATCGGCTTCCCAAATTCAAAGGAAATCATCCGGGACACCAAATCCCTCTTCGCCGACCTCTCACGGGTGGAGGTCAACTATCGAGGCAGCCTTGACGACAAAACAATCGCTTCCGAACTCGCCGAAGCCACCCAGTCCCTCTGCATCGTCAACACCCGCAAACACGCCCGCACCCTCTTCGAACTCCTCCCGCAATCAAACGAGAACTTTCACCTCTCCACTCTGATGTGCCCGCAGCACCGCCTACGGGTGCTCTCAACTGTCCGCCAACGCCTCAGAGACAAACTCCCCGTCCGCCTCATCTCGACCCAATTAATCGAAGCCGGCGTCGATATCGACTTCCCTCTCGTTTACCGCTCCATGGCGGGCCTCGATTCCATCGCCCAAGCCGCCGGGCGCTGCAATCGCGAAGGAAAGCTCCCAACCAAAGGACAGACCTATATCTTTCATTCGGAACACACCGCCTCCGAACGCCACTTCGCACAAACGGCCAACGTAGGGCACGAAATCCTCGACCTCCACGCCAACGACCCGCTCTCCACCACAGCCGTCCAAGCCTACTTCAACAAATACTACCACCAACAAAGCTCTCGTTGGGACAGCAAGGACATCCTCGCCGATTTCAAGTGCACCGGCAACAAAGACCTACCCTTCCTCTTCAATTACCGAACCGCCTCCGAAAAATTCCAGCTCATCGAGAACCAGCAGATCCCCATCATCATCCCGTGGACCGCAGAGATCAAGAAAGTCATCGACCAACAACTCCGCAACGAATCCATCCCCCTCCACCGCCAACTCCTGCGCACTCTCCAGCGCTTCACCGTCCAGATCTACGAAAATGAATTCCGGGGGAACCATCACCAGTTCGAGAACCTCCGCGACGGCCAATTCCATCTCCTCATCTGTCCCGAGACCCACTACTCCGAGAACTTCGGCCTCGATTTCTTCAACGAACCTACCACACTCATCTGCTAAATCATGAACTCACCCATCACCCTGGAAATCTCCGGCGACTACGCCCTTTTCTCCCGCCCCGAAATGAAGGTCGAGCGCGTCTCCTACGACGTCATCACTCCGTCGGCCGCCCGCGGGATCCTCGAAGCCATCTACTGGAAACCCCAGATCCGCTGGATCATCGACCGCATCACCGTCATCAATCCCATCCGCTTTACCAACGTCCGCCGCAACGAAATCAGCAAAAAAGCCTCCACCCCAACAGCCGCCCTCGTCTCGAACGGCGGCACCGACACTCTCGGGATCTACGTCGATCAGGAACGCCAGCAACGCGCCTCCCTCCTTCTCCGTGACGTCTGCTACCTCATCCACGCCAGCGTGCGCATCCTCGATACCCGTATCGAACGGGAGGGTCCTGAAATCCCGGCAAACGAAGCCGCCGGCAAACACCTCGAAATGTTCAAACGTCGCGCCCGCAAAGGCCAGGCCTTCCACCAACCCTACTTTGGCTGCCGCGAATTCCCCGTCTCCTTCACCCTCCACGAAGACGACTCCAACGTCCCCACCCCCCACCAATCCCTCGCCGGAGAAAAAGATCTCGGCTTCATGCTCCACGACATCGAGTTCGACCAAAACCTGCGCTCCAAAGCCGTCAAGTCCACCACCCCCCACTTCTTCCGCGCGGAGATGAAGGACGGCGTCATCGAAGTCCCACCCCTCCACGAATCCATCGCCTAGAACCCCACCATGAACCTGAACGCCCTCGCCTCAGAGATCCGGAATCTCGACTCTTCGCTGGCAAAGCGTGCCGCCTCGGCGGTCAATGCCAGCCTGTCGATCCGCAACTGGCTCATCGGAGCCTATCTGGTCGAATTCGAACAAAAGGGCGAGGACCGGGCAAGCTATGGAGAGAGACTCATTCCGGAACTTGCGAAACGACTCAAAGAGGCTGGCGTAAAGGGACTAGGAACACCAAATATCCAACGCTGTCGGCAGTTCTATCTCAGGTATCCCGAAATTCGTGCGACACTGTCGCATGAATTACCAAAGATTTTAGAAATCAGCAATCTACAGAAAAGCGCGACACTGTCGCGCATTTTGAAATCCCCTCCTGAAGACCCTTTTTTTCCAATTTGTCAGACGGCGCCTGCCCAATCTCTCTCCGCTCTCCCACGTGCTCGCTCCCTAGACATTCTCACCCAACTCTCCTTCAGCCATCTCGTCGAACTCCTGAAAATCGACGACCCTCTCAAGCGCACCTTCTATGAAATCGAGTCCATCAGCGGCCGTTGGTCCGTCCGTACACTCAAACGCCAGATTGGATCCCTCCTCTTCGAGCGCACCGGGCTATCCCAGGACAAAGAAAAGCTCATCGCCCTCACCAACGAAAAATCCGTTGAACTCTCCCCGCGAGACCTCATCCGAGATCCCTATGTTTTCGAATTCCTCGGTCTCCACCCACAGGAAACAGTCGAAGAATCCGACCTTGAGTCCGCCTTGCTCGACCACCTCCAGTCCTTCCTCCTCGAACTCGGACGCGGCTTCTGCTTCGAACAACGCCAACGAAAAATCCTCATCGACTCGGAACACTACTTCGTCGATCTCGTCTTTTACCACCGCATCCTCAAATGCCATGTCCTCATCGACCTCAAGGTCGAGCCCTTCTCCCACGCCAACGCCGGCCAGCTCAACACCTACCTCAACTGGTTCAGAGAGCACGAAATGGAGGCAGGCGACCAACCACCTGTGGGACTTCTCCTCTGCACTGACCGCAAAGCTGCCCTCGCCAAATACGCACTCGGCGGCATGGATGAAAACCTCTTCGTCTCGCAATACCAAGTCCAGCTTCCCAGCACATCGGAAATCGAGACCTTCCTTCGTAACCAAGAGCTTTAAAACCCATGATCCTCAACTCACTCAACGATCTCTACTCTCGTCTTGTCGAAGATCCCGACTACGGAGTCGCCGCCCCCGGCTACTCACCCCAGAACATCTCATTCCGCATCGTCCTCAAACCCGATGGCACCCTCTTCGCCATCCAAGATGCCCGTATCCCCGACAATAAGGGAAAGCTGCGAGCAAGGAAAAAAATTGTTTATGGAGATGGTAAGCGCTCAGGGTCTACACCAAAGCCCTTTTTGACTTGGGATAATGCACTTTACCTTTTAGGCCTCCCACCCGCAAAGGAAGTTAAAGAGAGAGGAGAGGATGAGGCATGGGAATGGGCCGCAGCTCGATTTGACGCTTCCAAAAAGGCCCATATGGAGTTTGCAAAAACCGCTCAGAGCACCTTCTCGCAGCTAGTTGCGAAGTTCTTTGAATCGTGGAAACCTGAAAATTGCCAAGACTTCCCTAATTTGTATGATTTTGCATCTAGCTTCGGCACCTTTGCAATCCAAGGGAGCCTAAGTGAATATGCTGATGATAAGCAGACTCTGGAATACCTCGAAAAAAGAGATTCTAAGAGTAAGGACGAGCACTTGGCCCAATGCTTGGTCACCGGAAGCAAGCTTCCAATCACAAGACTGCATCCTACGATAAAAGGAATAACTCCACCCAAAGGTAAGCAACAAAAGGATGGCCCTCTAGTCTCAATGGACAAAGGAAGCCCTGCTTTTAATTCCTACGGAAAAATACAAGGCTTCAACGCCCCCGTCTCGGAAAAAGCCGCATTCCAATACGGCACGGCCCTCAACTCCCTCCTTAACGGCTCAAAATCCTCCAAACACCGTATCCGCATCGGTGATACCACCTGCGTCTTCTGGACCGACCAGTCCTCCATTCTCGAAGACGTCTTCGGCTACTTTGCCTCGGAGGGGTCGAATGCCATCGAACAGGCCCAGGACGAAAACACCCGCTCCAAGCTTGAAACCCTCCTCAAGGCCATCCGGCTCGGCGGCAAAGCCGAGTCCGATCTCGGCACCGACATCACCGAAACCCATTTCTATCTTCTCGGCCTCGCTCCCAACGCCGCGCGCCTCTCCGTCCGTTTCTTTCACCGCTCCAGCGTCGGCGAACTCCTCGAAAACCTGCGCTCCCACCATTGCGACATCGCCATCGTTCGCGAATGGGAAACCACCAAAGGCAAACGCCTCCCCGATCCCGAATTCCCCGCATACTGGCAGCTGCTTAACCAAACCGCCCGCGTATCCGACGAGATCCCCCCTCTCCTCGGCGGTGCCCTGATGCGTTCGATACTCGAAGGCATCCCCTATCCGGAAGGCCTCTACTCCGCCGTCATCCGCCGCATCCGCGCGGACCGCACCATTAACTATCTCCGCGCCGCCATCATCAAAGGCATCCTCACCCGAAATCATCACCAGACCATCACCACCATGCTAGACACCGAAAACACCGATCCCGCCTACCTCCTCGGCCGCCTCTTCGCCGCCCTGGAAAAAACCCAATACGACGCCCTCGGCGACCTAAACGCCGGCCTGCGCGACAAGTTTTACTCCAGCGCCTCCGCCACCCCCGCCAGCGTATTCCCCCGAATCCTGCGCACCTATCAACACCATTTAGAAAAAATGCCGAGCGGTAAGTTTGCAGAGAAAATGGGAAGTGAGAAAGCGCGAAGAGCAAAGACCGGACGTGAAATTCTCATCCAGAACATCCTCGACGGCATCCCCGCCACGGGCTTCCCCCACAACCTCAACCTAAAATCCCAAGGCATCTTCGCTCTCGGCTACTACCACCAACGCAAAGACTTCTTCACCAAAAAAGAAACCATCGACCCACCGGAAACAACAACCGCCTAATCCACCCTCAAATCAACAATCTGAAATAAAACTCAACCCAGCAAAAATAATATCATGAAAAACCGTTACGACTTCCTCTTCCTTTTCGACGCCCAGGACGCTAATCCAAATGGCGACCCCGACGCCGGCAACCTTCCCCGCATCGATGCGGAATCCGGCCAAGGCCTCGTCACCGATGTCTGCCTGAAACGCAAAATCCGCAACTTTATCGAAACGACACAGCCCGAAAAACGAGTTTACTTCAAGGAATTCGCCGTCCACAACCAACAACACGAGGAAGCCTACAAAGAACTCGACCTGGGAGATCCCGCCAAAGCGAAGCGCGCCGAGAAAGACAAAGCACGCGAATGGATGTGCCAGAATTTCTACGACGTACGCACCTTCGGCGCAGTCATGTCCACTAAGATCAACTGCGGCCAGGTCCGCGGCCCCGTCCAGATCTCCTTTGCGCGTTCCATCGATCCCATCGTCGCCAGCGAACACGCCATTACCCGAACCTCCGTCACGGATGAAAAAGACATCGAAAAAGAACGCACGATGGGCCGAAAATTCACCATCCCCTACGGTCTCTACAAAGCACAGGGCTTCGTGAATCCCTTCCTCGCCAATCAAACCGGTTTCTCCGTTGACGACCTCGAACTCCTTTTCACCGCATTGGAGAACGCATTCCAATTCGACCAATCCGCCGCCCGCCCCGCAGGCAGCATGAACCCACGCGCTCTCATCGTCTTCAAACACGACAGCCAGCTCGGCAAGGCGCCCAGCCACAAGCTCTTCGAACTCGTTTCAGTGAAGAAGAAAGCAGGTGTTGAAGTTCCCCGCGCCTTCACAGACTACGAAGTTAAGATTGATCGGGAAAATCTCCCAGCTGGCGTGGAGATCATCGAGCGCATCTAACCCATGTCCTCCCCTCGCAACCCTCCCTTCACCATCACACCCCGCATTCTCGCGCAGGTGGCGGAGTGTTGTGAGCGGATCGGGGCCTGGCGTGGCGGAAGGGAAACGCCCCTTCCACCCCAACTGCGCCGGAAAAATCGGGTCCGCAGCATCCAGGCTTCGCTGGCGATCGAGAACAACAGCCTCAGCATCGACCAGGTCACAGACATTCTCGACGGCAAGCGGGTGATTGGGCTCCCACGCGAGATCCAAGAGGTCAAGAACGCGATCACTTGCTACGATCAACTCGGCACCTTCGATCCGACTTCCGTCGCGGATTTTCTTAAGGCTCACGGCATTCTGATGCAGGCTCTTGCCGACGACGCCGGATCCTTCCGATCCGGCGGAGTTGGTGTTTACCGTGAAGGCCATCTCATCCACATGGCCCCGCCCGCCGACCGAATTCCCCAATTGATCGCCGACCACTTCACTTGGTTCGGCGGCACCGACCTCCACCCGCTGATCGCCAGCTCTATTCTCCACTACGAAGTCGAGTTCATTCACCCGTTTTCCGACGGCAACGGACGCATGGGCCGTCTCTGGCAATCCCTGGCCCTTACCCGCTGGCACCCGGAACTCGCCTACTTGCCGGTCGAAAGTGTCATCCGCGAGCATCAGACCGCTTATTACGCAGCCCTCGGCGAAGCCGACCGCAAGGCGGAGGCCACGCCCTTCGTCGAGTTCATCCTCGATGCCATCAGCGAAACCCTTGTAGACCAAAGGGCAACCGACCATGTAACCGACCAAGGGACCGACTATGTAAAATCTCTCCTCAAAGTCTTTGAAACGGACTCTGAAGAACTGACACTCGAGGAATTGCTTCACCGTCTCCGGCTTCGGCACAAGCCTTCCTTTCGCCAGAATTATCTTCGACCTGCCCTCAAGAACTCGTTGATTGAGATGACCGATCCCGGCTCGCCCCGAAGTCCCCGGCAGCGTTATCGACTGACGGGGGCCGGTCAGCGAATTAAACGCTCGTTGAGCAGCAATCCGTGATTCCGATGTCCGACAACCGCCCTGTCCCCCTCTCCGCCTTGCAGCACTACCTCTTTTGCCCGAAACAATGCGCCCTCATCCACAACGAGCAGGTCTGGGCCGAAAACCGCTTCACCGCCGAGGGTCAGGTCCTCCATAAAAAGGCCAATGAGGGTCCCGATGAGACCCGCCCCGGAATCCGTATCCTGCGCAGCCTTCCCGTTTCCTCCGAAAAATACGGCCTAACCGGAATCTGCGATATCATCGAAGCCCGATTCAGCGGAAAGCGGTTCTCGCCCTCCAACCTGGAATCGCTTACGCCCCTTGAATACAAACGCGGCAAGCCCAAATCCCATCGGGCAGACGAGGTTCAGGTCTGCGCACAGGCACTCTGCTTGGAGGAGATGTTCGCCACCTCCATCGATCACGGTCTCATCTTTTACGGCCAACAGCGCCGCCGCACGGAAGTCCCCATCGACGAATCCCTGCGCCGCCTGACCCTCGACATCGTCGAAAAGACCCACGCGCTTTTCCGATCCGGGCACACCCCACAGGAAGACTACCAGAAAGAACGTTGTGGAAACTGTTCACTCATCGAACTCTGTATGCCGAAACGACGCACTCGACGACTGAGTGCCGACCACTGGTTTCAAGAAATCCTCACGCAGACACCTCCGGAGCCTGAACCCACCGCCCTGTGAAAACCCACCTCAACACCCTGTTCGTCACCCTCGAAGGCGCCTACCTCCGCAAGGACGGGGAAGCCGTTGAGGTTCGTTGCCAAGGCGAGACCAAATTGCGCGTCCCCCTCCACAACCTCGACGGAATCGTGTCCTTCGGCTGGGACAACACCGCCTCCGCCGCTCTGATGCAGGGCTGCCACCAGCATGGAGTCAGCCTCTCCTTTCTCTCGCCCCACGGAAAATTTCTCGCATCCACCTCCGGGGGAGTCTCGGGAAACATCCTCCTGCGCCGGGAACAATACCGCATCGGCGAATCTCCCACGGCCTCCCTCCCGATTGCCCGCAACTTCATTGCCGCCAAACTCTTCAACTGCCGCCAAGTCCTCCTCCGCGCCATTCGCGACTACGGCAACGAGCCCGAACTCGACACCTGCATCCGACAACTGAACGAAAGCATCCACTACTCACGCCAGTCCGACAATCTCGACCACCTGCGCGGAATCGAAGGAGATGCCGCAGTGCGGTACTTCGGCGTATTCAACCGACTCCTGCGAGGGGACAATCCCTTCCTCCACCTGGCCGGACGCAGCCGACGCCCTCCCCTTGATCCCGTCAACGCATTGCTCTCGTTCGTTTACGTGCTGCTCATGCACGACTGCCGATCCGCCTGCGAAGCCTGTGGCCTCGACCCACAATCCGGCTTTCTCCACCAACCCCGCCCCGGACGATCCTCACTCGCCCTCGACCTCATGGAAGAATTCCGCCCCATCCTCGCCGACCGGTTCGTCCTCTCCCTCCTGAATCGAAAACAAATTACCGAGAAAGACTTTGATCAAAAGGAGAACGGAGCCGTCCTCCTCCGGGAAGACTCCCGCAAAACCGTTTTGCAAGCCTGGCAGGAACGCAAACAAGCCCAAATCCTGCACCCCTTCCTGCAGGAAAAAATGACCACCGGCCTCCTGCCGCACATCCAGGCCCGACTCCTCTCACGACACCTTCGAGGCGACCTCGACGCCTACCCGGCATTTTTAGCCAAATAGCCCTCCTTAACCATGTACATCCTTGTCACCTACGACGTCTCGACCACAACCCCAGCCGGACGCCGCCGACTTCGCCGAGTCGCCAAAGTCTGCCTCGACTACGGCCAGCGCGTCCAAAACTCCGTTTTCGAATGCCTGGTCGATCCCGCGCAAAATGTTGAAATGAAAGCCAAATTGCTAAAGATCATTGATCCGAAGACCGACAGCATTCGCATCTACAACCTGGGAAACAATTGGACCTGCCGCGTGGATCACCACGGAAAAAACGATGACTACAACATCGAAGACCCGCTAATTTTGTAGCCCCGCGAACCCCAAGCGCACAGATTGCAAAACCTCCTGTTTACTGACGTTCTTTGACAGTCCATAGCGAAATAAAAAGAGGTTCTCGGATTTTATCCTCGCAAGCCCCCTAGAATCTGAGCGAAAAATAGCAGCCATCGCCCCCCTCGCGGGGGCGCGGATTGAAACCCCAGGCGGTTGTAGATTTTCTCGCGTCCCTCGATCGCCCCCCTCGCGGGGGCGCGGATTGAAACAGCCTCCTCGACCTACAGGACCGCCAAGTCCTCAATCGCCCCCCTCGCGGGGGCGCGGATTGAAACGCGCGGGATGCAGGTGGCGACCTCGACCTCTTCATCGCCCCCCTCGCGGGGGCGCGGATTGAAACGAGGTAATCGACGCCGTCGGCGGTCAGGTGCCAGATCGCCCCCCTCGCGGGGGCGCGGATTGAAACGAAGGCCTTCCGCACAGGGTAGGCCATCTCCTCTATCGCCCCCCTCGCGGGGGCGCGGATTGAAACTTTTGCGCTGCTGGAGCCGGAAGCCACGATGGCATCGCCCCCCTCGCGGGGGCGCGGATTGAAACATGTTACTCAAAGTCTGCCCGGACAAAAGGCCCATCGCC
>CAZDRT010000040.1:0-20237 GCA_964507815.1 uncultured Puniceicoccaceae bacterium
AGGTGATCACCCGCACCCCGGAAAACCCGGCCACCTGCCAGATCAGCTTCCGCAGATATTCCTTCTCCCGCTGCCCGAACCACTTCTCCCCATTCACCGTCCGGCTCATCAGGTGGTAGTAAGCACGAACCCCTTCTCCGAGTTTGATCCTCAATTTATGTCTTTTCCGATTTCGCACTTTCATAATTCTGAAATTTTAAAAATTTCCAATCTATCAATACTTTAGTTGTCTGGTCACAAAAAAATCGCGGGAGGCACCCCGGGCTCTCACCCGGGACCGACCGCCTCCGTTTGCCTCGACTCCAGGACCTTGGCGAAAGGTACTTTTTCGCACAGCCCGAAGAAACGGTTTCCGCGGAGGCCGCGCTTCGCCGATACGGCGGGCGAGTTGAGCCCGCAGAGAAAGCGGGCCTGCTGGCGGGGTTGTCCGAGGGCTTCGGGATGGGCCGCGACGAGGTCCTCGAACCGGGAGAGGTCGTAGGATGCGATCGCCGGGGCCTTGCGTCCGGGAAGCCGGAGCGGGGCGTCGCCGAGACAGACGCCGCAGTGCCCGCACGGCTCGATTTTTTCTCCGAAATACTCCAGGATTCGGGCGGTCAGGCATTCCGTTTCCTCCGCATAGGCGAGCAGGGTGTGGATGCGCTCGATCTCCCTCTTCTCGTGTTCGAGGAAGAGGGCTTCCATATCGCCGACGACGCGGTCGAGATCGACCGCTCCGCCGATCCGTTCGTAGCGTTGGCGGTAGCCGGCCAGCTGGAGTTCGACAAAGTTGTTGGTCTGCAGGCTTTCCAAGGCCCGGAGAATCACGGGGCGGGATTGTCCGGTCACGGCCAGGGCCCGGTCCATATCGAGGGTCACCCATTTCTTCGCCTTCTGGCAGCAGGTGAAGAGTTTTTTCAGGAAGGCCGCCTGGGATTCGCCATAGTGGGCCAGGATTTTCGCACTCTCCACCTTCGGAGCAAACCGGATGCTTCCGTAGTAGGGGCCGAGGGCCCGGATCAGATTGGCCAGCTCGAGCCGCACCAGCAGCGTGTTTACGACGAGTTGCCGCATGTCGAACCGGCGCGAGAGATCGGAGACGGCGATATCAATCTCACCGCTTCCGGCGAGAAGCTCCTCCAGCAGGCACCGGAGGTTCCCTGGGTCGGGAGTGTCCCCATAAACGAAATTCTCGAGGGTGGTCGCATCCTCCGGACAGGCAAACAGCTCGCAGACCGAGGGCTTCCCGTCGCGACCGGCCCGTCCGATCTCCTGCAGATAACTCTCGTAGCCCTTGGCGAGATGATAGTGATACACATAGCGGATGTCCGCTTTGTCGATCCCCATGCCGAAGGCGATGGTCGCGCAGATGATGGGGACGCGCCCCTCCATGAAGTCCTCCTGCGCGGCGGTTCTTTTTTCGGAGGACATGCCCGCGTGATAGGCGGCGGCACTGAACCCCGCATCGAGGAGGGTCTGCGCCAGTTCCTCGGCATGACGCTGGAAGATCACGTAAACAATCGCCGGGCCGGGCGGACGCTCCTTCAGCCTGCGGACGAGCAGATCGGCCCGCTCCCCGTCGCGGCAGGCGGTGACCCGCAGTTCCAGATTCCCGCGGTGGTATCCGGTGTTCGTAATATCGCCGGCGGCGATACCGAACGCCGAACCGATATCATCCGAGACGCGCGGGGTGGCCGTGGCCGTCAGGGCGAGAACCCGTTCCACCCGCAGTGCCTTCGCGGCCTCGGCCAGCTTGAGGTAATCGGGCCGGAAATTGTGCCCCCACGCCGAAATGCAATGGGCCTCGTCGATGGCCAGGAGGCTGATCCGCTGTCCCTGGATCAATCCGAGAAAACGCTCGTTTCCCAGGCGCTCGGGCGCGACGAAGAGCAGCTTCACGCCGCCGGAGCGGATGTCCCCGGTCACCCGGCGGTATTCCTCCTCGTCGAGGCTGGAATCGAGCCGCTCCGCCTCGATCCCCTTCCGCCGCAAGGCGTCGATCTGATCCTTCATGAGGGCCAAAAGCGGAGAGACCACGAGCGTGAGCCCGGGGAGCAGCAGGGAGGGCAGTTGATAGCAAAGACTCTTCCCGGATCCGGTCGGAAAGATCGCCGCCGCGCTCCGGCCCTCGAGGAGACATCGGATCACGTCTTCCTGTCCGGGTCGGAACCCGTCGAAACCGAATTTTTCTCGTAGAATGGCAAGTGGATCGTTCATGGGCGCGGGACAAAAAGTCAAAAACAAGGGTGGAAATCAATAAGTGAACGAAAGATCACTTGAAAAACCTGCCCATGTCAAGCCCATCCCGCCGGGTAAAAAATTCCGGTCGGTGTGGGCGGCAGTTTTTGATTATTCTTGCGTGCGGCAACGGGGGCGTTTGTGGTCCACCGGAATGCTTTCGACCAAACTACTTCGATTTCCGACTCTCGCCCCGCCCCCGTTTCGCTTCGCCGGGCTTGCTGCGCGCGGGTGCCTGGCTGCCCTGGGCACCGCCTTGTTTCTTTGCGGCGCGGGCGTGGGTGTGGCGAACGCCGACTCCATAGGGGAATTTTCTCTGCCGGACGTCATTCCGATTCCGGCTGATGCGGTCGCGGAGCTGCGCACCCTCGCGGCGTCGGATCCCGAAGCCCGGGCGATCGTCGCCGAACTCGCCGCCGAAGCGGCGCCCCACCTCGGCGAAGAAGCGCGCCCGCTCCGCGTCATCCACTACGAAGGCCTGGTCAATACGAACCCGAAACGGATCGAGACCGTCGAGGATCTGCGGCAAATGGGGCATGCCGCCAATCTCGTACGCTACTGGCAGGCGACCGGCGACGAACGGGCCGCCGCCACCCTGGCGGCTTGGATCGAAGCGTGGTTCACCACCTATGAACTGACCGGGAATGACGTGAACGAGAACAAGTTTTTTCCCCTGTTGGTCGCCTACTACTACTTGCGCGACCAGTTCGACCCCGTCCAACGCGGGAAAATCGACGCCTTCGTCCGCGAATTGGGCGGGCTGCACGCCGAAGCCGTCCGCGAATCGACTCACTTCACCAACCGTTATACGAAGCATGTGCGGCTGGCGGCCGTGTGCGGGATGATTCTGGAAGAGGACGAGTGGATCGAACTGTCCCATGAAGGAGTTCGGAAATTTGTCGAAGCCTCGCTTTACGCCAATGGCGAGACCCATGACCTCCGTCGCCGCGACACGCTGACCTATCACAGCAGTTCCCTGCGCCCGGCGATCCAGTTGGCCATGCTCGCGGGCGACGAGGGGCCGGAACTCTACCGATGGGAAAACCGGCGCGGCGGTTCGCTTGAAAAGTCGGTGGACTACGTGGTGCCCTATGCCATGGGCGAGAAGGTCCACAAGGAATGGGTGCATTCGAAAGTCGATCTCGACCGTCGCCGCGCCGAGGCCGGACTGGAGAAATACCGGAAGGGTCGGCTCTACGACCCTCGGAACGCCATCAATCTCATGGAGCTGGCGGCCTTTTTCGATTTGGAACTGATGGCCGTCGTAAAGCACCTCGACGAGGGCGACGCCGAGCGCTTCCCCACCTGGCAGACCCTGCTCAACGCCGCCGTCCGGCGACCTTCTTCCCGGTAACCCGGGCGAAGACTGGTCCCCAGCCGCTCCGCGAAATATCCAAATTTCAGGAGCGGAAGCGCGAGAGCGATTTCGACGGGAGTTCGTCGAATCCCGATTTCCGCCGTCCATCCGTAGAAACGACTGTCGTCGTTCCTCTACGGATTTTACGGGAAATCCTGGTGGGGTGTAACCGGCAAGGCCGCCGGTTCGCTGGACATTCCCCGATGTTCGGCTTATCTTCCGCCGCTTCGATTTCATGTTCCTTTTCTCCGCCAGCCGCCACGCCGTTTTCGCCGCGTTGCTCCTCGCCGCCGGATGCGCCTCCGATCCGCGCCCGCTGGCCGGGGAAGCCGCCCGCGAACGGGTGCCGGAGCTGGGATCGGATGCGGCGGAGCCCGTTCCCGACTACGCGACCGCCTGGACCCGGGATTTCGGGGATCCCCGGCTGGCGGCCCTGATCGACCGCACTCTCGCCGAAAATCCCGACGTGGCCGCCGCCACCGCGCGGATGCGGGCGGCCTCGGCCGTGGCCGTGATCGCGGGAGCCGACCGCCTGCCCCAGGTTTCGGCCGATTTCGGCGGAAACCGGGGGCGGACGGTTACCCAGATCGACTTTCCGGGAGTCGGCGAAACCATCCAAGCCGATACGCGCAGCCGGTTTGAGCTTGGGCTCAACCTGTCGTGGGAGATCGACCTCTGGGGCCGCATCGCCGATGCCCGGCAGGCGGCGCTCTTCGACGAGGAAGCGACCGCCGCACGGGTCGTCGGCACCCGGCTCGCCCTCTCCGCCGCCGTTTCCCGCGCCTGGTTCCGGGCGACCGCCCTGACCCTCCAGGAGTCCATCGCCAAACGGCAGCTCGAGGTGGCGGAGAAGAGCCTCCGCGCGACCGAGGACCGGGTCAACCGGGGACTCCTCGGCAGTCTGGAGCTGAGCCTCGCCCGCTCCCAGGTCGAAGGCGCCCGCTCCGTTCTGCAAACCCGCACCCGCGACAAGAGGGACGCCTTCCGGCTCGTCCAGACCCTCTCGGGGGCCTACCCGGACGGTGAATTCGCCCCCTCGCCCGAATTGCCCGACCTTGACACCGCCCCACCCCCGGCGCTGCCCTCGACCGTGCTCGCCCGCCGGCCCGACCTCCTCGCGGCCTCGGCCGAGATTTCGGCGGCGGATTCCCGCGTCGGATCGGCCGAAAAGAGCCTCATCCCCGCCCTGTCCCTCTCCGGCGGCTACGGCACGGCGAGCGACGACCTGACCGACCTCCTCGACAGCGATTTCACCGTATGGAACCTTGCCGGAAACCTGCTCCAGCCCATCTTTCAGGGCGGACGGCTCCGGGCGCGGGTCGAGCAGGAGGAGGCGTTGCTCGCGGCGGCCATCGCCGATTTCGAGTCGGCCCTGCTCACGGCCCTGCGGGAGGTCGAGGACGCCCTCGATGGGGACGCCTACCTGCGCGAGGCCGCCTCGCGGTCCCAGCGCGCGGCGGAGTTGGCCACGGAGGCGGCGAAGGTTGGCTTCGACCGCTACGAGCGGGGGTTGATCGATCTTCTCGACGTGCTGGAACTCCAGGACCGTGCCTTCGAGGCATACACGCGGGCGATCGATCTGCGGCTGGCGGCCCTGCTCAACCGCATCGATCTCTATGCCGCCATCGGCGGCGGATTCACCGGAACCCCGGCCCCGCTTCCGTCCGAAACCGTTTCCCAACGATGAAAAAGGTTCTTCTCCCCATCCTCGTCCTGCTCGGCGCGGGCGGTATCGGTGCCGCCCTTTATCTCTCCCGCCCCGAACCGGAGGCGACCGAGCCGGCGGTCGTGCCGACTCCGGTCGATTTCCTCGTGGCCGGGGCCGCCCCCGCGACCCTCCGCGTCGGCACCCAGGGGACGGTCGAGCCCGCGCTCGCCGCCACGGTCTCCGCCGAGGTGGGGGGCATGGTCACCAAGGTGTCGCCGAACCTCCGGCGGGGAAGATTCGTCGAAGAGGGCGAGATCCTCGCGACTCTCGAGCCGACCGACTACGAAGCCGCCGTGGCCGAGGCGCGGGCCAACCTCCTTTCCGCCGAGACCTCCCTGATCCAGGCGGAGGCCGACGCGGCCCAGGCGATCCGCGACCTCGGGGAAGTCGGAGTGACCGACCCGAGCCCCCTCGCCCGCCGGGAGCCGCAGCTCCGGCAGGCCCGCCTGCGGGTCGATTCGGCGGAGGCGGCGGTCGAACTCGCCGAAAAAAATCTCGACCGCACCCGCATCCGCGCCCCTTTCACGGGCCAGGTGGCCGAAGCCTTCGTTGACCGGGGCGATGTCCTCCCGAACCGGGGCAGCCCGGTCGCCCGGATCAACGGCACCGCGCTCGCGGAGATCCGCCTGCCCCTCTCCCGGGCGGATCTCCGCCATCTCGACCTGCCGGCCACTCCCGGGGCGATCAGCGCTCCTCCGGGGGAAAAACCGGCGGTGCGGATCCGTTTCGGCGACGGTCCCGCGGCGGTCGAGGCTACGGGCTGGATCGACCGCCTGGAGGGGACCGTCGATCCGGTCACCCGGCTGCGGTACGCCGTTGCGCGGATCGGGGATCCGCTGGACACCGGCGGCGACGGCTCCGGCGCCGTCCCCTTCGGCGCGTTCGTCGGAGCCGAAATCGAAGGCCGCCGGATCGGCACCGCCTTCCGCCTGCCGATCGTGGCCCTGGTCGGAGACGACCGTGTCCGCGTGATCGACGAAGAGGACCGGCTCCGGGAGCGCCGCCTGACGATTCTCAAGCGCAACGGCACCGACATCGTCGTCGGCGCGGGGATCTCCGACGGGGACCGCATTTGCCTGACTCCCCTCGAAATCTTCGTTTCGGGCATGAAGGTCCGGCCGGCCCCCGCGGAAGAGACGGCGGGCGGAACGAAGGCCGACCCGGTCCCGTCCGAAGGGCGCCTGGGCACCCCGCCCGCCGCGCGGGGTGATCATGGCGAGCGGAACCCGGGCCCGGCGGATTCGGAATCCGGCGAAACAGCGGAAGCCGCCTCATGATCGCCTGGTTCGCACGCAACGGGGTCGCCGCCAATCTGCTCGCCATCATCCTCGCCGCGGGCGGGTTGATCATGTCGTTCGGCATCAAGCTCGAACTCTTTCCCCAGTTTTCACTCGATGTCGTTCTGGTCGCCGTCCCCTACCCGGGTGCCGCCCCCGAAGACGTCGAAGACGGCATCTGCCTGCGGATCGAGGAAGAGATCCAGGACATCCAGGGAATCAAAAAAATCACCTCGACCGCCGCCGAGGGCATGGGGACCGTTGTCGCCGAGGTCGAACGCGGATTCCCGCCGGAGAAAATCCTCGACCGGATCAAGGTCCGCATCGACGCCATCGACAACTTCCCCGAAGAGGCGGAGCAACCCGTCGTCGAACTCCCCGAAATCGAGCGCGACACGATCACAATCGCGATCGCGGGCGATCTCGACGAGCGCACCCTCAAGGCGATCGCCGAGCGCACCCGCGACGAAATCACGCTCCTGCCCGGGGTCTCCTCGGCGGAGGTCACGGGCGTCCGCGATTTCGAAATCTCGATCGAACTCTCCGAAGCCCGCCTGCGCGAATACGGGCTGACCTTTGCCGATGTCGCCTCCACCCTCCGCGCCGCTTCCCTCGACCTCCCCGGCGGCACGATCCGCGCCGAGCAGGGGGAAATCCTTCTCCGCGCCAACACGCTCGCCAAGGACCGCGAGGCCCTTGGCGCAATCGTCCTGCTGGCCACTCCCGAAGGGGCGATCCTCCGGCTCCGCGACGTGGCGACGATCGTCGATGGGTTCACCCCCGACCCTCTCCTGACCCGTTTCAACGGGAAACCGGCGGCCATGATCCGCGTCTTCGAGGTGGGCGACCAGAACCCGATGGAGATCAGCCGCCAGATCCGCTCCTACGTCGCCGAACAAAAACTGCGGATGCCCGAGGGGGTCGAAATTGACGTCTGGAGGGACTTCTCCATCTACCTCAAGGACCGGCTGAACCTCCTCATCAACAACGGGGTCATCGGATTCCTGCTGGTGCTCCTCGTGCTCACTCTCTTCCTCCGCCCGATGCTCGCCCTCTTCGTGAGCATCGGCATCCCGATCTCCTTCCTCGCCACCATCTTCGTCATGCCCTCGCTGGGTCTGACGATCAACCTGGTCACCCTCTTCGGGTTCATCCTCGTCCTCGGAATCGTCGTTGACGACGCCATCGTGGTCGGCGAAAGCGTTTTCTCCGAATTCCAGAAGGCCGGACCCGGCGTCGATAGTGCCATCCGCGGCACGAACCGGGTGGCCATTCCGGTGACCTTCGCGGTGCTGACCACGGTCGTCGCCTTCGCCCCGATTTTCTTCGTGCCGGGCACCTTCGGAAAACTCTTTTTCGGCATCCCGGCCGTCGTCATCCCCACGCTCCTCTTCTCCCTCGTCCAGTCTAAGCTCGTCCTCCCCTACCACCTGAGTCTCTGCCGGGTCGGACAGCGGGACCGCGACGAAATCGGCGGCCTGCGCCGACTGCAGCTGACCGTGGCCGACAGCCTCGAACGGTTCGTCGAACGGGTCTATCGCCCCGTCCTCGCTTGGGCACTCTCCTGGCGCTACCTCACCGTGGCCCTTTTCGTCGCCACGCTGTCGCTGGCGGTCGGCATCATCGGTGCCGGCTGGGTGCGGTCCATCTTTCTCTCTCCCGTGCCTTCCGACTACGTGGTCGCCCTGCTCAACATGCCCGAGGGGGCGCCCTACCAGATGACCCGCGCGAACACGGAACGCCTTGCCGGGGCCCTTGAGGAAGTCCGGGCGGAGTTGGCGGAAGAGGGAGTTGCAGACCCGGTGCGCCACCTCTCCATCACTCTCGGCGGAGCCCAGTTCCAGGGCGGGGGGCCCGGCGGCTCGCAGGACAGTTCCAGCAATACCGGCCAGGGCGAGATTTCCCTCGAACTCGTCGATCCGGACATCCGCGAGATTTCCGCTCCCGACCTCGCGGACCGATGGCGCGACAAGGTCGGCCAACTGCCCGGCGTCCGCGACCTTACCTTCCAGGCGGAGGCGGCCAACCCGGCGGGCAACGCGATCAACATCCAGCTCACCGGACCGGATTTCGACACCCTCACGGCGGCGGGCGACCGGATCAAGGAGAAGCTCCGGACCTACGCCGGAATCTTCGACGTGCGCGACTCCTACTCCGCCGGAAAGGACGAGATCAACCTGCGGATACTCACCTCCGCCCGGGCGGCCGGCTTTTCGCAGATCGACCTCGCCCGCCAGGTCCGTGGCGCCTTTTTCGGCGACGAGGTGCAGCGGATCCAGCGGGGCCGGGACGAGATCAAGATCATGGTCCGCTACCCGGAGGCGGAACGGGACTCCCTCGCCGCCCTCGAAAACCTCTGGATCCGCAACGGGGCCGGCGAGCCGATGCCCATCCGATCAGCCGCCCGGCTCGAGATGGGCGAGGGTTTCGCCGAGATCACCCGCATCGACCGGCGGCGGGCCGTCAACGTATTCGCCGACGCCGACGACGCCGTTGTCAATGTGGACGACGCTCTGGCGGATCTGCGCGAGACCACTCTGCCCGGGCTGCGCGGGGACTTTCCCTCCGTCAACGTTTCCTTCGAAGGGGAAAGCCGCGAACAACGGGACATCCGCGCGAGCATGGGCCGCGGAGCCGTTCTCGCCGCCCTCGTCATCTACGCTTTGCTCGCGATCCCCTTCCGCTCCTACCTCCAGCCGCTCATCGTCATGTCGGTCATCCCCTTCGGCATCGTCGGGGCGATCGGCGGACACTGGATCACCGGCCAGGACTTCAGCATCCTCTCCCTGCTCGGCCTTGTGGCGCTCTCCGGGGTGGTCGTCAACGACAGCCTCGTTCTCGTCGATTACATCAACCAGCAGGTGCGCGAGGGAAAGCCGCTCCTGGCGGCGGTCCGCGAATCGGGAGCCCGCCGCTTCCGGCCGGTCCTACTGACCTCGCTGACCACCTTCGTGGGCCTCATCCCCATCCTGCTCGAAACCAACCTGCAGGCGCAATTCCTGATCCCCATGGCGACCTCCCTCGCCTTCGGGATCCTCTTCGCCACCCTGATCACCCTCTTCCTCGTCCCGGCGATCTACCTCTCCCTCGAGGATGTGAAGAAGCTCTTCCGGTAGGCGGGTTTCGTTGATTCTTGCGATTCGCCCGGTTCCGTTCAGTCTGCCATCCAGCACCATGTCCTTGTTCGTTTACCGATCCCGCCGTTTCAACCGCATGTATGGTCTGGCGGTCACCCTGTACACCATCTGGTTTCTCGTCGGGCTGGTCGTGGTCGGCAGCGGGCTCGAGACGCCTTTCGGTCCGTGGGCGGACTTCACCTTCCTCGCGCTCGCGGCCCTTGTCCTCGTTCTCCACCTCGCCGGACACACGCACGGGTTGTCGGTGCTGGTTGTCTTTCTCACTTTCTGCGTTATCTCTGGTGCCGTCGAATCCGTCGGCGCGGCCACGGGAGTTCCCTTCGGTTCCTACACGTACACGGATCGGTTCGGGCCGGTGCTGTTCGGGATTCTCCCCGCCTCGATCCCCCTCGCCTGGTGGGTGATCGTGTGGCCCCTGCATTGCGTCGTTCACTCCGCGCAGGCGGGGAAGGGATCGGTCTTCATGGTTCCCGTCCTCACGGCGCTGGGCGCGGTCTGGGCGGACTTTATCATCGAGCCCGCCGCCACGCTGATCCGCGGATATTGGCACTGGGAGGGACCCGGCGTTTATTACGGCGTGCCCTGGACCAACTTTCCGGCCTGGTTCGCCACTGCCTTCGTCCTTTCGTTTCTCGCCCAGATCCTTCTTCCGCATTCCCCGTTCAAAAAAGAGGAACTCCGCGTCCCCCTCTGGGTTCTCTCCACCACCATTTTCACCTTCTTGATCGTCTCTCTCGCGAACGGGAAATGGCTGGTGGTGGGCGTGGCCGTCGGCTTTTTCATCGCCCTGTGGAGGATCGCCCGGTTAGCCCGGTCGAACAGCCTGAGCGGCTGAGGAGGGTGCTCACCCGGCGCGCGCGGCGGCGTCCGCCTCGATCGCCTGCCGGAGCGTCCGCAGGTCGGCGGCGAGGGCCTCCTTTACGGCCGGCAGCTCCGCCGGAGACCCGACCGCCCGATTCCCGAAGACGTAGAACTTGATTTTCGGCTCGGTCCCGCTGCCCCGGACCGCGTAGCTGTTTCCGTCGGCCAGCCTCACGAAATAAAAGTCCTGCGCGGGGACTTCGTCGCCGTCGGCGTCCCGGATCGTGTCGGTTCCGAAATCGGTGAATTCCGCCACCGCCGTTCCGTTTATCCCGGTCGGTGGCGCGGACCGGTAGGATTCGAGGATCCGGGCGATCTTCGCCGCACCGGCCGCTCCCTCGTAGTACACGTTGCCCAGCTGTTCCAGGTGGCAACCGTAGCGGAGGTAGAGGTCGTCGAGAAATTCGAGGACCGTCTTTCCCTCCTCCGCCAGGGCGGCCAGCAACTCGCAGAACATGAGGACGGCCGCGTTGGCGTCCTTGTCCCGGACCAGGTCGTTGGCGAGATAGCCGTAGCTCTCCTCTCCGCCGAAGACATAGAAAGTGCTGTGTTCCAGGAGCAGTCGCGCCCGCCGCCGGTACTCCGTATGGTCGTAGTCGAGGGCCGTGCCGTTCGATTCCAGGAGCTTCTTTTCGAGGGTGTTTTGGTACTTGCGGAGCTTCGCCCCGATCCATTTGAAACCGGTCAGGGTATCGATGACCCTGAGCCCGTGGCCGGTCCCGATCTTTTCCTGCAGCGGGGTAGTCACGAAAGTCTTCACCAGGGCCGCGTTTCCGGAGTTTTCCGGGGTCAGGATTCCCGCCTTCTCCAACTGGTTGATCCGGAACTCGGCGAGCAGCGACCCGATCGTATTGCCGGTCAGCAGAACCATCTCTCCGTCAGGCGAGGGCACGGCCACTCCCATGCGATCCCCGTCCGGATCGGTGGCCACGACGAGATCGGCGCCCTCCCGTTTCGCCTGTTCGATGGCCATGGCGAGCGCCTCGGCGTTCTCCGGATTCGGGGATTTTACCGTCGGGAAACGGGGATCGGGCTCCGCCTGCTCGGCCACCTCCGAAACCGGAAGCCCAAGCCGTTCGAGCAGCGGAACAGCCGCCACCCGCCCGGTGCCGTGAAGGCTTGTGAACACCACCTTCGGCCGGTTCCGGCGCAGGAGATCGGGGTCGAGAACGCTCCCCTCGAGGACATCGAGATAGGCCTCATCGACGGATTTCCCGAGGGTGACCACCCGGGAAAGATCTATTTCCAGATAGTCCGCGGTCTCGCCGAGGGCGACCTTGTTCACCTCGTTTACAATGGCCTCCGCGTGCGGGGAAACGATCTGCGCCCCGTCCCCGAAGTACACCTTGTAGCCGTTGTCGTGCGAGGGATTGTGGCTGGCCGTGACCACGACTCCGGCGTGGGCGCGGAGAAAACGAACGGAAAAACTAAGCTGGGGCGTCGAACGCGGACCGTCGAAGACAAAGGACTGCCCCCCCATCCGGCTCCAGACCGACGCGGCCAATTCGCAGAAATGCCGGGAAAAAAAGCGCACGTCGTGGGCGATGACCAGCTGCGGCACTTCGTAATCGCGCCCCTCTCCGTCCAAATAGGCACGCGTGTAGCGGTAGAGGCCCATCGTCGCGCGGGTGACGTTGATGTCGTTGAGGACGTTTGCCCCGGCGGCGGCGTGATCCGGATTCCCGGGACCGCCGCCGCCCGTCTCGGAAGCGGCCGCCACCGCCCCGATCGTGCGCCCGCGCATTCCGCCGGTGCCGAAAGCCAGATCCCGGTAGAACCGGTCGTTGAGTTCGCCCCACTCGGCACGGGAAACCAACTCCTCCAGCGCCTCCCGGGCCCAAGGCTGGAGGCCCGGGCTCTCCAGCCAGGAGAGAAGGCGCTCCCCGGCGCCGGCCAGCAGATCGCCGCTTCGAACGGCTTCGGATATCGTGGACTCGAGGGACATGGTTGGTAAAAAGAGATCGCCTCCGTTTTGTCCGGGACGGCGGGCGGATGCAATGCGGTAATCTTTCGGAAGTGTATCGGATCCCCCTTCCGACGTATCGCGGCGGCTGAGGACAGCCGCCCTCCCCGAACTTGTGGTCACCCCCCCCGCCAACCATCGTTGACACCCGTTCGTCCTCCTCCTAAATTCACCCTTCACCATTAACCCGAAACCAACATAATCATGGCACTCGCAAAAGGAACCAAAGCTCCCGACTTCACTCTCAAGCACAAGACCGCCGACGGTCTCGTCGATGTGACGCTCTCCGACAACTTCGGAAAGAAGAACACCGTTCTTCTCTTCTTCCCCTTCGCTTTCACGAGCGTCTGCATGTCGGAGATGTGCTCCGTCCGCGACACTCTGAACGCCTACACGGAGTTGAACGCCGACGTTTACGGCATCAGCGTGGACAGCCCCTTCACCCTCGAGGTGATGGCGAAGAAGGAAAACATCTCCTTCCCCCTCCTCAGCGACTTCAACAAGGAGGTCGCCGAAAAATACGACGTTCTGTACGAGGATCTGCTCGGTCTGCGCGGAGTGGCGAAGCGGTCGGCCTTCGTGGTCGGCAAGGACGGCGGGATCACCTACGCTTGGTCGAGCGACGATCCGAAGAACGTGCCCGACTTTCCCGAACTCCGCGCCTCGATTCCGGCCTGAGGATCCCTCCGCATCCACCGAATCCCACCGACCACCCGACCCGAATGACGAATCCCTTCCAAAGTCTCCAGCCCTTCCAGAGCGGCGCCTCCACCGGAAAAATCCACTCGCTCCCCGCGCTCGAAGCTCAGGGGGTCGGCCCTGTCGGCCGCCTGCCGGTCAGCATCCGCGTGGTGCTCGAATCGGTTCTCCGCAACTGCGACGGCGACCGGATCACGGAGGAAGACGTCCGGAGGCTGGCCAATTGGAACGCGAAGAGCCCGGTGCAGGAGGAAATCCCCTTCACCGTCTCCCGGATCGTCCTCCAGGACTTCACGGGGGTCCCCCTTCTCGTCGATCTCGCCGCGATGCGCGACGCGGCCGCGAAGCTGGGCAAAGACGCCTCGTTCATCGAACCGCTCGTCCCGGTCGATCTGGTCGTGGACCACTCGGTGCAGGTGGACCGCTCCGGCACCGCCGAATCCTTCCGCGAAAACCTCCGGTTCGAATTCGATCGGAACCGGGAGCGCTACGAGTTCCTGAAATGGGGCCAGCAGGCCTTCGACACCTTCAGCGTGGTGCCGCCCGCCATCGGGATCGTCCACCAGGTCAATCTCGAGCACCTGGCCAAGGTGGTTTTCGAACGAGAGATCGACGGAGAGACCGTCTTCTACCCCGACACGCTGGTCGGCACCGACTCCCACACCACGATGATCAACGGCCTCGGCGTGGTCGGCTGGGGCGTGGGAGGCATCGAGGCGGAGGCCGGCATGCTCGGCCAACCCGTTTACTTCCTGACCCCCGAGGTCATCGGCGTCAACCTGACCGGCGCGTTGCGCGAGGGCGTCACCGCGACCGACCTCACCCTGCGCATCACCGAAATGCTCCGCGCCCACAAGGTCGTCGGCAAATTCATCGAGTTTTTCGGCGAAGGCCTGGAAGAACTCACTCTGGCCGACCGCGCGACCATCGCCAACATGGCGCCGGAGTACGGGGCGACCATGGGCTTCTTTCCCGTCGATGAGCAGACCCTCGACTACCTGCGGATCACGGGCCGGACCGACGAGCAAATCGCCCTCGTCCGTGACTATCTCGAAGCCCAGGGACTCTTCGGCATCCCGAAGAAGGGGGAGATCGACTACACGGAGACCCTCGACCTCGATCTCGGCTCCATCGTTCCCTGCACCGCCGGGCCGAAACGTCCGCAGGACCGCATCGATGTTCCCGATTTGAAAAAAACCTTCGAGGACCTGCTGGCCCAGCCGGTCGCCGAAGGCGGCTACGGCAAGGCCGGCGACCGCGACCGCTCGGTGCCGGTCCGCCCGGTCGCCGCCCCGGTCGGGGAAGAGCTGTCCGGCGGCGTCAGCCGCGCCCCGGACGGCGACCTGTACGGGGTGAGCGAAGCCGAGATGGTCACCAACCGCCCCGCCTTCCCCGGTGCCGAGACGAAACACCCCCATCAACAGGAGGAGGTTCTCCGGCACGGCTCGGTCGTCATCGCCGCCATCACCAGCTGCACCAACACCAGCAATCCGAGCGTCATGCTGGCGGCCGGTCTCGTCGCGAAACGGGCCGTCGAGAAGGGGCTCGCCGTTCCCGACTACGTCAAATCGAGTCTCGCCCCCGGCTCCCGGGTGGTCACCGACTACCTGGAAAAGACCGGGCTGGGCGAGTCGCTCGACGCCCTCGGCTTCCAGCTCGTCGGCTACGGCTGCACCACCTGCATCGGCAACAGCGGCCCGCTCGACGACGAGATCGAGGCGGCGGTCAAGGAGGGCGACCTCGTCGCGGCGAGCGTGCTCTCCGGCAACCGGAACTTCGAGGCGCGCGTCCACAGCTCGGTGAAGGCCAATTTCCTGATGTCGCCGCCCCTCGTCGTCGCCTACGCCCTCGCCGGCCGGGTGGACATCGATCTCGACTCCGACCCCATCGGCAACGACCGCGACGGCAATCCCGTCTTCCTGAAAGACCTCTGGCCGACCCGGGAAGAGATCAAGGACCTCATCCGCACCGGGATCTCCCCGGAGATGTTCCGCGAAAAATACTCCGAAATCGCCAGCGCGAACGAGGAGTGGACCAGGATCGAATCCGCCACCGGCGATCTCTACGAGTGGGACGACGAGAGCACCTACATCCAGAACCCACCCTTTTTCGAGAACTTCTCCCCCGAGCCCGGATCAATCGAGCCGATCACGGACATGCGCCCCCTGGCCCTGTTCGGCGACTCGGTGACCACCGACCACATCTCGCCCGCCGGTGCGATCCCGGAGGACGGGCCCGCCGGCCAGTACCTGCTCTCGAAAGGCGTCACCAAGCGCTTCTTCAACTCCTTCGGCTCCCGCCGGGGGAACGACCGCATCATGACGCGCGGGACCTTCGCCAACGTGCGGATCAAGAACCGTCTCGCCGGCGGGAAGGAGGGCGGCCACACCCGGCTGATGCCCGAAGGGGAGGAGACGACGATCTTCGAAGCCTGCGAGACCTACCGCGAGCGCGGCACCCCCCTCATCGTGATCGCGGGCAACGACTACGGCATGGGCAGCTCCCGCGACTGGGCGGCCAAAGGCACGGCGCTCCTCGGCGTGCGGGCCGTCATCGCCGAGAGCTACGAGCGCATCCACCGGAGCAACCTCATCGGCATGGGGGTGCTGCCCCTCCAGTTCAAAGACGGGCGGAACGCCGAATCCCTCTCCCTCGACGGAACCGAGACCTACTCCCTTCCCGACCTCGGCAACGACCTCCAGCCGCAGTCGGAAACCCGGCTCGTCATCGAGCGGGCCGACGGCGAGACCGAGGAGGTCCCCCTTCTCGTCCGCATCGACACGGGGGTCGAGATCGACTACTACCGGCACGGCGGCATACTCCCCTACGTCCTCCGCGACTTGGCCCGCTGAAGCCCCCCCTCCGCGAAACACCCCTCCTCCATGGCCGATCCCGAGTCACCGATCTTCACCGTTGAAGCCTCGGGCGACCCGGTGGTCCTCCGGATCAACGGACGGGCGAGCTACCTGACCAGCGCACCGGTCAACCAGCTGTTTTCCCATCTATTGGACAGAGGCCAAACGCGGGTGGTCATCGATTTTTCGGATTGCACGGGAATGGACAGTACCTTTCTGGGCATCCTCGCCGGAGCGGCCATGCGCATCCGCCGGGATTTCCCCGGAGGATGGCTCGAACTCGTCAACCTGGGCCCGCGCAATCTCGAGCTGGTCAGGAACCTCGGCCTCCACCGGATCCTGTCCGTCCGCACCGGAAACGACCAGCCCCGGGACCGCAGCGGTGCGTCCGGGGGCGGCGAGGCCCTCCCGAGCGGCGCGGTCGAGGCCGGATCCATGCTCGAAGCCCACGAAAATCTGGTCACCGCCGACAAGAGCAACGCCGCCAAGTTCCAGGACGTAATCCAATACCTCAAGAAAGAGGTGGACTAGTGTGCTGTAACACCATTAGCTTCGGGATGAAGCGTCGTCGGGTTGCCTTGGCCCAGATCCGTTCGGCCACGGTTAAACCCAAAGGAATCGGACGGCAAGCCGGTCCGACCACGAAAAAACATGTTACCGCACACTAGCGACCGGCCCGGCCACGGTTCAAATGATCAGACCGGCTGCGCCGGAGGGGGCTCGGGAATTGCCCGGATCGCGGACATGATCGCCTCGGAGGCGAGATCGAAGCGCTCCTTTTCCTTCCGCCCCCGGTCATAGTCGGCGGCGAGGAGGGCCTTTCCGAACCGAACGCGGATCGGGTGCCCCCACCGCGGCTTCCGATTCCTGCCAAGAGCTTGGAAGGTGCCGAAAATGCGGGTGGGAACAACGGGGACTCCTCCCTTGCAGGCGAGGAGGCCGATCCCCCGCCGCGCCGGCAGAAAATTCCCGTCGGACGACCGGGTTCCCTCGGGAAAAACCAGCAGGCCCTCCCCCGACCGGAGAACATCCAGCGCGCCGCGGATCGCCGACAGATCCTGGCCTCCCCGGGTATTCACCGGCACCGCGTTCACGCCGCGAAGAATGCGGCCCGCCGGACCGCGGAAAAGCGTGTCGCGGGCGAAGTAGTGGATGGGTCTCCGAAAACAAACACCAACGGCGGGAGGATCCAGGTAGCTGACATGGTTGGCCGCGAGCAAAAAAGGACCGGATGCCGGGACGAGGTGGGCGTCGTAGCCCTCGAGCCGGAAAAGCGAGTCGAAAACGGAAGAGCACAAATTCCAACCGACACGATAGAGAAGTTTATTGCCTGTGGGCAGAGAGGATGCCATCCTTTTCACTTTGGAAAGACTGAATAAAATTTACAATTATAGTTTCAAATTTTCGTATTCATGGCATCGAGCGAACCAGAAAAAAACGGGTTGACGGAACCGGAGAGGGAAACCGAAGGGCCGGACGAGCCGGTGATTCCCGAAACCTTCGCGGAGAAGGTCCTCGGGATTTTTATGAGAGTCATTCCCTACGTGGCCGCCTGCTCCGTTGCGGGAGTCGTCGTTCTGCTGCTGGTCGCCGACCCCGGAGGGGAAGAGGCCGACACCGACCCTGCGGGCAAAGGGCCGCCCGATCCTCCCGGGGCGGAGGCCACGGTACGCGCAACCACCTACACGGCGGAGGACTTCCAGAGGGAAGGGCGCTTCCGGGAGGCGTTGATAAATGAGCGGGGCGGCAGAATCGCTCTCAACAATCTTCGATCCCTGAAGGTGGTGGGAACGCTGGCGATGAACGGAAAGCAGTACTCCTTCCTGTCGGTCGCCAAGTTTCCCGGGCGGGTATTGCTGCGCCTTTCCTCGGCCGACGGAAGCGTTTCCATCGGCAGGGACGCGGAGGGAACTCTCTGGAAAACGGTTCAAGCGGATATCGGTTCCGCCGAACCGGTCGAGGTCTCCGCCGCGGACGAGAGCCTTGTGAAAGTCTTCGGAAACATTCGCGGCCCCCTCCTGGAGCACTTTCTCGAGGGCTCCGGCCGGGTTGTTTCGGTGAATGACGCCCGGGACGAATCCCACGCGGTGATCCGGGTGGTTTTTCACCGGAGGAACCGTACCCATGTGGAAGAGGTCGATCTCGATCCGACCACGCTCTCCCCGCTGCGTTGGCATTGGGACGATGACGACGGGAATTCGGTCGTGACCCACTACAAAGACCACCGTCCCGTGGAGGGGCTCCTCCATCCGTTCTCCGTCGAGGTCTGGCGAAACGGAGAGGCTGCGTCCGTTTTGGACGCCGAGTCGGTCACTCCGAATTTCGGAGCGGTGGACCTCCTCTTTCGCAATCCTCTCGCGGAAAGAATGTCTCCTCCCGGCGATTTCCTCCATGCCCGGCAACAACGATCCGTCTCCGGAACTCGATAAAACCCAAGGGCTCCGGGCTCTTTTCGGAACCCGCGGCATCTATCGCTCCACCCCGGCCAAACCCTCCGCAAAGCCCACCAAGTCCCGGGACAGACGGCCCACCCGCCCGACGACCGCTTCGTCCACAAGGTTCCCGTCGGCGTCGAAGGACGATCCGACGGCGTAAACGAAACGGGGGATGACGACACACCGGAAATCGGCCATGAGGCTGTTCGCGAGGGGAAAAACGGACAGGTAGCTGCCCGCCCCGCCCGCGGCGGCGAGAAAGCCGACCACCTTTCCACCCCAGCAATCCGCCCCGGTCAGCTCGACCAGGTTCTTGGCGGCGGCGTTGAGATCGTAGTTATAGATGGGGGAAGCGAGCAGAATGCCGTCGGCCTCCCGGACCTTCGCCGCCACCGGGGCGACCCCGGGGTTTCCGTAGGCGGAACCCCCGTCGCACAACGGGAGCGGATGTTCCCGGAGATCCAGCCAATCCGCCGACTGCCCCGCCCCCCGCAGATTCCGGAGGGCCAAATCCGCCAGCCGGCGGCTCCGGCTTTTTTCACTGAGACTGGAGCTGATGACCAGATAACGCATCCGCAACCCTTTTCCCTTCAGACGGAAAACGCAAAAAGAAACGATCTTTGAAGCACTGTAAGCCGGATTCTGTACTCCCCGCCGAAACGGGAAGCGGCATTCATTCATCTAGCCCCGCCGAAACGGGACTTCCCGCCGAAGCGGGATGCAGCCAAACCCGGGACCGATGGACGGGCCGCCCGATCCCCTATTCGCCTTGCACCGGATTGGGTTTGTCCTGCCCCGACGGTCACCCGCCGGGCGGTGGGCTCTTACCCCACCTTTTCACCCTTGCCCCGCGACAAGCGCGGGGCGGTTTGTTTTCTGCGACACTTTCCGTCGCGCCGCCTTGAAACGGCGCGCCCTCCCTTTCAAGAGGAATCCTGCCCTATGGTGTCCGGACTTTCCTCTCTTCCCCCGAAGGAGAAAAGCGAATGCCCGTGCTTCAAAGATCGATGACCACACTGCTCCTTTCCAAAGGACAACGCAAGCCCCGTCGTGGGAGAAACCCCAAGGCGGGTGTAACCACCAGTGCGTGGAGCAAAATCGATGAAGTCGTGCAATTTTCGAATCTCGCATGGATTGTGGGTCGATCAAGCGACTTGGCGGTAAAGGCGTTCCAACGGCTTCGGGCGACGCGGCAACCGTATCGGCAATTCTTACCGACCCGCCGAACCGAATGGCACAACTAAAGTCATGCGATTCCGTAGTTGGATGACTTCAGTCGTCCAACCCGAAGCGACTTGGCGGAAAAGAAATTCTCCTGTTTCGGGAGACCACTGGAAAATCGAAAAATCCCTTCCATTATTCCACGCACTTGTGGTTACACCCCCCTCCCACGGGCGTCCACGGCCATCCCGGGCCAAGCTCCACCGGAAATAATTTTTTATGATCTGTAAACTTAGGGCTTGAATCTTTAAAAATTTTCCATGATATTCGCGGCATGAAAGTGCGAAATCGAAAAAGACATAAATTGAGAATCAAACTCGGAGAAGGAGTTAGAGCTTACTACCATCTGATGAGCCGGACGGTGAATGGGGAGAAGTGGTTCGGGCAGCGGGAAAAGGAGTACCTGCGGAAGCTGATCTGGCAGGTGGCCGAGTTTTCCGGGGTGCGGGTCGTCACCTACGCCGTGATGGAGAACCATTTCCATGTCCTGGCCGAGGTGCCGCCCGA
>CAZDRT010000041.1:0-19781 GCA_964507815.1 uncultured Puniceicoccaceae bacterium
ACGGGAAATTCCGGGCTCTCGAAGGTGGGCGCTGAAGCAACCCACCCACTTTGGCTGCCCAATTATGCAGTTTCGGCCCGCTGAAAGCAGTCCATTGAAGAAATTGCTACGCCGTGGCGCGGCGACCGCCCTCCCTCGAACGATGGAATGCGAGGACGGATCCTGGGTTTTCACGCGGATTCTCATGGCCGCGAGTCTCGGTCTTCCGTGGTTGCTGGCGGCCGACGGGCGTATTTCCCTCGATTGGATGGACGGGTTTTTGATGGTGCGTTGATGGCCGTTTGGTTGAGAACCGTTAGCCGTGGGCGAAGGCGGCGGCGTCGATTTTACGGAGGCCCGCCGAGCGGAGGATTTTGGCGCAGGCGTTGAGGGTGGCGCCGGTGGTGAAGATGTCGTCGAAGAGGACGCATCGGGTGTCGCGGGCCGGGAGCGGAGCTTCCCCGTTCAGCGCGAAGGCCCCGCGGACCCGTTTCATGCGTTCCTTGCGGTTGGCTCGGGTTTGCGAGACCGTGTCCACCGTGCGGCGGAGGAGGGGGCGGACCTCGAGGCCGCCGGGGATGTGCCCGTCCAGGTGGCGGAGAATTTCCTCGGTCTGGTTGAAGCCGCGCCGCCGCAGCTTGCGGGGATGGATGGGCACCGGCACGACGACCGCGCCGCCGAGGAAATCGGGAAAGCCCGGCGCGGCGGCCAGCAGCCGGGCCAGGTCGGGCGCGAGGTAGCGCTTGCGCTCGTATTTGAAGGCGTGGACGAGGGTCCGGCAGTCGCGGCTGAGGAGGTAGCCGCACCGGCCCGTTTCGAAGACCGGATGCAGGTCTTCGCAATGTACGCAGACCGGCCCGTCTTCGATCGCGCCGTGGAAAGGGTGTCCGCAGCGCGGACAGCGGGGGTCCCGGATGAGCGGGAGCCGTGCCGCCACCCCGTCGGAGATGTAGCCGAGCGTGGAGTTTCCGAGAGGTGCGCCCGAGATCAGACAGTCCCGCGGGTAGAAAAGATCCACGAGGGAGCACCAGAGTCTCCGGCGGGCGGGTGCCTCGGCTTTCGGTTCTGTCATCGCGGGAGGTCGGAGGTGAGGAGACGGGAGGAAGGAGGCAGGGTAGCCAGGTACCCATGGCGGGCTCAATCCGAAATCGCCCGGTGTTTCCGGTATGCCAGGGGCATTCGAGGATCGCGTTAGTCTCCGCCGAACGGCTGCAGGAGCAGTTGGAACCCGGCGCCGATCACGAATATCCAGATCAGCCACTCGAAAAGTTTCCGGGGAATCACGCCGACGACCGCCCGGGCGACCAGAACTCCGACCATGGCGAAGGCGGCGGCGGGGAGGGAGACGCCCAGGGAGTCGAAGTTCACCGCGCCGAGTCCGATCATGACCGGAAGTTTGAGCCAGTTCACGATCATGAAGAACCATGCGAGGGTTCCGACGAAGGCGATCTTCGGCAGGCGGAGGAAAAGCAGGTAGAGGGCCGCGACCGGCCCGGCCGCGTTGGCGATCATCGTCGCGAATCCGCCGATCAGGCCGGTGCCCGCCCGCAGGGCCGTGTCGGTGCCTGGGCCGGGGGGCTTGGGCTCGTCGTTGCGCAGGGATTCGCGGAGGAGGTGGAGACCGGTCATGCCGAGCAGGATGATCCCGATGAGGATTTCCACCGTCCGGTCGCCGATGACGCCGAAAACCAGCGCGCCGAGGGCGAGGCCCCCGCAGGTCCACGGCAGCAGGCGTAGGATGACGTCCCACCGGGCGTGACGGCGGTAAACGATCACCGCCACGAGATCGGCGGCGATGAGCACGGGCAGGAGGATACCGACGGAGAGCCTGGCCGGGAAGGCGAGGGCATAGACGGCGATCGCGAAGTTGCCCAGCCCCGGCAATCCCCCTTTCCCGAGCCCTACTCCGAAGGCCGCCGCGCAGACCGCGATCCATTGTCCGCCCGAGAGTTCCATATTAGTGGGGAGAGGGTTCGCCAGTTCCGCGCGCGGGGGGCGGTCTCAGTTGCCCTCCGCCTCGAGCACCCGCTCGACGTATTCGGAAACGTTGCAGGTGAGCATCCGGCTTCCGTCGGGGCGGACCTCGAGCACCTTGTTGACCACGGGGTCCAGGAAGTCCCGGTCGTGGCTGACGAGGATGACCGTTCCGTTGAAGTCCCGGATCGCGTCCTGCAGAACTTCCTTGCTACGGATGTCGAGGTGGTTGGTGGGCTCGTCGAGAATCACGCAGTTGCAGGGCCGCATGAGCATCTTGGCGAGGGCGACCCGGTTGCGCTCGCCTCCCGAAAGCACGCTGACGGGTTTGGCCTGATCTCCTTTGGTGAAAAGAAGGGCACCGAGGGCGGCGCGGGGGTTGGCCTCGCCGTCGCCGGGGCAGGCGGATTCGACTTCTTCGAGGACGGTCTTCGCGGGATCGAGTTCCTCGGCCTGCTGCTGGGCGAAATAGCCGAAAACGGTCTGCACGCCGGGTTCCCGTTCGCCGGAGTCGATGGGTTCGACTCCGGCCAGGATGCGGGCCAGGGTCGATTTACCCGCGCCGTTCACGCCCACCACCGCGATCCGGTCGCCCTTGTCGATCCGGAGGTCCAGCCCGCGGAACACCTCGATGTCGCCGTAGGATTTGTACACCTCCTTCAGCTCGATGACCTTCTGCGAGGCCGGCGGCGGGGGAGGGAACCGGAAGAAGATCTTTTTCTCCTCGCGCTCCACCTCGACGATGTCCATCTTGTCGAGCTGCTTGATCCGGCTCTGGACCATGCCGGCCTTTTTCTGATTTCCGCGGAAGCGGTTGATCAGTTCTTTCTGGCGGGTGATTTCTTTTTTCTGGTTGTCGGCCTTGCGGCGTTGGGTGGCGATCTGCTCCGCCTTTGTCTTTTCGTAGAAGGAGTAGTTGCCGGAGAAGGCGTTCAGATTGCCGAATTTCAGCTCGAAAGTCCGATTGGTCACCGCGTTGAGAAAGGCGCGGTCGTGGGAGATGATCATGAGCGATCCGTGATAGTCGCGCAGGTAGCCTTCGAGCCAGTGCTGGGAGACGATGTCGAGGTGGTTGGTCGGCTCGTCGAGAAGGAGCAGGGAAGGGGTCTGGAGCAGAAGCTTGCCGAGGGCGATCCGCATCTGCCATCCGCCGGAGAATTCCCCGGTGTCGCGGCCCAGGTCCTCCATTGAAAAGCCAAGGCCGAGGAAGACCCGTTCGATCCGCGACTTCATCTTCTCGGGTTCGTGGTCCTCCAGCTGGTGCTCCCATTCGCCGATGGCGTCGATGATGTCGTAGTATTCCTCCTCCTCCGGATCGAGTTGGTACATCCGCTCGGTCGCCTCGTCGATCTTCGCCTGGAGGGAGAGGACGTCGGCGAAGGCTTGTTCGGCCTCCTCGAAAAGCGTGCGCCCCCGGCACTCGATACCGTCCTGCGGCAGGTAGCCGAGGCTGACAAAACCCGGCTTCTCGATCTCGCCCTCGTCGAAGGCGACCTCTCCGAGCAGGATCTTGACGAGGGTTGATTTGCCGGAGCCGTTCACGCCGACGAGTCCGATCCGGTCGCGGGGACCGATCGTCACGTTGATCGCCTGAAAAAGCGCCTTTTCGCCGTAGGAGAGCGAAACATCGCGTAGTGTAATCATGGAAGGTCTTTTACGGGCGGCCACCCGCGGGGCGCAAACCCGAATGCGGCCCGGCACCAGTGGATCGCGCACCGTGATACCGCTCCGGCGGATTGACCCTCCCGGCGGATACCGTTTGGCTTTGGTCATGAGCCGCCTCCGTTTCCTGCTTCCGCTTCTGCTGATTCTACCCGGTGCCGTTTTTCCGCGGAATGCGGACGTGGACCACATCCGGACCTGGCTCGACCGCTACATCGGCGCATGGAAGGGAGAGGTGGTCGTCGAGGATGCGGAAGGCACCGAGTTGCGGAGATTTCCGGTAGCCGCCGAATACTGGAGGCAGGGGGAGAGCGTCCGCGCGCTGACGGCTTTCGAGATCGAGGGGGCCATGACTTTTGTCGAGGCGCGCAACCACATCAAAAACGGGTTGCTTTTCGCGGAGGTGACCCAGGCCGACAAGACGGTCGTTTACCGGGGATACCTTGGTCCGGGCGAGCTGCTCTGGGTTCCCTACGACGCCGAATTGAGCACGGAGCGGCGCATGAAAGAATGGTTTTCGGAGGAGGGTGGAAAGGAAATCCTCCATGTGGAGGGACTGGAGCGGCTGAGTTCGGAAAAGGGAAAGGCCGTCGTCCGCCTCCGGGCGAGAATGGAGAGGCGGTAAAACGCCGACGGGCGTCGGGGGGGGCAACCACAAGTGAGTGGAGGAAATCGTGCGATTTTTGAATTTCGCATGGATTGTGGGTCGATCAAGCGGCTTGTCGGGAAAGGCATTCCCGACGGCTGGGGGCGAGGCGGCGACCGTGCCGGCAATCCGGACCGGACCGCCGTCCCGGGTCGCACGACTACGTGGTTGGATGACTTCAGTCGTCCAACCCGAAACGGTGCCTTTTCAGATTGCCTCCGGCGCGAGTCCCCGACCACTTTCGAGGCGTGAGGTTTTCCGTCTCCCACCACACCCGCTACCGCTACGCCCATCCGGCCTCCGAGTCCGTGGCGGAACTGCGCCTTTGCCCGAGTTCGGGGCACTGCCAGGTCGTGCGGTCGCGGCGGCTCGAGATCGAGCCCGGTGTTCCGGTGGGCCGGTTCGAGGATTACTGGGGGAACCAGGTGGAGTATTTCTCCATACCCTTCCGGCATCCGGCGCTCGACATTTCGTCGGTGTCATCGGTCGAAACCCGGCCGCAGGAGCCGGTGGATTATTGCCGGGAGGTGACGGTGGCCGAGGCGCGGCAGATCATGAACCGGTCGTCGGTGAACGCCATCGATTGCAGGCGCGCCTCGCGGCTGGTCCCTCTCGGAACGGTATTGCGCCCGCTGGGCGGGAAGTTCGTGCGGTCCGACCGGACCCTGGTCGAGACGGTCCTCTCCTTGAACGAATGGATTCACGCGAACTTCGAATACGTGCCCGGGGCGACGGACGTCAAAACACCCCTTTCGGAGGTTGTCGCGATCCGGAAAGGCGTTTGCCAGGACTTCGCGCATGTCATGCTCTCGATTCTGCGGACCGGCGGCATACCCGCCCGGTATGTCAGTGGCTATATCGAAGCGGTTGATCCGACTGCGGCCACCTCGGATCTCCTCGGCGCGGCGGCGAGCCACGCATGGGTGGAGGTGGCGCTGCCGGGAGGGCGCTGGTGGGGCCTTGATCCCACCAATAACCAGATCGCCGGCGAACGCCACATAAGGCTGGCAACCGGCCGGGACTACGATGACATCGCGCCGTTCCGGGGCACTTTCAAGGGAGTGACCGAGCAGGTCCTGGAGGTGGAGGTGGATATCCGGCGGATCTGAAGACTGTAGCCGGGGTCGGTGACCCCGGACGGGGGGGCGACATCCCCTATCGAAATCGACGGGAGACCGGCCGACTCCAGGGCAATGCCATTGCATAAATACGGATTGGAAAAGAGAGGTCGAATTTCGGGAGCGCTGTGCTTCAGCGTCGCAGCAGGGATGTAGCCCA
The DNA here is from genome assembly GCA_964507815.1 of uncultured Puniceicoccaceae bacterium. Lineage (GTDB taxonomy): Bacteria > Verrucomicrobiota > Verrucomicrobiia > Opitutales > Puniceicoccaceae > Puniceicoccus. Next base: position 5,540 of record CAZDRT010000041.1, read on the forward strand.
AGGAAAATCTTTGGGCGGCGTTTCCGCTGCGCCGGTAACAGCGGGGCTGATCGCCACCCTCTAGCCGACTTCAGCCGGGGCCTGAAGGCACCCGACCACTGAAACCCATCGCCGTTTGGTGTTTCCAGGGTTGAGTTTCGGCGGCGGTGGGGATTCGCTGATTGGCATCGATGAAAAAGTTTTATGTTACGACCGCGATCGACTATGCGAACGGCCTGCCCCATCTGGGGCACGCCTATGAGAAGGTGCTGACCGATGTGATCGCCCGGAGCCGCCGGATGGAGGGCGAGGAGGTCTATTTTCTCACGGGCATGGACGAGCACGGCCAGAAGGTGCAGCAGTCGGCCCGGAGGGAGGGCGTCGAGCCGATCGAGTTTACCGACCGGGTCGCCGGCCGTTTCCGCGGCCTGTGCCGGGATCTTTCGATCTCCAACGACGATTTCATCCGGACGACGGAGGACCGCCACCGCCGGGTGGTCCGGGAGCTGCTCCAGCGCTTGTACGACGCCGGGGAGATCTACGAGGCGGAACACTCCGGGTTCTACAGCACCCGCGCGGAACAGTTCGTTCTCGAAAAGGACAAGGTGGACGGCCGGTGGCCCGAGGAATTCGGCGAGGTCCAGGAGATCCGCGAGCGCAACTACTATTTTCGGCAGAGCGCCTACCAGGATTGGCTGATCGGATTCCTGCGGGATCATCCCGATTTCATCTACCCGCGGTTCCGGTTGAGCCAGGTGCTGGAGTTTCTGAAGGAGCCCCTGAACGACCTGTGCATTTCCCGGCCGGTGGAGCGGCTGAGCTGGGGCATTCCGCTGCCGTTCGACGAGAAGTTCGTGACCTACGTGTGGTTCGACGCGCTGACCAACTACATTTCGGCGGTGGGGTACGGGACCGACCGGTTCGACGAGATCTGGCCGGCTGACTACCACGTGATCGGGAAGGACATCATGCTGCCTCCCCACGCCGTTTACTGGCCGATCATGCTCCACGCCTGCGGGATCGAATTGCCGCGGCACCTGCTGGTGCACGGGTGGTGGACCCTGTCGGGCTCGAAAATGTCGAAAAGCGCCGGGAAGGTCGTCGATCCCCTCGAGCTGGTCGGTCGGTTCGGCGCGGACGCCTTCCGCTACTTCGTCATGCGCGAGATGACGGTGGGGCAGGACAGCGATTTTTCGGAGGAGTTGTTCTTCGCCCGCTACAATGGCGAACTGGGCAACGATCTGGGTAATTTGCTGAGCCGTCTTCTGAACATGGGCGGGCGCTACGCGGACGGAGTGGTCCCGGAGGCGACTGTCGGGGAGGAGCCCGAGAAGGCTTTGATGACGAAGTGGAGCGAGTCGTGGCCGTCGATCCGGGAGGGCTACCGGGAGTTCCTCTTCCATTCAGCCCTCGAGGCGGTCATCGATTTCGTAAAGGCCATCAACCGCTACGCCGAACAAAGAGCCCCGTGGAAGCTGGCGAAATCGGAGGCTCCGGAAGACCGGAAGCTCCTCGAGACCTCGCTCGCGGTTATGGCCGAGGGCCTGCGCCTGGCGGCGGGGGCGCTCGCGCCGGTGACTCCGGAGGTCAGCGCGACGATCCTCGACCGCATCGGGGGGGAGGCCATCGACCGGTGGGATGACCGGATGGAATGGGGGCGGTCGCTCTCCGGCCGACGGCTGGGCGAGAAGATCATCCTCTTCCCGCGGCGCTGACCGGACCTGCGAATTCCGCGAGCGTTTGTCATGCAAACCATATCCGCCGACCGTTTCGGAGCCCGCGACGGGGAGGGACTTCTCCGCTTTCTGGCCTACTGCCGGGAGTCGGCGGAGGCGGACGGCGTCCCCCGGGTCGCCAGTATTTCGCTGCGGGTCCGGGATCTGGATCCGCTCGCCGTGCTGCGGTCCATCCACGAACCCGGCCAGCCCCATTTGTATTGCGAGCGCAGTCCGGTTTCGGTTTCCGGCGCCGAGTCGGTGGTGCTCTTCACGGCAACCGGCGGAGAGCGTTTTGGCAAGGCCCGCGAATTCGTCGATGTCTGGAAAAGCCGGATCATCGCCACGGGGGATCTGGACGGGTGGTTCGCGGGACCGCTCTTTTTCCACTCGTTCGCATTCGCGGACTCGAACGCGCCGGGTTGCACCGTGTTTCTCCCCCGCTGGCAGATTTGCCGGACGGAGATCGAGTGCGTGGCGGTCGCGAACGTGCGGATCGATCCGGACTGCCGTTTGGAGGAGGAGGCGGAGCGGATCCTGCGCGCCCACGGAACCTTCTCGGAAATGGCCTACGGGGAAAACGAGGCACCGGGCTCGACCCCGGGGGTCGTCTCCACCTCTTCGGAGGATCCCGCGCTTTTCCGGGAGAGGGTGGACGCCGCTCTCGCGGCAATCGCGGACGGGCGCTTGTCGAAGGTCGTTTTGGCGCGGTGGCGGGATCTTCTCGCCGAGAACCCGTTCCGTCCCCTTGAGACGCTGGGCGTGTTACGCGAGGCGTACCCCGATTGCTTCGCGTTTTCCCATTCCGGGGGCGACGGGGTGAGCTGGATCGGGGCGACGCCGGAGCGGCTGGTCCGCCGGAGCGGGGGCGAATTCCGGACGGAGGCGATCGCGGGATCGGCCCCGCGCGGGAGCGGGCTTTCCGCCGACACGGCGCTCGGGCGGGAACTTCTTTCCAGCGACAAGGATCTGCGCGAGCACGGTTGGGTCGTCGATGGATTGCGGCAGGCGTTGGAGACCCTCGGGCTCGCACCGAAAATATCGCCCAATCCCCACCTTCTCCGCCTGTCCAACGTCCAGCACCTGCGGACCGCCGTTTCCGGGATTTGCCCGGCGGATATGGGACTGTTGCGTTTCGCGGAGGCGCTCCATCCGACACCGGCGGTCGGGGGGTGTCCGCGCGGGAAGGCCGTGGATCTGATCCGGCGACTCGAGCCCTTCGAAAGGGGGCTCTACACCGGCTTTTTCGGATGGGAGAAACCGTCCGGCGACGGAGAGATGGCCGTCGCCCTGCGGACGGCCCGCGTCGAGGGGAACCGGGCCCGCCTGTTCGGCGGGGCGGGGATCGTGAGCGGCTCGGATGCGGCGAAGGAACTGGAGGAGACCGAGATCAAGCTGGGAGCGATGACCCGGGCACTGACCGGGCGGGGTCGTTGATCACCGCACTCATCGTTGCCCTCGACTTTGACCATCGGGCAAGAATTGCATGGCACCCGGAGAAATCAGTGGTAGGATTCGCGGAAATGAAGCGTTTCCCCCTCCGCATTCTCTCCGCTTTTCTTTTTCTGACGGTTCCCGCGTTGTCGGCGGAAGGACCGGTCGTGGGGGAAAAGGCCTCCTATGGCCTCCGGTGGGGCTTTGTTTCGGTTGGATCGGTGGAGATCTCGCTCAAAGAGGAGGATCAGGGTATTCATCGGGCGGTAATCGTCGCGAAAGCGAATGCCTTTATGAGGAACGTGTACGATTTTCACACGATCATTTCCAGTCGTTTCGCGCCCGGCGCGGAGCGATCAGAGGGGTATTCCCGTGAAGAGAGATCAACGGATGACTGGCACGAGACGTTTTTCGATTGGGAAGCCAATACGGTCCGCTACTCGAAGAACGGGGATAAGCGGGTACCCTTGCCCCTGGAACCCGGAACGCAGGATCCGCTCTCCATCGTGTTCGCCTTTCGCTCGGGCGCGGTCCCCCTCCGTCCGGGAACCCACCATGTCTGGGTGAGCGACGGGAAAGTGGTGGAGAAAGCCGAATTCCGCATCGAGGGTCCGGAGACCGTGAAGACTCCGGCGGGGAAGTTCCGCGCCTATCGCATAACGGCGGACTTCGGCGGGGTCCGCGCGATCTTCGCCCGGCCCGAGGGGGCGCTTATCGACGTGTGGCTGTCGGACGACGACCGAATGCTTCCGGTCAAGCTGAAAAGCGAGGCGAGCATCGGCAGTTTTACCTCCGTTTTGGCGGAGTACGGCGTTTCGGACGGGAACATGGCCGAATGATTTCGGTTGTCCGACTGTTTCTCCTCGGGAAGGGGGGCACTATGTGCTGTAACATGGTTTTTTCGTGGTCGGACCGGCTTGCCGTCCGATTCCTTTGGGTTTGACCGTGGCCGCAACGGATCGGGGCCAAGGGCACCCGGCCAAGCGTCAACCCGAAATTCATGGTGTCACGGAACACTGGTGGATCACTCCGAATCGGTGGACAAGTGTCCACCCTTCGCCATGGGCCGGCGACGGAGACGAGGATTTCAACGCGAAGTTCAACGGGCTGCCAGTCCGCTGTTTCCTCACGATGGGGAGCTTATCCGGCACCCGGCTCGGAGCGAACCGGGGCCGCCGCGCGGGCGAGGCGGTCGCGGATGGCCCGGAAGAGTCCGGTTTCGGCTGACGGGAATTCGACCCGGATGCACCCGATGTCCGGATCGCGGTCCAGTTTGCGCAGGAGATCGAAGAGGTTGCGGGCGATTTCGGCGGGTTCACCGCCCTCGCTGAACCAATAGACGCCGGGCCCGGGATCGGCGGGCCGCCGGAGGAAAACGGTGGCCGTCTGGTCCGCATCCGCGCGGGCGGGCGGTTTTCCTTCCGGGAAAAGCCGGACTCCCTTGGTCGGCCGGTAGTGGCTGGCCAGCATTCCGGGTGCTTCGGGATTCGCGGCGGAGGGGGGTTCCTTCCCGGAGAAACGGATTCCCGGCAGCGCTCCGATCACCTCCCCGGCGACGGGTCCCGGCCGGAGGAGGCGGACCGACCCGTCCGGATCGACCGCGAGAATAGTGGACTCCAGGCCGTGCTGGCATGGACCGCCGTCGAGAACGGCGTCGATCCGGTCGCCGAGGGAGGTCTCCACGTGTGCGGCGCGGGTCGGGCTGATGTAGCCGAAAGGATTCGCGCTCGGTGCGGCGAGTGGCAGGCCGAACTCGACGAGCAGCTCTCGAAGGGTTGGATGGGCGGGCACCCGCACCGCCAGGGTCGGAAGGCCGGCGGAGACGAGTTCCGGGATTCCGGAGGCGGACCGCTTTTTCAGGACAAGCGTCAGAGGGCCGGGCCAGAAACGCTCCGCGAGGATGCGGGCCGCCGGGGGAATTTCGCAGACCCGTTCGACCGACTTCAGCGAGGCGAAGTGAACGATCAGCGGATCGAGAAGGGGGCGGCCCTTGACCGAAAAGATGCGGCGTACCGCGGAAGCGTCCCCGGCGTGGGCGGCGAGGCCGTAAACCGTCTCGGTAGGAACGGCGACCAACCCGCCGTTCGAAAGGATATCCGCCGCCCGCTTGCGGTCCGCCGGTTGTGATCCCAGCAACCGTTCCATGGCGAGGAAGGGAGAGAAGGAAAGAGGGCAGGGGGCGCTCCTACTTCATCAGGAGCATGGACCGGGACTGCTTGATGACCCGCGAAACGTGGCGTTGCTGTCTGGACGTCAGTCCCGTGTACTTGCGCGGAAGAATCTTGCCCGTATCGGTAACGAACCGGGAAAGCTCATCCGTATCCTGGAAAGTCAAATCCGTCGGGTTCTTGACGGCGGTTGGGGAGTCTTCGTTTTCAGACATAAGCGGAGAAGAGTAGGGGCGGGAAACGGTTTCGCAAGGAAAAATTTCCGGATAATTTGGGTTCGGTGCCGTCCCCGACATGGGAACTCTACGGCCATCCCGGGCAAGGCTGAAGCCATGCCCCACGGGGAAAACCGTGGAGGACCCTCGTTCGGTCTCTCTTTCGTGGCCGGTGGCCTTCAGGCCCCGGTGCGCACTGGCGGAGTGGTCGCGGCGAGCCGGGCGGTGGCAAGCGTCGCCGACAAGGAAACCCCGGGCTCATCCCGGGCAAGGCTAAAGCCATGCCCCACGGGAAGAACCGACGCAGACCACTCTCCAGGAAAAACACGTTCCCCGATTTGCATCAGCGGAAGAATTCGCGACCATCACGGAGAAGTTTCGGTCAAAAAGGGTCTTTTTCCTTTTAATCTCCGGATCTTCCTTTTGTAGTGGGGAATCAAGTCATGAAACGACAAAGCAGTGAGGTAGGTTATAATTCGAAGGTCGAGGGCGACGTCATCGTCACCAAGGTCGATGCGGTGATCAACTGGGTGCGGAAGAATTCGGTATGGCCGATGCCGATGGGGCTGGCCTGTTGCGCGATCGAGATGATGGGCGTCGCCGCCTCCCGGTTCGATATCAGCCGTTTCGGCATGGAGGTCATGCGCTTCTCGCCCCGGCAGTCGGACTGCATGATCGTGGCGGGCACTGTGACCTACAAGATGGCCCCGGTCGTCCGCCGCATCTACGACCAGATGGCCGATCCGAAGTGGGTCGTGGCGATGGGGGCCTGCGCCTCCACCGGCGGGATGTATCGCTCTTATGCCACGATGCAGGGGGTGGACCGCATCATCCCGGTCGATGTGTACGTGAGCGGATGTCCGCCCCGGCCCGAGGCCCTCCTCGACGCGATGATGAAGCTGCAGAAGAAGATCGAGGGCGAGTCTTCCTTCAGCGATCTCGGGAAAGAGACGGAAGAGAAAAGGATCTGGGCATGAGCGAACTCGTCGAAGCCCTTCAGCCGCGTTTCCAAGGCCTGGAGCCGCGGCCGTCCACCGATCATCCGGCGGTCCAGTGCCCGCCGGAGTTCATCCTCCCCCTGCTCGAGTGCCTGCGCGACGAGTATGGGTTCACGCTCCTGTCGGACGTCACGGCCGTCGATTGGAACGAGGAGACGCCGCGGTTCTCCGTTGTGTATCACCTGCTTTCCGTGAACGAGGCCCGCTACATCCGCGTGGTCGCCGATTGTGCGGAGAGCGAGAACCCGTCGGTCCCCTCGGTGACGGGGCTCTTCCCGGCGGCGAACTGGCACGAGCGGGAGACTTTCGACATGTTCGGGATCCGCTTCGAGGGCCATCCCGACCTGCGGCGCATTCTGATGTGGGACGAGTATCCCTACTACCCCCTGCGCAAGGAGTTTCCCCTGGCCGGGATCGAGACCCCGCTGCCCGATACCGAAATTTCCGAGGAGACGAAGGCGAAGGTGATCGCCGCCCCGATGATGGGCGGACCCTTCGTGGCGAAATCGGGAAAGCCGATGAGCCGCTCGGAGCCGCGCGCGGCCGACGAGAGCTGGACCGAGCGAAACGACAAACCGAGCCTCGAAACGGAGAATTGACCATGGCGGAAACCAAAGAAATTTCGATCGGAGACGTCGGCGCGCGGTCGGCTTCGTTCCAGGACGATCTTCAGGGCGAGGATCTCGCCCTGAACGTCGGCCCCTCGCACCCGACCACCCACGGCGTGCTCCGGCTCCGGATGGATCTGGACGGGGATGTGATCACCCGGTGCGAGCCGGTCATCGGCTACCTGCACCGGGGTGACGAGAAAATCGCCGAGAACATGACCTACAACCAGTTCGTGCCCTACACCGACCGGCTCGACTACCTGGCCCCGTTGGCGAACAACGTCGCCTACGCGATGGCCGTCGAAAAGCTGGCCGGTCTGGAGGTTCCCCCGCGCTGCGCGGCGATCCGGGTGATCGTTTCCGAGATGGCCCGCCTCTCCTCCCACCTGCTCGGGGTGGGGGTGTACGGGATGGACGCCGGGGCCTGGACTCCCTTCATGTACACCTTCACCGAGCGGGAAAAGCTCTACACCCTGTTCGAGGAGCTGACCGGGGCCCGCTTCACCACTTCCTACACGCGGATCGGCGGGGTCGCCCGCGATGTGCCGGAGGGTTGGCTCGGCCGGGTCTCCGCCTTTTGCGACCAGTTCCTTCCCATCCTCGAGGAAACGCAGAAACTCCTCACCCGGAACCGGATCTTCATGGACCGGACCGAGGGGGTGGGGGTCATCTCGCCGGCGGACGCGCTGGCCTACGGGCTGACCGGCCCCAACCTGCGGGCGACCGGGGTCGATTTCGACCTCCGCAAGGACCGCCCCTATCTCGGCTACGACCGCTACGAATTCGACGTGCCGGTCGGCACGACCGGCGACTGCTACGACCGCTATCTCGTCCGCCTCGAGGAAATGCGACAGAGCGTGCGCATCATCCGGCAGGCGATCGCCGATTTTCCGAAGGGATCGTGGTACGCCGAGGACGCGAAGCGGATTTTCGCCCCGCCGAAGGGGAAGGTCATGACCAGCATGGAGGAGCTGATCCAGAACTTCATGATCGTGACCGAGGGTCCCCGGATGCCGGCCGGCGAGGTGTATGTCGAGGCCGAGAACCCCAAGGGCATCCTCGGCTTCTTCATTGTCTCGAAGGGCGGGGGCGTGCCCTATCGCCTGAAAATCCGCGGCCCGAGTTTCTGCAACTTGAGTATTCTCCCGAAGATCGCGCCGGGCCTCTACCTGACGGACATCACGGTGCTCCTCGGCAGCCTCGACTTCGTTATGGGCGAGTGCGACCGATGACCCGCCGCCAAACCTTTTCTTTCCGTATTCCATGAGCCAGACGACCGAAACCGAGGAGACGTTCACGCTCTCCGCCGAGACAATCGCGAAGATCGACAAACTCGTTCCCCGCTACCCGACGATGCGGAGCGCCTCGCTGCCGATTCTGCACCTGGTGCAGGACGAGAAAGGCCACATTTCCGACCCGGCCATCGAGTGGATCGCCAATCGTCTCGAACTGGAGCCGATCAACATCTACGAGCTGGTGACCTTTTACCCCATGCTCCGCCGACGGCCCATCGGTCGCCGCCACGTCAAGGTCTGCCGGACTCTCTCCTGCGCCCTGAACGGAGGGGAGGCCGTCTGCGAGAAATTCAAGAAGGAATTCGGGGTGGGCCTCGACGAGGTGTCCGCCGACGGCGAGGTCACCATCGAATACGTCGAGTGCATCGCCAGCTGCGGAACAGCGCCGGTCGTGCAGATCGACGAGACTCTTCACGAGAACGTCACCCCCGACCGGGCCGACGAGTTGATCGCGGACATCCGCCGCGGGGCGAAGGAAGCCCGGAGCTGAGACCCCGCGAAGAAAATAGGACGCAATCATGGCAGCAGGCGAAAGACGCATACTACTCAAGAACATCGACCAGCCCGGTTACGGGCGGGACATCGACTCCTACCTAGGGGCCGGGGGCTACGAAGGCCTGCGCAAGGCGGTCGCCATGAAGCCGGAGGAAGTCTGCTCCGAGGTTATGGATTCGGGCATCCGCGGGCGGGGCGGGGCCGGTTTTCCGGCCGGGATGAAGTGGAAATTTCTCGACCGCAAATCCGGCAAACCGATCTACCTCGTCTGCAACGCGGACGAATCCGAGCCCGGCACCTTCAAGGACCGGCAGATCATTCACAAGGATCCCCACCAGTTGATCGAGGGGATGATGATCGCCGCCTACGGCACGCAGACCGCCCTGTCCTTCATCTACATCCGGGGCGAGATGTATGAGGGTGCGAGGATTCTCGAAGAGGCGATCGAGGAGGCGCGGGCGAAAAACTTCCTCGGCGAGAACATTCTCGGCTCTGGGTATTCCTGCGACATGATCGTCTTCCGCGGGGCGGGCTCCTACATCTGCGGCGAGGAAACGGGGTTGATCGAATCGATGGAGGGCAAGCGGCCCTACCCGCGAATCAAGCCTCCTTACTTTCCGGCCGTTCTCGGGCTCTACATGTGCCCGACCATCGTCAACAACGTGGAAACCCTCTGCCACGTAAAGCACCTCATCGAGCGCGGGGGCAAGGAGTACGCCAAGATCGGGAGACCCGGGAACACCGGCACGCGGATCTGGTCGGTCTCCGGCCACGTGCAAAAGCCCGGCTACTACGAAATCGAGTGCGGGGCGATGACCTACGGCGAGCTGATCAACGACCTCTGCGGCGGACTCCGCCCCGGTCGCAGCCTCAAGGCGATCATTCCCGGCGGATCGTCCTCGAAGGTGCTGAAGGCCGGGGAGCGGTTCACCGGCAAGCTCAAGGACGGCACCGAATTCGACTGGGGCGTGGAGGACATTCCGCTCGATTTCGACGGCCCGATGGCCGCCGGGTCAATGTCCGGCTCCGGGGCGATCATCGTCATGGACGACACGACCGATATCGTCGCCGCCCTCGCCAACATCAACGCTTTCTACGCCCACGAAAGCTGCGGCCAGTGTACGCCTTGCCGCGAAGGTTCGCTCTGGATGAAAAAGGTCACCGCCCGGATGGTCGCCGGAGAGGCCCGCGAGGAGGACGCCGATCTCCTCAAATCCATCGCCGACCAGATCGAGGGCCGCACGATCTGCGCCCACGGCGAGGCGACGGCCTGGCCGGTCCAGAGTTTTATTTTGAAGTTTCGCGACGAGTTCGTCGAATACGCCCGCAAGCAGGCCGCCGAGCGGAAGGAAAGAACGCCTGAGCCTATGGAGATTTACAGCACCAGCCAATGAGCGACAAAGATCAGACAGAAACGGTCACCGTGAACATCGACGGCAGGGACGTCGAGGTGCCCACCGGAATTACGATGATTGAGGCGGCGGAGATCGCCGGCAAGGAGGTTCCGCACTACTGCTACCACCCGAAGCTGAGCATCTCCGGCAACTGCCGGATGTGCCTCGTCGAGATGGGAATGCCGATGAAGGACCGGGGAACGGGCGAGCCGATACTCGACGAAAAGGGGGTTCAGAAGATCGGGTGGATGCCCAAACCGGCCATCGCCTGCAACTCCAAGGTCTCCCCGGGGCTGCACATCAAGACCGATTCGGACTTGGTCAAGGACTGCCGCAACGGCGTCATGGAGTTCCTGCTCGTGAACCACCCGCTGGACTGCCCGATCTGCGATCAGGCCGGCGAGTGCCGCCTCCAGGAGTTCGCCACCGAATACGGGCGGGGCTATTCGCGGTTCGTCGAAGAGAAAAATCCCAAGCCCAAGCGCACCGTCTTGGGGCCCCGGGTCATGCTCGACGACGAGCGTTGCATCCTCTGCTCCCGTTGCATCCGCTTTATGCAGGAGGTGGCCGACGACGACGTGCTCGGATTCGTCGAGCGCGGCAGCTATTCGACGCTGACTTGCTACCCCGGGAAAAAGCTGGAGAGCAACTACTCGCTGAATACGGTCGATATCTGCCCGGTCGGCGCGCTCACCAGCCGGGACTTCCGGTTCAAGATGCGGGTCTGGTTCCTTCAGCCGATCAAGAGCATCTGCACCGAGAGCAGCGCGGGTGCCAACACCGAAGTCTGGCACCGCGAGGGGAAGATCTACCGGATTACCCCCCGCCGCAACGACGCCGTCAACGACACCTGGATGACAGACAGCGGCCGCGCGCTCTACAAGCAGGTCGAGGCCGACGACCGCCTGATCCGGGCTCGCGCTGCCGGGACGGAGCTTTCCGCCGCCACCGAGGCCGTCCGCGCCGCCGCCGATCTCCTCCGTTCGGCGAAGAGAGTGGGCGTGGTGGCCTCGACCCGGTCCTCGGTCGAAGAGCAGTTTCTCCTGGCGAAGATCGCGGAAAAGGCGGACGCGGGGGTCTTCGCCGTTCGCCACCTCGGCGAGGAGGACGGACTCCTCCTCTCCGCCGACCGCACTCCCAACACCCGGGGCGCGCTCCTGACGGGTCTTTTAGAGGAACTGCCTGCCGAGGATCTGACCGGTCTCGGCCGGGCGATCGACGAAGGGCGGATCGACACGGTCCTCGCCGTCCACGAAGATCTGGCTGCGGCCGGGCTCTCGAAGGAGCAGCTCTCAAAGGTCAGGCTGATCCAAATCGCCACCCACGAAAGCGGGTCAACCGGCGCGGCGGAGGTCCTCATCCCGTCGATGACCGTCTTCGAGCGGAGCGGATCGTTCGTGAACCAGCAGTTCCGCCTGCAGAAATTCCACGCCGTGGTGCCCGGACCGTCCGGACTTCTCTCCGATCTCCAGGTTTTCGCCTCGCTCCGGGCTCTCCTGGAGGGGACGGCGACCGACTCCGTCCGCCTCTCCGACGTGTGGCGGGAACTGGCGGAGGAGCGCGGGGAATTCACCGGAATCACCTTCGCCGGCCTGTCCGACGAGGGCGTGGCACTCTCTCCGGGCAAGTGGGCCGATCTTCCGTTCCCCGAAAAGAAATCCCTGAAATACGACGCGAGGGAATTTCTCCGGCAGGCCGTCGGCGTTTCGGAAGCCCGATGAGAGACGCAGCAAGAGCAGTTTTTATCCGGGCTCTCTCCCTCGTAGCGAGCGGGTTGACCCCCCTCCTTCGCCAAGGCTTCCTTCTACGCTCTGCGAGCTACGCAGGACAAGTCGGCGGGGTGGCGCGATTCGAACAATATCGAGCGGCAAACGAATCCGGCTTCCACATAAAGCCAGTCGCTACGAAGAGTTCTCCAACCCTCTTTCCCCATCGACAGCCTAGCCTGTTTCTCTTCTGATCGCCGTTAGCCATGGAAGTTTCCGAAATCCTCCTGAAAATTCTTTTCGCCGTGCTCATGATCGTGGTGGTCATGACCCTGGCCGGATACTCGGTTCTGATCGAGCGAAAGGTCTCGGGCTGGGTGCAGGGCCGGGTCGGTCCGAACCGCACGACGATTCCTTGGATCCACGCCATCCCCGTCCTCGGGCCATTTCTGACCCGTCTCGGCATTTTTCAGCCGCTCGCCGACGGATTGAAATTCCTCTTCAAGGAGGAAATCACCCCCGGCCACGTCAACAAGGTCTATTATTTCCTCGCGCCGATCATCGCCCTCGTCCCGGCCCTGACGACCATGGTCGTCATCCCCTTCGGGCAGTACACCGACCCGGCGACCGGGGCGACCAACCCGCTGATGCTCGCCCCGCTCGACATCGGCATTCTCTTCATCCTCGCCGTCTCCTCCCTCGGGGTGTATGGCGTGGTCCTCGCGGGCTGGTCCTCGAACAGCAAGTATTCCTTCCTCGGGGGCATCCGCAGCTCCGCCCAGATGATTTCCTACGAGCTGTCGCTCGGGCTGTCGATCTTCCCCCTCTTTCTCTGGCTGAACGCCCCCGGCACGGCGGGCGGCCTAGGGCTGGGGGCGGTCGTTGATTACCAGAACAACCTCTGGTTCCTCTTCACCCAGCCGCTGAGCGCGCTGCTCTTCCTGGTCGCCATTTTCGCCGAGACCAACCGCCTTCCCTTCGACATGGCCGAATCCGAAACCGATCTCGTCGGCGGATTCCACACCGAGTACGGCTGCTTCAAATTCGGCATCTTCTTCGTCGCCGAATACGCGCACATCGTCATCGGATCGGCGGTCTTCGCCCTGCTGTTCCTCGGGGGCTGGCATTTTCTCCCCGGAATCGCCAATCCCTGGCCGGACGGGTGGGGCGGTGCCGTCCTCTCCACGCTCTGGTTCCTCGTCAAGATCGTCGCTTTGATCGTCTTCTTCGTCCTCATCCGCTGGACGATTCCCCGGTTCCGCTACGATCAGGTGATGAAACTCGGCTGGACCGTTCTTTTGCCGCTGGCCATTGCGAATCTCCTGATCAACGCTATCATTATCGCGATTGTCGATTCGCCGTAGTCCATCTTTTCATTTTCTGATTTCCCATGGCCCAGACCAAAATCATCGAGCGCAAGCCGCTGAGCCTGTCCGAGCGGACCTACCTGCCGCAGATCGTATCCGGGCTCAAGACCACCATCTCCCACATCTTCCAGCCGAAGGTCACCCTCCAGTATCCGGAGGAGCGCCCGCCGATCCCGGAGGGGTATCGCGGCGTCCCGACGCTGGTCAAGGATCCGAACGGGCGCGAAAAATGCGTCTCCTGCCAACTCTGCGAGTTCGTCTGCCCGCCGAGGGCCATCCGGATCATCCCTGGCGAGATTTCCGAAGGGGACGAGCACGATCACGTCGAAAAGGCACCCGAAGAGTTCGACATCAACATGCTCCGCTGCATCTACTGCGGCCTCTGCCAGGAAGTCTGCCCGGAGGAGGCGATTTTTCTCCAGGATATCTTCTCCGTCTCCGGCTACAGCCGCGAGGAAATGGTCAACGACAAGGAAAAACTCTACGAACTGGGCGGAACCCTTCCCGACAAGCACTTCAAGTGGGACAAGAAAAAGGCCGCCGAAGAAGCGGCCGCCGCCGGCGGCGGGCATTGAAATTCCGCGGCTTTTACGAAAGAAAAGAAGCCGCTTCCGGCCACGGGGATCGCCCGGGTATCCCCCGTAAGGGCAATTCCCTGTTTGCCCGGGTTCCGGGAACCACAACCACCGGACGGGTCGCCGCGTTCTCGACAAAATTCCTGCAATCTCGATATCCAAATCGTGCAAATTATTCGATCAGATCCTATGATTTGCACGGTTTGAACGGCACGCGCGCAACCGTCTTCGCTCTTCTGCGCTGAAGACAATGCTCTTCTGTGACTGCCTCGTGGAATCACGGAAGGCCTCCC
>CAZDRT010000042.1:0-19757 GCA_964507815.1 uncultured Puniceicoccaceae bacterium
CGATCCGGCGGCGGCGGCACGGGTGATCGACGAAGAGGGCGGCGAACTTTCGCTGCCCGCTGTATTACGGAGCCGATGTCGCTACCTGACCGGCAGCCTGGTCATCGGTTCGCGGAGTTTCATTTCCGAAGTGCTCCAGCCGCAGCAATCGAGCCGGAAACGGCCCATTCGACCCCAATCCATCGGAGGAGGGGATTGGGAGGGGCTGAGCGTTTTCCCGAAGATGCGTCCGTGAGCGGTCGGAGTTTGTACGTGATTTATCAAATCCTACAGAGGCACCCGCATGGCTCTCGCTGGACACCGAGCCTTACTCCCCGGCTACCCAACATTCTTTCCCCCCCGGGCGGCGGGACATGAACCCCCCGCCACGGACTTGATGCTTGCCGCGGTGCCGGATTCCGTTTTTCAATTTACCCGTGGGCGACGAAATTATAAGCGGCCCGGGGAATTTCCTGATCGCCATCGGAATCACCGTGGGCCTGTTCGTGGCGGGCAAACTGGTTCTGCGCGGGGTAATCCATCATCTCGAGGGGATCAGCGTTAGAACCTCCACCCGGGTCGATGACCATTTGGTGGCGGCCCTCAAGGCCACGAAATCCACCCTGCTCTTTCTCTTTGCCGCCTGGATCGGCGCGCAGTGGCTGGAGCTGGGCGGGGCGGAGGCGACCGTGGACCGGGTCGGTTTTTTTGTGGTGGTCCTTCAGCTCGCGATCTGGGCGGAACGTTTCGGGCTGGGCCTGCTCTTCCGCTACGGGCGGAAGCGCGCGGGCGAATCCGGATCGATCGGCGCGGGCATTGTCTGGATTTCGTATCTGCTCCGCGTCGGCCTCTGGTCCACGGTGGTCCTGCTGATCATTTCGAATCTGGGCTATGACGTCACCGCCCTGATCGCCGGACTGGGGATCGGCGGCATCGCCATAGGGCTGGCGATGCAGAACATTCTCGGCGACCTTTTCGCCTCGCTCTCGATCGTGCTGGACAAGCCGTTCGAGGTGGGGGATTTCATCATCGTCGGCGACTTGATGGGCTCGGTGGAGAAAGTCGGGATCAAGACCACCCGCGTACGCAGTTTGAGCGGTGAGCAGCTGGTTTTTTCGAACTCGGACCTTCTGACCAGCCGCATCCGCAATTTTAAACGCATGTACGAGCGCCGGGTGGTTTTCGGATTCGGAGTCATCTACCAGACCACGCCCGAACATCTCGAGGAGATTCCCCGGCTGGTAAAGGGGTTTGTGGAGGAAAGGGAAATGACCCGTTTCGACCGCGCGCATTTCAAGGGCTTCGGAGAAAGTTCCTACGACTTTGAAGTGGTCTATTACGTGCTCACCCCGGATTACGCCCTCTACATGGACATCCAGCAGATGATCAATCTGGCCCTCGTCCGGGCTTTCGCCGAGAGGGGAATCGAGTTCGCCTATCCGACCCGAACTCTTTTCCTGAGCGGGGAGGGGAGCCGGGAGAATTCCCGCCAGGACCCCTGACCGATCAAAGTCGTAAAACAAGGAATCAGCAAACGGATCGCCGGAGAAATCGCCGGGCGCGGGGCCGCCTTTGATCCGCGCTCGCTCAATATTTCACCGGCGGGCGACGGGCCGGTTTTCCTCGGTGGGCTGGACGGGTTCCTGATGATCCGCTGACCGCTTCCACGCTTCGAAGATGTCACGGGCGACGGGGGCGGCCGTGGTGCCCCCGTGGTATTCGTCGGCTTCGGTGACCCCTTCGATCATGACTGCGACGGCGATCCGGGGGTTTTCGACCGGAGCGAAGCCGATGAACCAGGCGAGCGTCAGCGCCCGGCCTCCGGGAAAGACCTGGGCGGTTCCGGTTTTCCCGGCCACGGTGAGCCCCTCGATCCGGGCGCGCCGGGCCGTGCCCTCGTTGACGGCGGCAACCATTCCCTCCACGATCGAGGCGTATTCGTCGTCCTCCAGAGGCAGGGGTTCGAGGGCTTCCGTCGGGGAGGGAGTTCCCCCGTCGCGGGCGAGCAGGGTGGGGACGAGACCGGTTTCCCCGGTGGCGAGCCCCGCCGCGACCAGGGCCATCTGCAGGGGGGTCACCCGCAGGAACCCTTGTCCGATGGAGGTGTTCGCCGTGTCGCCCGGATACCATGGAGTGCCCTGGTTCTCCCGCTTCCATTCGCGCGTGGGCACGATCATCCGCGAGGTTTCATGGGGCAGCTCGATTCCGGTCGGCTCATGGAGACCGAAGAGCCGCGCGGTGTCGGCGATCCAGTCGATCCCGGCGCGGAGACCGATCTGGTAGAAAAACACGTTCGAACTGACCGCGAGGGCGCGCGTCAGGGCGATCTGACCGAAGCCGGGGGTGCTGTGCTCGGGGAAGTTCCGGTTGCCGACCCGGAAAAACGGTCCGCAGAAGAGAATCTCGTCGGGCTCGAGTTCCTCCTTCCGGAAGGCGGCGATGGCGGTGACCGGTTTGAAGGTCGAGCCCGGGGGGTAGAGCCCCTGGACGGCCCGGTTCAGCCACCCTCCCTTCTCGTCGATGCGCCGGTAAACGTCCGAGGGGATGAAGGGGGTCAGGCCGTTCAAATCGTAGCCCGGCGCGCTGGCCATGGCGAGAACTTCGCCCGTGCGCGGGTCGAGGGCGACCGCCGCGCCGGTTTTCCCCTCGAGGCCTCGCTCGGCCGCCTGCTGAACGGCCAGATCCAGGCTCAGCCGCAGATCCTCTCCCTTGGTCGGACGCTGGAGCGAGAGGCGTTCGTACTGGAAGCCCATGGGATCGACCCGCCAGACTTCGCTACCGCTCTCGCCGTCCAGCCGGGAGTCGAAGGTCAGCTCGACCCCGGCCTTGCCGACTTTGCCGTAGTGGCTGAAGGTCAGCAGATCGGGCGCCGCCCCGACTTCCCCCCCGGCGTCCGGGTCCGCCGGAAGGCTTTCCTCCCGGTTGACCACGTAGCCGAGAACGTGGGCGGCCAGCGGCCCAAAAGGGTAGTAGCGGGAACTCTCGGTCCAGACAAGCACCGGGGAGTCCGGGGGGAGCTGGTCAACCAGCAGCGCGTACTCTTCCTCGGAAAGATCCGGCAGCAGTTTGAGCGGGAGAAGGATGCGGTTGTTGAAATGGGAGACCAGGTCGCGCTTCGACAGGGTGGTTTCGCGACCGAGTATCCGGTCGATCTCGTCGAGGTGGCGGCGGAGAACCGCCAGCCGGGAGTTCCAGATCAGGTCGCTGTTCGAGATGTCAACTTTTTCGCCGGTCCGGCTCTCCTCCTCGCGGATGGCCCGGATCTGGGCGAAGTACTCCTCGCGGAACTCCTTCCGCAGCGCGTTGAGAAAAACGGCGGCGGAAAAGCGGGCCCGGTTGCCGACGAGCAGGGTGCCGTTGCGGTCAAGAATGTTTCCGCGTGGTCCCGGCAGGAGGATCCGGCGCATGGTCTGCTGTTTTTCCCGTTCGATGTGCTGGTCATAGCGGAAGATCTGCTCGAGGGACAGTTGAGCGAGAAGGACCAGAATACCCGCCACGGTAATCACCACGAAGGGGAGCAGCCGCCGGTTCCGCCGGGTTTCGAAATCGAAAGGAGCCGGTTTCTCCGGCGGCGGTGCCGTTTCCGCCGTTTTTTTTGCCTTCTCTGCCATGGGTTATCGGCGGGCGGAACCGCTTCGGGGGGCGGAAACCCACGCCCGGCGCCGCCCACGGGGGGCGGGTGACGGTGAAAAGCGGAGCGGGAGCGGTGGGTTCATGCCGGAGGAAAGAAAAGAGCGCTGAAGATGATCAATGAAGCAGCCGCCCCCGCATTCCAAATCTAAAGTCCATTGGACCGGTCATCCAATCGGGGATGACGCTTGAGAAACGGAGCGGCTCGCCTTTTACTGTTTCCATGAACTCCCAAACCACCAACCCACCGCAAACCGTTTTGAGACTCGACCGCCGGGGATTTCTCTCCCGGGGCCTCTACGGTTTCAGCGCCCTCGCCGTTGGCGCGGGCATGGCCCGATCCGTGCGCGCGGCCGAATCCTCCGGCCCCGGGCAGGTCGCGGGAATTCCCGCCCGATTGGATTTCGAATCGGACCTGTATCCGTTCGAGCTTCCGCCTCTGCCCTACTCATTCGATGCGATGGAGCCGTATATCGACGCCCGCACTATGGAGATCCACTACACCAGGCACCACGCGGGCTACGTTCGGAAACTGAACGCGGCCCTCGAAGGGAACCCTGAATTGCACGGACTGACCCTGGGAGAAATGCTCGGCGATCTCGATGCCGTTCCCGCTTCGATCCGCACGGCGGTCCGCAACAACGGCGGTGGCCATCTCAACCACAGCCTCTTCTGGTATTCGCTGAAGAACGGAGAAAGCCGGCCCTCCGCGGATCTGGCCGCCCGGATCGGGTCGCTTTCCGGAAGCCCCGAAGCTCTTCTCGAAGAAATGGTTTCGGCGGGACTCGGTCGGTTCGGCAGTGGATGGGCCTGGCTGTGTGTCGCCCCTGACGGCAGCCTGGTTGTCATCTCCACGCCCAACCAGGATTCCCCCTGGCTTGGGAATCCCGCTTTGTATCCGCTTCTCGGAGTGGACGTGTGGGAACACGCGTATTATCTCAAGTATCAGAATCGCCGGGGGGATTATCTGGCGGCCTGGAAGAAGCTGGTCGATTGGGGGGCCGTCTCGGAACGTTTGACGGCGTCGTCGGCCCGGAGCACCTAGACCCCTCCCGGGGAATGCGACCGCAACCGCGGAGAGAAAAATCGCCGCGCGCCGCGATTTTTGGATGGGTAGTTCTCCATCGGTTGAGGGCCGGTCTTCGCGCCGGAACCGGCAAAATCCCTTCCCCGGTTTCCGGCGGTTGTGGTCACACCCCGGCTGTGCGAAAGTCGTTGCCGGGCTCCGGACGGACTGTAAGGTTCGAACTATGGAAGGGAAACTGGTTGCGGATCGCCTGATCCTCTTGGCGGCGGGGGTGCTTGGATTTCTCGGGGTGCTCTGCGGTGCCATCGGAGCCCACCCGCCGGGGGACTTTCTCACCGATCCCGAGGCGCGGGAGGGGTGGGACGCCGCCGTCTGGTTCCAACTTTTCCATGTCCTCGCCCTCATGGCTCTCGCGGACTGGCGGGGGCTTACCCTCGGCGCGTGGAAGGGGGTATCCCTGTGTTTCCTGGGCGGAACCATACTCTTTTCGGGTAGCATCTACGCGCTGGCGGCAGGTGCCCCCGGCGCGATTGGGCCGGTGACGCCGCTCGGAGGGTTGCTCCTCCTCGTTGGCTGGCTTTGGCTGGCTCTGCGCGTGGGGTTGAAATGCCGGGAGAAAACCGTTGCGTGATGCATGCCCGTAGCGAGCGGGTCGTGAGCGGGCGTATCCCGCCTGCGGGAGGAGACCCTTTATCCCGCGATTCGAACGAGGACGCAAATCGAACGATCACGATCCTGGCGTAAAGCCCAAGGCCATTGCATAATTCCGGAATTGAAATAAATCTCCCCGAACGTCCGGAGCGCCGTGCTTTAGCCGGCGTCGTGGGGGGGGGCGAAGCTACATGCACCTTGCGCTGACTCCGACGTACCGCGGCTGAAGCACGCGGCTCCTTGGGCAAGGGCCTTGCGGGATAGGAAGGAGCGCCTACATAAGCCGACGTCGCAGCACGGGGGTAGCCACAGGGGTGTAACCACAAGTGCGTGGAGGGAATATCGGCCCATTTCAAAATCGCGTTGTTTTACGATTTTTCTCCACGCACTTGAGTTTACACCCTAGCCACAGGTGCGTGCGATTACGCAATGGCCTTGGCGTAAAGCCAGGCACCACGATTGATCGGCGGTCCGCCCTTCGGCTCCGCGTCCTCTCATACCGTCCCGATCAAAAAATGGGCTTCGGCCACGAGCCATCTTTCCAGGGACGTGGCCAGGTTTTCGGCGGAACCGGCTTCCGGACCCTGCTCGCCGAGCGGAGCGAGGAGGATGGCGCGGAGGCTCGTCCGTTCTTCGGATGGCAGGCCGGCCACCCAGTCTTCCTTGACCGGGAGCCCTTCGGTCTTGGCGAGCAGGTAGAGGGTTTTCAGGAAGGTCGGCCCGGGCGGGGAACCCGTCTCGATTTCGTCGAAGAATCGCTCGGAGAGGTCGAAGATGTCCGCCGGATCGGGGAGGTGGGCGGTGTTGCGTCGGAGGATTTCAGCGAAGCGCGAGGCCATCCGAATTGCGGCGTAGGATTTTCCGATCCCCGAGCGTCTGCGGCGCGGTTGGTATTCGGAAAGAAACCGGAGTTCCCCCTGTTTTGCACGGGTCACCCGCGCGCGGGCCGTGTCGAAAAGGTCCGGCCGCACGGCGGAGCGGCTTTTCCGGACCAGCGGATGGTAGAGGCCCGAGGCGCGGGAGAAAAGGGCGACGCACCAGAACGACTCGCCCGATTCCGTCAGCCGGAGGATAAGTCCGGTATCCTCTTCACCGTTCCCGGGGTGCATGCGGGCTCTCCGTGCGGGGCGAGGCGGTTTCTCCGATGATGACGATGGCGGGAGACGACAGGCCGGCGGATTCGACGTCCCCGGCGAGTTCGGCGAGGGTGGAATAGAGGATTCTTTCCTTTTCGGTCGTCGCCCACTGGACGACGGCGCAGGGAGTGTCCCGGGGCAGCCCGCCGCGAACGAGGGCATCGCGGATCGAGCCGAGGTGCCTCATCGCCATGTAGAGGCACAGCGTCGTGCGGAGCTTCGCGTAGAGTGCCCAGTCGATGCCCGGCGTGTCCCCGGTCGGATCGAGGTGGCCGGTCAGAAAGACGACCGAAGAGTTGAACGAGCGGTGGGTGAGCGGGATCTCCGCCCGGGCCGCCGCCGCCACTCCGGCGGTTATGGCGGGTATGACCTCGAAGGGGATTCCCGCCGCGCGGAGCCGGGCGACCTCCTCCCCCCCGCGGCCGAAAACAAAGGGGTCTCCGCCCTTGAGCCGGACGGTGGTCTTCCCCGCGCGGCTCAGCGAGACCAGGATTTCTTCGATCTCCTCCTGCGGGCGGGAGTGGAAACCGGCCCGCTTGCCCACGCAAATCTTCTCCGCCCGGGCGGGCGCCCAGGTCAGAATTTCCCCGGCGACGAGGTAGTCGAAGACCAGAGCGTCGCAGGAACGGATCAGTCTCTCCGCCTTGCGGGTGAGCAGATCGGGGTCGCCCGGACCCGCGCCGACGAGATAGACCGCAGCCGGTTCCCCACCGCCTTGAGCAGTTTCAGGAATCATGGATGGATTTTCGGAACGTCCGGCACCGTCTGAAAACCGGTCGGCGGTGCGGAAAATGGTGGTGGGGACAGGATTCGAACCTGTGAAGGGATAGACCCGGCTGATTTACAGTCAGCATCCGTTGGCCGCTTGGATACCCCACCGAAAACCTACGAAATTGGAGAGTGCCTGAAGCGATGCCAAGGCTTTTCTGCGGGAAAAAAATTCAATTTCAGGCGTTTTGGAAATCCTCCCGTCGGGGAGACCATCCCGCCACGCTGATACGGATCTCGGCACCCTCATCGCAGCGCTTTTCGATGGCATCCTCGATCGAAGTCAGAATCTCAGCAGCCTCTTCGGGTGCATCCGGGAAGGCTTTCTCTCCGAACAGCCGACGGAAGATCTGGTCGGCGGCCAATTCAATGATCCGCTCGTAGGCCTCCTCGTCGGAGAAGGGATCCACGAGTTCCCGGAGATTTTTCTCCTCCCACTCCCTGGGTTCGAAGATCTGGCCGGTGACCGGGTCCTCGGGCCAGGGTTCGAGGATCTTTCCGGCGTTGAGAGCGCGGTAGATCTTGTCCGGAATCTCACCGAGGGGGAGACGTTCGCCGACACCCTCCCCGGTATGGCTGTTGGCCACCCAGTCGGCCACGTGGACCGCCCGGGCGAGTGTCTCGAGTTCGGAGGAAGTGAAAGAAATTTCCGGCATGGGGGTGGCTAGGCGATGGCCTGATCGACGAATTCCCCGTCCTGCATGGAGAGGACTTCGTCGCAGAGCTTGGCCAGGTTCTGGTTGTGGGTGACCATGAGAACGGCCTGGCCGTGCTCGTGGCAGAGTTTCCGCAGCAGGTCGAAGACCATGGTCGAATTGCGCACGTCGAGATTGCCCGTTGGTTCATCGGCGAAGATGACGGCCGGCTCGTTGGCGAGGGCGCGGGCCACCGCCACCCGCTGCTGCTCGCCGCCCGAGAGTTCGTTGGCAAGGCGGTGGCTCTTGTCGCCGAGGCCCACCTCTTCGAGGAGCGACTGGGCGCGTTCGCGCATGGCGTCCTCGGAGAGTTTCTCGAGTTTGCGCATGGGGAGCATCAGGTTCTCGAGGGCCGTGAATTCGGCCAGGAGGAAGTGGAACTGGAAGACAAAGCCGATGGAGGAATTGCGGACCGCCGTCCGGGCGGTGTCGTTCGCCCGGCCCATATCGTTCCCCCCGATCCAGATTTCCCCGTCGTCCTGTCGGTCGAGGAGTCCGAGGAGATACATCAGTGTGCTTTTGCCGCAACCGGAGGGTCCGACGATGGAGTACATCCGTCCCGGGTGGAGATCCAGTCCGACGCCGCGGAGGACGTGGACCCGGGCCTCGCCCCGGCCAAGGTATTTGTGGATGTTCTTGCATCGGAGAACGGGCTCGTGGGAAAAGCGGCCGGCCTTCGCGTCCGCGGGCGGGATGTCGTCCCTGTCGGTCGGTGGGTTCATCCGCTCGTCCCCCGGATGATGTCGCCCGGCTCGAGCCGAGAGGCGCGGCGGGCGGGGAAGTAGGCGGCCACCATAACGATTACGCTGGCGATGACGACGGCGGAGGCGTAGTGGACCCAGTCCCAGTGAACGACGAAACTGTCGGTGGCGAAAATGCCCCGGATACGGATCGGAAGCCGCGAAATCCCGTAGGTACACAGGGCGCCCAGACCACAGCCGAAGATCACTCCGAGGGTGAGAACGCTGAAGCCCTGCCAGAGGAATATGCGCCCCACGTCTTTCCGGCGGTAGCCCATGGAGCGCAGGATGGCGATTTCCTTGGTCTTTTCCATGACGATCATAACGAGCGTGTTGAACATCCCGAGACCCGAGATCAGAATGATCGAGGAGACGGTGATGCCCGAGGAGACCCGGAGCGCGCGGAAGACTTGCAGCCAGGTTTTCTCGCGTTCCTGCCAGCTCATGGAGCCATGCCAGACGACGCGTTCGATCCGCTCGGCGATCTCCGGAGCACGCTCGTGGTCGAGCAGGGTCGCCTGGATGTAGGAGACCCCGAAAGGTTTTTTCAGCAGGGTGCGGGCGGCCGGGAGATGCAGGAAGACTCGCTCTTTGTCCACCTGTTCGATCCCGGTCTCGTAGATGGCCGAGACCCGGAACCGGAGATTCTCGCCGCGCGCCTGCAGGAGCACCGGATCCCCGACATCGAGCTGCATCCGGCGCGCGAGCCGGGAGCCGACCAGAACGCCGAAGGGGTTGTCCCGGAAGCTGTCGAGATCCCCGTAGAGCATCTGCTCGCCGAGATCGGATACCTGAAGGAAGTTTTCGAGCACGATGCCGTAGGGTTTGCAGAACATTTCCCGAAAATTGCCTTTGATTTCGGCGGAGCCCCGGAGCACTTCGGCGACCGAGACGACTTCGCGGAAGCGCAGAGCGGCGTCCATGATATCTTCGGGATGCTCGACCCCCTCGACATAATCGACGCCATCCTCCATGGAGATCGAGAAACCCGTCCCGCCCTCGACCTCCATTGAGCGCATGGTCTGCTGGATGCGGTCCTCGATGCGGAGGGCACCGTTCACCCCGAGCATGGTGCGGATAAAAAACTGTTCGAATCCGGATGTCTGGGCCTGGGTCACAATGAAGAAGGTGACTCCGAAAACGATCCCCGCCAGGCTCATCAGCATCGACCGTTTCCGCGAGAGCAGGAAACGGACGGCGATCAGAAAATTGGTCGAGCCCCGGAACATGGAATGGAATCGGGGGCCTTATCCTTGTTCTCCGGCCCGCACGACCGTTACGGTATCGCCGTTGCGGAAGCGGTCGATCTCGTCGGAGATCACCAAGTCCCCTTCCTCGACTCCATCGAGAACTTCGGCCTGGTTCAGGCCGAGAAATCCGGTCCGCACCCGCCGCATCTCGACCTCGTTGCCATTGACCACGAACACAAACTGGCCGAACAGGGCGCGCCGCGGAACCAGAAGGGTGTCTTCCCGGCGGTTTTTAATGATGCTGACCTCGCCGGTGAGTCCGGAGCGGAGAAGTTCTTCGCCCTCTTCCAACTCAAGGAAAACCGTGTACTGCTGGGTCTCCGAGTCCGCGTTCGGGAGCACCTTTTCCACCCGGGCCGGGAAGGTGCGGTCGCCGAAGGCCAGGAACCGGACGCGGGCGGGATGGCCGATTTGTATGCCGGCGAAGTTTTCCTCGTTGATTTTCGCCTCGACCAGCAACTCGTCGCTGTAGAGGGTGGCCAGGGAATTCCGCACCCCGACCAACTCGCCGGGCCAAGCGAAGATCCGGGTCACGATTCCGGAGTCGGGGGCGAGGATGGTCGTCTTTTCGAGCGTGCGCTGCCACTCCTTGAGCTGGATCTCCATCTGCCGGAGTTGGTTTTCGTCGTTGATCCGCTGCTCTTTCTGCTGCTCCAGGAAGAGTTCGAAGTCCTCCCGCCGGCGGTCGATTTCGATCTGGGAGAGATTGCCCTCGCGGAAAAGCCGTTCCGAGTTTTCCAGGTCCTCCCTCTTCTGGCGAAGCAGCAGCGTTTCTTCCAGGCGAAGTTCGTATTTTTGTTTGAAGGCTTCGTAATTTCCCTTGAACGACTCGTAGCTGAGCCGAAGGTCGGTCGGATCGATTTCGACCAGAAATTCGCCCTCTTCGACCCGCTTTCCGAGTTCCAGCGAGCTGCGGATGATGCGCCCGCTGACCTCGGTCGTCAGCGTGATGCTGTAGGCCGGGTTCACGGTCAGAGAGCCCGGCACCGCGTCGAGGGCCACACCGCGGGAGACCTCCTCGACCGTCGCGTCGGGACGGAGCCCCGCGAGGAAAAACCAGACCACGCCCGCGATCAGGGCCAGCGGCAGCAGAATTTTCAGCAGGAAGGAGACGAAGGGATTGGATTTCTTAGGCAATTTCGGATGGTGGGTTGAAAGGCAGGAGACCGCCGGCGAACCGGCTTCGTTCAAACTTTTCCGGCGGGGGAGGACTCTCCGGGAGCCGTCGTTAGATTTCGGTTTTTCCGAACTCCAGGTAATCGACGGAACGGTCGGCGTTCAGGGTGACCAGATAGTCGGTGATCATACGCAACAGGGAAAACCGCGAAACGTGGAGATTGTACTCTTTCACGTAGTAGTCGAACTGGGTCTTGCGAAACTCGTTCATGGACACGCGCCCCTCGCTGAATTCTCCCTTGACGCGCGAATATATCCGGGATTCCAGCTCGAAGCGGCGCTCGCCGAGACGTTGCTTCCGAATCATGCTCAGAAGGTCGTTGCGGATTTCGATGCGCTGCTCGTCGAGTTGCTCCTCGTTGCTCCTCATCTGGCTTTCCAGTCTCCGTTTCTCGAGAAGATTGATCCTCCGGCTGGCCTGGGTGGCGAATCCGTCGAAAACGTTCCAGCTCACGGACAGACCGGCGAACCAGCGGATGGAATCGACGTCGTTCGCCGTGGCCGTATTCACCGGGGCCTGGCTCACGCTGGCGCTGAAACTCACGTTCGGGCGTTGCCGCGAGCGGATGATTATGGCGTCGCGATCGATCTTTTCCATCGTATTGCGGTTCAACTGGACGTTGAAGGTCCGCTCGACCCATTGCGGATCAAGATCGTCTTCCCCCCGCAATTCGGCTTCCAGGGCGTTTAGATCGATCGGGGAGATCCCCGACGGAATCTCGGGCTCGGCGTCCACCCCG
The DNA here is from genome assembly GCA_964507815.1 of uncultured Puniceicoccaceae bacterium. Lineage (GTDB taxonomy): Bacteria > Verrucomicrobiota > Verrucomicrobiia > Opitutales > Puniceicoccaceae > Puniceicoccus. The sequence continues at coordinate 11,793 of CAZDRT010000042.1, forward strand.
CTGATTCGGCGGAAGCTGGCGAGGAGTTCGTCCCGTTCGTCCTGAAGTTCCTCGATTTCGATCAGGGACCGGTCCAATTCGATTTGGAAAGTGAGGTATTCCTCTTCGGAAAGGCGGCCGGCCCGGTAGTCGGATTCCTGACGGGCCAGCTGGGTTTCGAGATTCGAGCGCCGCAGGCGGAGATTGCGCAGGCGCATTTCGTTCAGGATGAGTCCGAGGTACTCCGTTCGCAGGGTCTGCACGGTTTCCTGGAACCGTTCTTTGGTGGTCAGAAGGCTGTTTTCGAAATCGATTTCCCCTTTCTCCACTCCCGCGGTCACGGCACCCCAGAAATAGAGGGGGCGGCTGACTCCCGCCGATACGGAGGCGGAAAGGCTACCGTCGTTCTCCTCGCCGGAGCGTTGGACGAAGCGGTAACCGAGGTTTCCTCCGATTCCCAGACTGGGATAATAGCGCGACCGGGCGATTTTCAGATTTTCGGCCGCCATTTCCCGGTCCAGTCCGACCCGGACCAGTTCCGGTGCCCGGCGTCCGGCCTGCTCGAGGATGCGCTTGAGTTCGGGGTAGTAGTCCTCCGGGACCGGCAGACCGACCATTTCCAGCGTCGAACCCTCCGCGGCGGGGGGGGGCTGCGCCGAAGCGGCTCCCGCGAGAAAACCGGAAAAGGTGAAAAACAGAAAAGTCCGAACAAAGCTGAAGATGCTCATAAGAGAAGGAGAAAAGCGATTGTCGCGCCGGCCATCAACCAAATAAAAAACCGGGTTTCCGATCACGCGGACGCCTCAAACGGTCGAGCCGATGCGCTGGCGTTGGTATTTCTTATCGTTGATTTCATCGCACCACGCCCGGTTGGCGAGATACCACTCGATGGTCTTGCGGATTCCCGTCTCGAAAGTCTCGGCCGGCCGCCAGCCGAGTTCCCGCTCGATCTTGGCGGCGTTGATCGCGTAGCGCCGGTCGTGCCCGGGCCGGTCGGTGACGAAGGTTTTCAGCGCCGAATGCGGGGAGCCGTCTCCGCGCGGGCGCAACTCGTCGAGGATCTCGCAGATCCGGTCGATGATGACGATGTTCGGGCGTTCGCAGTTCCCGCCGATGTTGTACGTCTCGCCGACCCGTCCGCCGCGGAGCACGGCGAGGATCGCCGTGCAGTGGTCGCCGACGTACAGCCAGTCCCGCACGTTCATGCCGTCGCCGTAGATCGGCAGGCTCTTTCCGTCGAGGGCGTTCAAAACCATCAGGGGGATGAGTTTCTCGGGGAACTGGAACGGGCCGTAGTTGTTCGAGCAGTTGGTGGTGACCACCGGAAGGCCGTACGTGTGGTGGTAGGCGCGCACGATGTGGTCGCTGGCCGCCTTCGAGGCGGAGTAGGGGCTGTTCGGACGGTGGGGGTTCTCCTCCGAGAAGGGAGGATCCGCCGGGGAGAGGGACCCGTACACCTCGTCGGTTGACACGTGCAGAAAGCGGAAGGCGGTCGCGGCCTCCGCCGGGAGATCCCTCCAATACCGCCGCACGCTCTGCAGCATCCGGAGCGTGCCGGTGACGTTGGTTTCGAAAAAAGGCTCGGGGGTGTCGATGGAGCGGTCCACGTGCGATTCCGCCGCGAAATTGACTACGGCGGTGATCCCGTACGCGGTGAGCAAGCGGGCGAGACCCTCCTCGTCGCCGATGGAGCCCTCGACGAGCGCGTAGCGCGGGTCCTCTTCGAAATCCGCGAGATTGGCGGGGTTGCCCGCGTAGGTCAGGGCGTCGAGGTTGACCACCGTTCCTTCGAATTCTCCGTCGCAAAGAAGGTGGCGGATGAAGTTCGAACCGATGAATCCGCATCCGCCGGTGACGAGTATGGTTGGTTTGCTCATGAAAACTTCGCGTTGTGACCGACCCGGAGGTGGAAGGCAAGCCCCGGGTTTCCGGGTGTAAGCACGAGTGCGTGGAGCGGACAAGAGATACTCCTTCCCCCGCGGTCCAACGAATAACTTCGCTGCCAACAAAAAAAATTCCTCGCGCCCCATTTGTTCCGACCCCAACCGGCGGGGTGTGTCGGCTGAATCCAACCTTTCTTATGGAGCGGCCCGGAGGCTCACGTCGCCGGCCTGGTAGGCCTGGAGCGATCCGTTGTCCGACCGCAGGAGAAGGGAACCGGCCCGATCAATGCCGGCAAGGGTGCCGCTGCGGACCAACCCGTCGGCGCTGCGGATCTCGACGGGCTCTCCCTGGAAGCAGGCCAGTTCCGCCCAGTCGTCGGCGAAGCGGTCCTCGTCCAGTCCAAGACGGCACTCCCGTTCGGCGAGGAGAATCTCCTCGAGCACGGCGGCGGCGATCGGCTCGAGCGGAAACGAGCGGCCCGCCTCGATGGAGAGGCTGGTGGCGGTAGCGCGGAGATCCCGGGGAAGATCGCCCCGGGAGAGATTGACGTTGAGGCCGATCCCGAAAACGAGGGCGGTGACGCGGTCGGTCTCCAACGTGGACTCCGCGAGCATGCCGGCGATCTTTTTTCCGCCCAGCAGGATATCGTTGGGCCACTTGAGGCGGGGGCGCAGGCCGGTTCCCGCCGCAAGGCGGCGGCAGATGTGCAGACCGGCCCGGATCGGGAGCAGGCGCAGGGTATGGGGATGGACATCGGGGCGGAAGGCCACGGTGGCGTACAGGTTGCCCTCCGACGCGCCGCTCCAGGTGCGCCCCCGGCGCCCCTTCCCCCCCGGTTGTCGGCGGGTGAGGCAGGCGAAGGGTGCCTCTTCTCCCCCGGCGAGAAGGCGGGCCGCCTCGTCGTTGGTGCTCGGGGAATCCGCAGCCAGAAAAAGGGATCGCAAGCCGGTTTCGGCCCGGATCCGCGCGAGGATCCCCGCCTCGGTTGCCTCGGGGGATGGTGCGGCCAAATGGTAGCCCCGGCGGCGGACCGCTTCGATGGAGTGCCCCCGCCGCTTCAGGGTCTCGATCCGTTTCCAGACGGCGACCCGCGAAATCCCGAGCCGGACGGCCAAAGTCTCGCCCGAGAGGTATTCCTGCCCCGCTTCGAGAAGGGCACGGAGAATATGAACTTCGGGCGAATCGGAGAGCATGGGGAGTCGATCAGAAACGGCGGTGGACGGACGGTTGGGTGAGCCTCCGGATTCCGGACTGATTTTGCGAGAGAAAACGCGAGAGGGGGGTGGGATGTATGAGGACATCCAGCCTTAGTGTGGCGCTTCTGCGATACTGGATCGACTATGCCGGGGTCAGATGTAGGCCTTGCGCGCCTTGATCTGCACGAATTCGACCGCAGGCAGAACGCAGGCGGTCAGAAAGCCGCCGTAAACGCACGCGGTGTCGATTCCGAGAGCGTGGGGAGACACGCGGATTTCGGGATCGGGGGTGTGCCCGTAGAGAACGGTGGCCGGTCCGTCCCACAGCTCGGACCAGTGGATCGAATTCCGCCCCCGGCGTTTTTCCGGGGGGATGGCCTCGGGGGGGATCCATTTGGTGCGGCAAACCGTGTCGATGGACTGGGTCCTCCAGGGCTGGCCGGGCTCAAAGCCGCCGTGGACGCAGACGAATTCGGAATCGTCGGTTTCGTGGAAGGCCTTCATGCCGCCGATGAAATCCCAGTCCTCGTGGGTGAGCTGCTGGAGGGTCTCGTAATCGTAGGGTTTCAGGATCGAGGGATCCTTGTGCCGGCGGTAGTTCAGCAGACGCAGTTCGTGGTTGCCGATCAGACTCCGGAATCCGCCCTCCCGGACGATCCGGACCGCGCGATGGCTGTCCGGTCCGCGGTTGACCAGATCCCCGAGCAGGAGAACGCGGTCGCTCCGGGCCGGAGAAATTTTCGCGAGAAGATCCTCCAGTTCGCAGGCGCATCCGTGTACGTCGCCGATCACAATCAGTTTATCCGACATTCGAAAGGTGTGGGTTCGGAGGCAGAACTTGCGGGACCGCTTTTCGAATGGCAACCGGTTTTGTGTACGCCGCCTCCGTTCGGAGTCGGGTGCTCCGCGAATGTTACGAATTTGTCACCCTTTCGCAGGGAAGAGGAACTTTTTGCTTCGCAACGGGAAAATCGTCCACTATCGAAGGCTTGTGAGCAGGGGTTTTGGCATTGGGATCTATGCGGTGGCCGCGGTTTTTTTCGGCTGTTTTTTTCTGTGGCCGATTTGGCAGGTGCTGCAGGGCGGCTTTCTCTCCCTGGACGGGGAGTGGACCCTTTCCTATGTGCTCGAGGTCTTCCGGAACGATCTCTACATGGAGGGCCTGCGGAATGCCTTCGGGATGGGATTTTTCTCGACGGTTCTCGCCCTGCTCATCGCGTTGCCCCTCGCCTTCATCTCCGACCGCTATGATTTCTTCGGCAAGAAGGTGTTTTCGGCCCTGATCCTCCTTCCCATCATGCTGCCGCCTTTCGTCGGGGCGATCGGCGTCCGCCAGATCCTCGGCCAGTATGGTATGCTGAACGCCTTTCTCGTGCAGATCGGCTGGCTCGACGCGGGAGAGACCATCGATTGGCTCGGGCAAAGCCGCTTCTGGGGCGTGGTCGCCCTGAACGGGCTGAGTCTCTATCCCATCCTCTACCTCAATGCCGTCGCTTCGCTGGCGAACATCGATCCGGCGATGGAGGAGGCGGCCGAGAATCTCGGATGTCGGGGCTGGAAGCGTTTTTTCAAGATCACCCTCCCGTTGATGCGGCCCGGCGTTTTTGCCGGAAGCACCATCGTTTTCATCTGGGCCTTCACCGAACTCGGGGTGCCCCTCATCTTCGATTTCAACCGGGTCACGCCCGTCCAGATCTTCAACGGCGTCAAGGAGATCGGGTCCAACCCGTTCCCGTACGCCCTGGTCGGCGTTATGCTGACGGCCTCGGTAGCCTTTTACCTGATCGGCAAGGTCCTCTTCGGGCGGAACACTTTTTCGATGATGGCCAAGGCGGGCCATGCCTCGATCTGCAGGCGCCCGGGGAGGATGGGGCAGTTGTTCTGTTTCGGATTCTTCTCCGGGATCACCTTCCTCGCCCTGTTGCCGCATTTGGCGGTGATCCTGATCTCTTTCTCCAGCGATTGGTACGCGGGCATTTTGCCGACCGGATGGACGCTTGAAAACTACGAGCTGGCGCTCGGCCATCCGCTCACCCTTTCGGCGATCCGGAACAGTCTTTTCTACAGCTCGACGGCGACCATCGTCAACGTGGTTCTCGGCGTGGGCATCGCCTATGTCGTGGTCCGCTCGACCCTGCCCGGCAGGTCGGTGCTCGATTCGCTCGCGATGCTTCCGCTGGCTGTGCCGGGGATCGTGATCGCCTTCGGCTATCTCGCCATGACCCAGGAGGGGAAGGTCTTTTCCTTTCTCAATCCGACCGAGAACCCCGTCCCTCTCCTGGTCATCGCCTATGCGATGAGGAAGCTGCCTTTCGTCGTCCGCTCGGCGGTGGCCGGGTTGGAGCAAACCAGTGTGACGTATGAGGAAGCCGCCCAGAATCTCGGCTGTCCGCCCCTGAAATCCGCCCTGCGGATCACCATGCCCCTGATTCTCGCCAATCTCCTCGCCGGAGCCATTCTGGCTTTCTCGCAGGCCATGCTGGAAGTTTCCGACAGTCTGATTCTCGCCCAGAAACAGGAATTCTATCCGATCACCAAGGCCATCTACGAGCTGCTGAACCTGCTCGGCGACGGCCCCTACATCGCGAGTGCGCTCGGCGTCTGGGCCATGGCGTTCCTGGCGGTCACGATCATCGGCGCGTCGATCCTCCTCGGGAAGAAGCTGGGTTCGATCTTCCGTGTCTAGCCGCCCTCCTTCCCGCCCCCGGGAAAAAAAGTGTTTTTCGCTTGCATCCAGTGCCAACCGTGAGCATTGTTTTCTGTTTCTGCAGGGTGGAGCAGCCCGGTAGCTCGTCAGGCTCATAACCTGAAGGTCCTAGGTTCGAATCCTAGCCCTGCACCCAATGAAGGTCGTTTTCCGCAAGAAGGCGGCCTTCGCCATTTTTCGGCCATGAACAATCTCTGCCGGGTCCGCGGCATCGGGAATTCCCACATCCGTGGTCACCGGACTCACCCGTCGGCGGGTGCCGTTTGGCAGGCATTTCTCATGATCCGGGCGTCCACTTGATGTCCGGTCCAGATCTCGAGGGAACGGACGCCCTGGTGGACCAGCATGCCGAGACCGTTGGCGACCGGATAGCCGCGTTCGCGGCCGGCGGAGAGGAAGGGGGTCTCGGCGGGGTTGTAGATCATGTCGAAGAAGCAGCAGTTTTCGGGCAGCTCCGCCACTTCGACCGGGAGGGGGTCGCCGCGTTTCAGGCCCAGCGAGGTGGCGTTGATGACGAGGGTGCCGGGGGGAACCGTCGCCGGGGCCTCTTTTGTCGGGAGGGCGGAAACGGTCGTCCGGGCCGGATTCGCGCGGGTCGTGTCGGTGTCGCCGGCCGGACCGGCCCGGACCCGGGCCGCGATGGCCGCTGCTTTTTCGATGGTGCGGTTGGCGATCCAGAGGTGGGAGGCTCCGGACTCGACGCACTGGACTGCCGCCGCCCGGCTGGCACCGCCGGCACCGAGGAGAAGCACGGGGCGACCACCGAGACCCCGCCCGAAGGCCTCTTCGACGGCCCGTTCGATTCCGTAACCGTCGGAGTTGAAACCGCGGAGGCATCCCCCTTCGAAAAAGAGAGTATTGACCGCGGCCATCCGCTCCGCGACCGGATCGACGACGTCGAGGAGGGGAAGGACTTCGACCTTGTGGGGGACCGTGAGGTTCACGCCCCGGAAGCCTTTCTCCCGGAAGAGGGCGATTGCCTCGGGGAGTTCCTCCGGGCGCAGCTCGTAGGCGCCGTAGGTCCATTCTGCGAAAGCAGGATCAAGGGCGGCGAGGGATTCGAGCGCCGCCCGGTGCATCGGCGGACTGAGCGAGTGCCGGACGGGCCAGCCGACAACGGCCAGGCGGATTCCCCCGGGTTCGAGTGAGCGGAGAGCCGCCAGATCACGGACCGGTTCAGGTGGTTTCCCGCTCATAGGCCGCTTCGAATTCGCGGATGAACCCGGCGAAAAGGCGGGCCTGGTACAACTCGTCGCGGATCGTATATTGGTGAACCAGGTTCCGGCAGAAGCGGCAGAGCACTTCGCCGATCGGCGAAGGAAGGAGATACTCCGCTCCGTCTTCGAGGTTGTGGCTCAGGAGCATTTGGCGGACCTCGTCCTCCGTCCGGAAGCGTCCCCTGTCGAACGGATCGAGATAGAAGGGGTGGCGGTCGTCGAAGCTGGCGAGGAGAAAGCGGCCCGGTGCCCCGATGGGATCGAGGGGGACGCCGCACCGGTCGGCGACGAGGAGATAGAGGACGCTGAGGGAGATGGGGATGCCTCGCCGCCGGGCGATTACGGAGCCGAGGAAGTTGTTCTCCGGATCGTGGAAGTGGTCGAGATCGCCCCGGAAGCGATATTCGTGGAAAAACACCCGGTTCACCTGTTTGCACTTTTCGAAAACGCTGGAATCCGGATCGATGAATTCCCGGCAACGTTCGGCCATTCGGTCGAGAAACCGGGCGATTCCGGTCCATTCGACCTCCGGGCGCACCGTTCGTTCGAGAAGAAAGCAGCCGGTCTCGAGTTCGTAGCGGAAAGACCGGATGAAGGCGCGGAAATCGGCCTCCGGATCGTCGGCCCCCAGTTCGACCAGAAGGGCCCGGGCGTGCCCGCAGACGACGGATCCCGGTTCCCGGGCGAGTTCCTTGAGAAAGGTGACTCCGTCGTCGTCCTGTTCCCGCAGTTCCTGGAGAATGGCCGAGCGAACCGGCGGACTCTGGTCGTCCAACAGTTTCCGCAATGCGCTTTTCCGGGTCTCTGAAAACATTGGGTGGAGAGTAGGGGACGGGGGAGGCGGTGTGCAAACGGATTCGTTTTGCGGTGGGGTTGTCGGGTGTAACCACAAGTGCGTGGAGGGAATATCAAAATTTTTCGATAATCGTGCGTGCGCCGCCGAACTACGGCGGGAGGGCGGCTGTCCTCAGCCGCCGCGATA
>CAZDRT010000043.1:0-19725 GCA_964507815.1 uncultured Puniceicoccaceae bacterium
GGATCTGCGCGGGGAGGGCTTACGCAAGAGATTGCGTAAGTCCTTCTACCGCAACTAGAATTTAAATATATTTAGCTGCTATCGGAACCTTATGAGGAGAAATATTTGTATTCTAAGCTTGGTGCCTTTCAGCGTTCTGCCGGGCTTGTCTCCCGCGAGCGGTAGATGGCGTAGATGGCGGGGATGACGATGAGGGTCAGGATCGTCGAGCTGACCATGCCGCCGACCATCGGAGCGGCGATGCGCTTCATGGTGTCGGCCCCGGTGCCGTGGCCGAGGAGGATGGGCAGCAGGGCGATGATGGTGGTGCCGACGGTCATCATCTTGGGGCGGACGCGATCGACCGCGCCGGAGAGGATGGCACCGCGCAGGTCGGTGCCGGTGGGGCGGGCGACGCGCTTGCGCACTTGCTCCCAAGCCTCATCGAGGTAAACGATCATGACGACTCCCGTCTCGGCGGCGACGCCGGCCAGGGCGATGAAGCCGACCGCCACGGCCACGCTGAAGTTGTAGTCCAAGACCCAGAGCAGCCAGACGCCCCCGATCAGGGCGAAGGGCACGCTGAGGGAAACGATGAGCGCCTCGCCGAGGTTGCTGAAGTTTAGGTAGAGCAGCAGCAGGATCAGAACCAGGGTGAGCGGGATGATCCAACTGAGGGTTTCTTTGGCCTTCTCCATGTATTGAAACTGGCCGCCCCACTCGAGGTAGTAGCCGGCCGGGATTTCGACTTGTTCGCGAATGAGCTGTTTCGCCTCGGCCACATAGGCGCCGAGGTCGGTGCCGCTGGTATCGACGAAGACGAAGCCGGCCAGCTGGCCGTTTTCGTTGCGCACCATGGGCGGCCCGGTGTTGAGGCGAATGTCGGCCAGCTCGCCGAGCGGCACAAAGCGGCCCGCTCCCGCCTTGACGGGGACCGCGCGCAGGGCGTCGAGGTCGTCGCGGAAGTCGCGGGCCAGGCGGACGTTGATCGGAAAGCGCTGGCGGCCCTCAATGGTTTCTTCGATGTTCTTGCCGCCGACGGCGGTCTCGACCACGTCGAGCACATCCTCGACGCGCAAGCCGTAGCGGGCGATGGCGGCGCGATCCACTTCGAAGTCCACGTAGTAGCCGCCGGTCACGCGTTCGGCGAAAGCGGAGGCGGTGTGGGGCGATTGCTTGAGCACACCTTCGATGTCGCGGGCGATGCCCTGGATGCGCCCCAAGTCCGGCCCCATCACTTTGATGCCGACCTCGCTGCGGATGCCGGTGGCGAGCATTTCGATCCGGGTCTGGATCGGCATCCACCAAATGGCGGGCATACCGGGATAGGGCAATTGCTGGCCCAGCTCCTCTTTGATTTTGTCAAAGGTCATGCCCGGTCGCCATTCGCTCTCCGGTTTGAGGGTGATGGTGGTCTCGACCATGGAGAGCGGGGCCGGGTCGGTGGCGGTGCGGGCGCGCCCGATCTTGCCGTAAACGCGCTCGACCTCGGGGAGGTCGGCGATGATGCGGTTTTGTCGGTGGAGCACCTCCCGCGCCTCGCCGGCCGACATGCCGGGCGGGCTGCTCGGCATGTAGAGCAGCGAGCCCTCGTTGAGCGGGGGCATGAACTCGCTGCCGATCTGCGAATAGGGCCACCAGGTGGCAGCCATGGCGAGCAGGGCGATCAGGATGGTGGGCCAGCGGAAGCGCAGGGCGAAGCGCACGAAGGGCCGGTAGATCCAGATGAGCACACGGCTGACCACGTTTTTGCGCTCGTCGGGGATGCGCCCGCGGATCAGCCAGGAGATCAAGACCGGCACCAGCGTGATGGCCAGCAGCGCGGCGAAGAGCATGCTGAAGGTCTTGGTGTAGGCGAGCGGTTTGAAGAGCCGGCCCGACTGCCCCTCGAGGGCGAAGACGGGCAGGAAGGACACGCCGATGACGAGGAGCGAGAAGAAGAGCGGCCGCCCCACCTGCTGGGCGGAGCGGGTGATGACTTCGAGTCGCGACATTCCGGCCAGCTCGGCGTCGTTTGCCGGGTCGGCTTGGGCCTCTTTCCAGCGCAGCAGCCACTTGTGCGCGTTTTCGATGAAGACGATGGAGGCATCCACCATCGCGCCGATGGCGATGGCAATCCCCCCGAGCGACATGATGTTGGACGAAATGTCCAGCAGCTGCATCGGGATGAAGGCCAGCAAGACACCCAGCGGCAGCGCGACGATGGCGACCAAGGCGCTGCGGAAGTGCAGTAGAAAGACCAGAATGACCACGCTGACGATGAGCATTTCCTCCAGCAGGGTATCGCGCAGGTTGTCGATGGCGCGGAGGATCAGCTCGGAGCGGTCGTAGCCGACCACGATCTCCACGCCTTCCGGCAGGGAGGGCTCGATGGCTTCCAGCTTCTCCTTGACCGCTTCGATGGTTTTGAGGGCGTTTTCCCCGTAGCGCATGATGACAATTCCGCCGGCTGCCTCCCCCTCGCCGTCCATCTCCAGCATACCGCGCCGGATGTCCGGCCCGCGGCGCACTTCGGCCACATCGCCCAGCAGGAGCGGGGTGCCGTCTTCGCCCGCGCGCAGGGCGATCTGTTCGATGTCGTCGAGATTCTCGATATAGCCCAGCCCGCGCACCATGTATTCGGTCTCGCCGAATTCGAGCAGGCGCCCGCCGACATCGTTGTTGGAGCGGCGCACGGCGGCGATCACTTCGTTGGCCCCAATGTCGTTGGCCCGCAGGCTGACCGGGTCGAGCACGATCTGGTATTGATCGACATAGCCGCCGAGCGAGGCCACCTCGGCCACGCCGGGTGTGTTTTGCAGGTAGGTGCGCAGGGTCCAGTCCTGGTAGGTGCGCAGATCGGAGAGGTCGTGCCGACCCGTGCGGTCCACCAGCGCGTATTGGAAGACCCAGCCGACCCCGGTGGCGTCGGGCCCGAGGACGGGGTTGACGCCCTCGGGCAGCTCGGAGCGGGCCTGATTCATGTATTCCAGCACCCGCGAGCGGGCCCAGTACATATCCGTGCCATCCTCGAAGATGACGTTGACGAAGGACAGGCCGAAGAAGCTCTGGCCACGGGCGTAGCGCACCTTGGGTGCCGCCGCCAGGGTGTTGACGATGGGATAGGTCACCTGATCTTCGACGAGGGTCGGTGCACGGCCCGGCCAATCGGTGAAGACGATGACCTGCACGTCGGAGAGGTCGGGCACCGCGTCGAGCTTGATCGAGCGCAGCGACTGGATGGCGGCGACCGCCGCCACCACGACGAGCACGAGCACCAGAAAGCGGTTGTGGGTACACCAGTGAATGAGTCGTTCGATCATTGCGCACCTCCTTTGGGTGCGGCCTCGCCGAGCGGGTGCTCGACGAGTCCGCAGGCGGGCATGGCTTGGCCCATGAAGGGATTGCGGACGGTTTCGTCCCGCTGGATCCATTGGCCGGGCGAATCGTGCCACATGGGGCAGCTCGCCACGAAGAGCCCGTCGGGGCGCAGTTCCGGGATGGTTTCGGAGAGGATCCGCAAGCGCTGGCTCAACTCGCCGAAGGCGACGCGCTGGGCCTCCAATTCGGCCTCGTCGCCGAGGGCATCGAGTTGGCCGGTCGTTTCGGCAATCCACGAGCGCCAGGCCGCCTGACCCACCGCCGGGAGATTGGATTCGGCCCGCAGCCCGGTCAGCCGCTCCCGCAACTGGCGGACGGCGGCGCGGGCCGCCTCATCCCGGTCGTTGAACAAGGCCGCGCTCCAATCGAAGTAGTCCTCCCAGAGCCTATCCACCGCGGTCCGGCCTGCGGCGGAAAAGCCGCTGGGAGCGGGTCCGCTGGAAGCGCTGTTGTTTTCACTCTCCGTCACGACCTCCTCGGAGCCGGAGGCCGAGGCTTTGAGCAGGCTCTCGCTGTCGAGGAGGAAGGTGCCCTCGGCGGCCACCACCTCACCGGCCTCCAGACCGGAGCGCACGACGAGGCGTCCATCGGAGCGGGGACCGGTCTCGATCAGGTGTGGAACGAAGAGGCCCGGCTCCCGTTCGACGAAGACGTATTGCCGCCGACCCGTGTCGAAAAGCGCGGAACGGGGGATGGTCAACTGCTCGCCGAGGTCGGTTTCGAGGAGAGCGGTCATCCACATGTCGGGCAGCAGACCGTGCGGGTTTTGGTGCGCTCCGTGTCTTTCTTCATCGGCGGGGCGGTCGAAAACGATCCGCAGGCGGGCCGTGCGGGTGGCGGTATCGATGTGGTGCTCGATGCGGTCGATGGTCCCGGCGTAGGTTTTCGCGGGCTGCCCGGGCAGGTGCATGGCCACCCGCTGCCCCACCGAGACGGCGGGCAGATCCGACTGGTAGATTTCGGCGATGAGCCAAAGTTCGGCGAGATCGACCACTACGTAGAGTTTCTCACCCTCGCGCACATATTGGCCGAGCCGCACGTGCTTCCTCATCACCTTGCCCGCCACCCGCGAGAGGATGTCGATGCTCTCGGGGGGCGTCTTGCGCTCGGCGAGGGCGTCGATTTGCCCGGAGGTCAGGCCCATCTGCTCCAGCCGGAAACGGGCCGCGCGAAGCAGGCGTTCGGGAGGGGAGGCCTGCCGCCGGACCAGCAGGAAATCCTCCATGGCGGCGTAGAGATCCGGGCTGTAAAGGCGGTAGAGGGGATCGCCGACGGCGATGTCCATTTCGGTCTCGTCCACATAGAGTTCCTCGATGCGCCCGCCCGCCCAGGCGGCCACCGTGAAGACGCGTCCGCTGTCGTGGGCCAGCACGCCGGGGATGCGTTTGCGCAGGGTGACCGGCTCGCGCAGGACGGGGGCGGTCACGAGATTGATCAGTTGCAATTGCTGATCGCTCAGACGCACCGGCGCACGACCGGGGATGCCCGCCGCGTCGATTTTTTCGACCGGCTGGAGATCCATCGCGCAGATCGGACACTGCCCCGGCTCGTCGTCCACGATTTGCGGGTGCATGGAACATTGGTAGAGGGTCTCGTCGGACGGGACGACCGCTGAGGTTGCCGGGCTGTCCGCCGTTTGGGGTGTGCCGTGGTCATGCTGCCCGTTGGCAATGGAGGGCGAAAGAAGTGCGAGGAGGAGGCAGGCGATTGGCAGGCCCGGGGTGCGTTGCGTTAAGATATTTTTCATGGTTGGTAGGAAATTAAGGTAGGTGATTTTGTCGGGATAAGATGCTCTTTAGGTGGTCGGATCGGCTTGTTGAAAACCTTGAGCTTGTCGAAACGGCCGTCCGATCCGAACGGGCAATCGCCCGCGCAAACATCTGCCGTTGCGAATATCCCGATCGCCTCCGCCACGTTCGCAAAAACGATAACGCCGGGCTAATCGGATCGGGGGGCAAGCCCACCCGACCACGGAAGAACGCATTTCGAGTGGCTCGATTCGTTTACTCATGGGGCACCTCCGTTGGTTGTTCGCGCACCAGCTCGACGGCGCTGAGGCGCTCCAGTTCGATGGCCGCATCGAGGTAATCGGCCTCCAGCAGCAGCCGACCCATCTCGGCATCGAGGAGGCCGCGTTGGGCCTCGATCCAGTGCAGGGCACCGGTCCGTCCGGTCTGGAATCCGGCGAGGGTGGCTTCGAAGGTTTCCCGGCTCTCGGGGAGAAGCCGTTCTTCGTAGAGACGGATCTGCCGCCGGAGGGCCCCGGCCCGCGCGTAGGTCTGGAGGACCTGTTCGACAAGATCGTCCTCGGTCGCCCGCTTCCGCGCGCGGGCGGCCGAGAGTTCCTTCGCGGCACTCATTTTCACCGCCCGGTATTTGTCGCGCCAGATTGGCAGACTGATGCGGACGAATCCCATGACCGCGTCCCGGCCGTTGTTGGGAGGATCGGAGAAGGAGTTGTCGCTGATCTGGGTGTAGTCGAAGCCGACCGTGATGTCCGGGTATTCCTCAAGCCGCGCGACGGCGAGCGCCCTTTGCGCCCGCTCCACTCCGCGTGTCCGGGCTTTCAGCCGCTCGCTGTTGGCGATCAGGGCGGCCTTGAGGCTATCGCGCTCCGGCAGCGTCGGCAACTCGAGGGCTTCGAAGCGTCCAGGGACGACCGCTTCTTTTTGCCCCGCAAAGCGCCGCACCTCCGCGGCCGCCGCCTCTCTCGCCCCGGCGATGTCGAGTCGCCGGGCCTCAAGCCGGCTCAACCGCTGCCGCATGAGCAGGCTGTCCGACAGCTCGCTGCGATCCGAGGCGAGTGTGCCTTCGAGGGTGCTCAATGCCTCGCGCACCAACTCGATCTGTTCATCGAGGATGCGCAGCCGCGCCTCGGCGGCGGCCAGCGTGAGCCAGGCTGATTTGGCACGGGCCATGCGCTGGCGCACGGTGTGGAGGTAGTCGAAGTAGGCGACCTCGACTCCGGCCTCGGCAAGCGTTCGCTCCTCCGCGAGGCGGCCCGGCCAGGGAATCTTTTGGGAGAGACCGAATTTCTGGTTTTGCGGCCCGACCCGGGTCTCGATCGGTTCAAAAAAGTAGCCGTAGGTCAGCTCGGGATCGGGTAGTGCGCCCGCGGCGGGCACACTTGCCTCGACCGCCTCCCAGCGCAGCCGCGCTTCGGCAATCCATGCGTCGTGGGCGCGCACCCGATCCAGGTATTCGGGCAGGGTGCGGGCAAGGGAAACATCGGCATTCGTCGGCGAAACAGCGGCCAGCCCGATGATAAAAAAAAGAACGGGAAGTCGAAAATTCTGTGTGTTCATAAGCCATTGGATGGTTGGTTGATAGGGGGCTTCCATTCATCCGCGCAGCCGGTGCGTTTGGCCCGGTCACGGGCGGGAATTGCGGAGAAACACCCGATTCATACCAAGGTGGCCCGGACGATGCGGGCGCCTTGGTCCTCAAGGTCGGGACGGCCGCGGAGAGACTCCGTGCGCCGCCCAGCCATCCAATGGCATCAGAGCAGGAAAACGCCGAGTTGCGGTCGCGCCTGGGACGCTGCGAGCGGCGCACCTTGATGCCGGAAAATCGCCAAGTGGGGTCGCATCTGCGAAAGGGACCCCGACAGGTTCCGCAAATGCAACTCCGCGCCGGTCAGGCCTGACCCGACCAGCCATTCCGGCAAGTCGCCGACTCCCGCCGGCGGCATCGTCAAATTCGCGCCGCTCCACTTCGAGTCAAAGGAATCCGTCATGAAAAGGCATCCGCCGCAATCTTGCGGCGATTCCGAGGGCGAACGCTCGGCGGGGACGTTGCCGACAGGCCCGGCCCCGTCCGGGGAGGCGGAGGACGCACAACAAGAATGCGCTTGAGACGGCACCTCGGAAGACATCATGGCCAAGACCAAATCCATGCACTGCCCCGACGAACAGAAGACGGTCGCCGTGGTGATCGTCGTCAGGAGCAGGGTGATGATGAATTTGCGGAACATTTGAGGAAGGGACAGCCAGAATAACAGGTTTTTCAAGCACAAAGGGTGAATTTCTTTTCGTTGAAGAACGGGCGATAGTCTTGTCGGGTGGGATGGTTCAACATGCGAAATAGACGGGATTCACCCTCCACCGGGCGATCGGAGGGCAAGCCCGAATGGCACTTAGTTAGGCTGGGTTGTCGAGGATTCCAGAAAATTCCGTAGGGCCGCTGCCCGACAGCGCGCCGCCTCCAATTCCTAGCAATTAGGAAAGATCGATACCCGATTCTTCGGCATCGATCCCGCTCAGCAGAGATTTTGGGACCTCGGTTTAGTTTACACTCATGCCTCAGATTTCACATGAGCGGAGACGGTACGGTTTGTTCAGAGAAACCACGGATTTCACGGATTGTCACAAATGGACTCTGCAACTCCTCGGGTCTGACCACAAGTGCGGTGAGCTATCAAAAGAATTTCCCCGATTTTCCGGCCGGTTCCCGGCCATCGCGCAAGCGCGAGGCCCTACACGAATGCGAAGTCCGGATTTATCGTTGTTTCGGAAAACTTGTAGGGCCGCGTGCTTGCGCGCGTGCCGTCCCGGGGAACCTGCGAACGACCGCGCTCTCAGGAACCTACCCATGGCCTTCGAGCGAAATGACCGTAAGCCGCCGACAAGGTCCCCGCACTTGTGGTTACGCCCCAACTCCTCTCAAAAATTATTCCGCAATTGACTTTCCGATCCTCCCAGTCAGAATTTTAAACTACAGGACATAGAGAGCACAGAGACGAGATAAATCCTTCCCAAAATAATAATGTCGTTCAATGATTCTGTCATTAACCCCTTGAGTCTCCAGCGAAATCCCGTGAGCCCATGCGAAACGGAGGTGTGGTCAAAGCATCCGTGTAATCCGAGAAATCCGTGGTTAAAAACAGTGCCTCAAAGCCCGTCCATCATTGGCTGAAAAACAAAATTTCCGCCACAAATTGTAAATTTGAATATGGCGGTTTTAAGGTAAATTTTCTCTTTTTGTGGTCATTTAAACAAAGTATCGCTAGGCATATCTCTAATTGTTCACGTTAAAAACCGCCATATTTGACCCTACAATAATTATGGCGGAACTCCCCGAAAATAGACCGGGGCCATCTTCAGACTGTCGCTTAAACACAGGGTTCAAAATCTCTGCTGAGCGGGATCCCGCGTGGGGGAGGCGGAGGTGTTCGGTGTTTGTCTAAACACAACGATATTTCGCATCCTGCTCGCCGCATACAAGCGGTTCCGGGCAAGGCTTCCTTCGACTTTGCTCAGGCCGGGGGAAGCCGTGCCCTACGGTGGGCGCCCATCTCCGGAAGTCGGAAATATTTCGCGTGCGCTTAGCCTCTGCGGTAGTCTGGAGCCTTTAAATCTCTCCACCGATTTAAAGGAGACTCAGCTTTTGCGCAAAAACTCACCACCGCAGTGGGTGTCCTTATACGTCGGTTTCCTAACGAACCGGAGATCATCCGCGAAGCGCGGATGCCACGGTATTCAGGCGGGATCCTCTTCGGGCAGGTCGCTGTAAACCGGGAAGTCCGGGTAGGCTTCGTTTCCGTGTTCGCCGATGTCGAGGCCTTCGAGTTCTTCCTCGGGAGAGACGCGGAGGCCGGTGGTGGCTTTGATGATTTTGAAGCACACCCAGGAGACCGGGAAGACGAAGAGGAAGACGGCGACGACGCCGACGAGCTGTATCCCGAGTTGGGCGGTGCCCCCGTAGAGAATGCCGTCGGAAACGAGTCCGGCGTCGATGGCGGTTGAGCCGAAGACGCCGACCGAGAGAGTTCCCCAGATCCCGCAGATTCCGTGGACGGTGACGGCTCCGACCGGATCGTCAACGCGGAGGACCCGTTCGATGAAGAGAACCGCGAAAACAGCAAGGATCCCGCCGAAGAGCCCGACGAACATCGCACCGATGATGGTCACACTGCCGCAGGAGGCGGTGATGCTGACCAACCCCGCGATACAGCCGTTGAGGGTCATGGACAGATCGGGCTTTCCGAACTTGAACCAGGTCGAGAGAGCGGCGCCAATACAGCCGGTCGAAGCCGCGATCAGCGTGACCATGGCGATGTAGGCCATGTCGTTGACGGCGCCGAGCGTGGAGCCCGCGTTGAAGCCGAACCAGCCGAAAATCAGAATGAAGACGCCGAGTGCGGCCAGGGGCATGCTGTGCCCGAGAAGGGGCAATGGCCTGCCGTTTTCGTCGTACTTGCCCAACCGTGCGCCCAGGACGATCGCACCGGCGAGCCCGGCCCACGCACCGACGGAGTGAACGACCGTCGAACCCGCGAAGTCGCGCATCCCAAGCTCGGCGAGCCAGCCGCCGCCGGCCCATATCCAGTGTCCGACAACCGGATAGATCAGGCAGGTGACGACCAGACTGTAGAGGATGTAGGCGATGAATTTCGTCCGCTCGGCCATGGCTCCGGAGGCAATGGTGGCGGCGGTGGCGGCGAAGACGACCTGGAAGAGCCACTCGGCGGCGACCAGATTACTGACCTCGGTATTCGAACTCGACAGGAGCGCGTCGCCCATGAACAGGTATCCCGGGCTCCATCCGATAAAGCCGCCGACACTCGCCCCGTACATGAGGGAGTAGCCGATGATCGCGAACCCGATCACGCCGAAGCTGAAGTCGAGCACGTTTTTCATCAGAATGTTGCAGGCGTTTTTGGAACGGGTGAGCCCGCTTTCCAACAGGGCGAATCCCGCCTGCATGAAAAAGACGAGGAAGGCCGCGACCATATACCAGATGATATCGCCGGTGAGCTGCGGGAGGGCGGCGACCACTTCCGGCGCTTCCTCCTGTGCATGCAACAGGCCCCCACCTCCCAGAAGGAGCAGGGCAATGACGGATGGCAGGCGAAGTTTGCCCGACGGGCGGGTGCGGATCGGAGTCTTCATGCGTATCGGTTTGTTCGTGGATGTGGTGTGTGGAAGAGTTCGGGATCAGGAGGCGCGGCAGATCTCCCTTTGCGGGAAATAAGCGTCGTCGGCCGTGCTTTCGACGAGGTGTTCGGCGGTAATGCTGCGGGTCTCGAAATTCCGGATGGTTTCGGCGGTGAGGATGCGCGCCTGCCCGAGGGCGATCGAGTTGCGCAGAACCTGAACCAGCTTCTGGTAGCTGAACCGGGAGCGGTTCTCTTCCAGGTAGCGCAGGGCTTCCGTGTCGATTTCCTTCACGGTGAGAAAGGGATGAGCGTAGGAGAGAGCGGAGAGAAATCCCGAGGCGATCGGCCGGATGTCTTCGAGGCGCTCGGCCAAGGAGGGCAGCCGCAACCACAGGCGCTTCTCCCAGAGGCGGGAGAAAATCTCGGCCGATTCGTCGTACAGAAAATCGCAGCCTTCCTCGCGCCCGAAGATCAGACGCAGGTGGGGATTGCGCATGTTTTCGATGTTTTCCACAAACCGGAGGATGTCTCCCGCCGCCGCCGGCGGGGCGTCCTCGCATTGCTCGAGATAGCAGAGGCGCTGTTTCCCGGAATCTTTCGCCTCCTTTTCGAGGCTGTGCAAAGACTCGAGGGTGACTTCGTCGGCGGGAACGATAATGAGGTTTTCGTCGTCGCCGTGGAGCTGATACTGTATCTCGCGGGCGGCCAGAATGAATTCCGCACCGGTTTCCCCGGAAAGCATCAAGAGTGTTCCAAACGAGAGGGAGTCCTGTAGTTTCCGGCCGAATTCCCGCGAAGCCGGGCTCTGGGCCATGTAATACCGAAACGGTTTCTCCCCTGTGGCCGGGCGGGAGGCGACCGGTTTGCGCGGGAAGTGCCGGGCTGTGGTTGTCGGGCTGAAGGCCCGGCGGAATCCTTTGGGAGAAACCGTTTTGGCCGGACTGGGAGAGCCGTTTCGCATCCTCCGGGACTCGGCGAGCACGGTCTTCAGCCGGGATTTCGCCCGCTCGGCCTGTGGTGGCAGGAGAAGGTAGTGGAGGAGTTCGTCCGTGCGTTCCTTCCCCTGATCCATGGAATCCGGGTCGAGTTCCTCGAAGCCGATGAGCGCCCTGCCCTCCAGCTCTTTTTTCAAACGGGGAAAGCAGGTCCCGCCGTCGGAAGTTCGGGAGTGAAGGTCGAAAAGAACGGGATCGGTCTTCCGCTCGTCGTGGCGGGTGGAGACGAGCAAGCTGTCGAGGTCGTTGTGAAAAACCGCCGGTTGCCCCAATTCCCGCAGAAGGAGGGAAAGACGGCTTCGGGAGCGGTTTTCATGAACGAGAACGTGGATCATAAGGTGTCGTTTTCGGGCGGAATGGTTCGTTGGTGGAAGAGAGTTTCAAGAGGCGGAATGCTGGCGGGGATCAATACTGGTTGCCGCGGAACGACCGGGAGGGCCGGGGACGGATCACACGCTTCCTCTGGGCGGGAACCGGCGCCTCGGGTGCCGCGGCCGCGGCCGGGGGCGGCGAAGGGTCTTCGGCGACCGTCTGCGGCACCCGGTTCGCTTCGGCCCGCAGCTCTCCGATCACCTTGGGCGTGACGTGCTTCAAAACCAGGTTGGTCACCATCCGCAGGGAGACCAGATTCACGGTGGGTTCGACGATCACCATCAGGTAGGCCGAACGGCTCCGCCGGAGCTGGATGTACTTCTGCGGATACTTGAGCAGGTAGTCGTCGCAGGGCAGGTAGTTGGTATCCACCGCCTCAAACATCGACAGGAGACGGCGCGACAGGTCGTCGAGGAAGTCGTCCAGAAAGTAATCCGGCAGTGCGTTGTGGAGAAGCTCCCCCTTCTTGTCCATGATGCAGGCACCATCGACATCCGGAAGCTCCAGAACGTTCTTAACTATTTTCTCAATCATGCGCTACCCTTGGTCGATCAGCTCACTCAGGATTTGCTCTGTATTGGCGCGGTTGGAGCAGAGTATTCCGAGGTTGCTTTCTTCCTGGGGTATGCAGATGGCTGTGGTGTTTGTCCCGACGAGGTGGACCTCCTCGACGGCGTCGAGGCCGAATGGCTCTCCGATCATATTGGCGATCTGTGCCGTATAACCGAGAATCTGTCCGAACACCTCGACATCGTCGCCACTGGCCTCAAGAATCGCCCCACTGGTGGAGCACTCAATAGCTCCAATGTAGCCGAGGCGGCTCAGGTGTTCGGTGTTGGCGTCTTCGAAAATCACTCCTTTGGTAAGCACATGGGATGCCAATCTCCCCTCCGACTGCCACGAAGACTTTGAATTCGGGATAAAGGGAAATCCGTTCGGCCTTCAGAGCCCCGCCGCCCAACGAATCGGAGGTCATCCGCGAAGCGCGGATGCCACGGAATGCCCAAGCGATCAGTCGGAAAGAGGACGGGTGCCGCCGGATCGGGCTTCAGCCCGGCCACTACGGGCTTTTCATCGGCGGTTTGAAAAGATGGAGAAGGGAGCGGCCTCGGCGAGACCGCCTACAGCGACGTGCCTTCTTATTTCCCGCGGACCAGGGGGCGGGAGAGGGGGTAGGAGAGTAACTGTCCCGGGATCAAGGGGGTGGTGTTGCGGAATTCCTGCCAGGGGAGGAGTTTCCGGGTGGGGCGTTGGAGGGATTCGACCGTCACCGCGCCGCCGCCGGTTGCGATGACCAGGCGGTCGCCCGCTTCGAGGATTTCGCTGGGGCGGCCGGCGGCTTCGATCGGGCGGACGCCCTCCACCCGGACCGTCTCTCCGCCCAAGCGGATCGCCGCGCCGGGCCAGCCGGCGAAGGCGCGGCTGCGGTCGGCCAGAGTACGGGCCGGCAGGGAGAAGTCCAGCAGGGCGTCGGCTTTTTCGATCATCCGGCACCAGGTGGCGCGGGTCTCGTCCTGCTCCCGCCGGGGCAGGTCGCCGCGCAGGGCCGCCGGGATGGTTGCGAGCAGGTGGACCGCTTCTCCGGCCACGGTTTCCCGGAGGCGCGCGCCGGTGTCGCCGGGTCCGATCGGAATGGGGTGGCGGGCGATGACGGGGCCGGCGTCCATTCGCGGAACGATTTCCATCAAACAGGTTTCGGTTTCGGTCCAGCCTTCGGCGATCGCCGTTTCGATGGGGGAGGGGCCGCGGAGGCGCGGGAGGGGGGAGGTGTGGAAATTGAGGAAGCCCCCGGGGCGGAGGTTGAGGACCCGGCGCGAAAGGATTTGGCCGAAGGCGAAGACGAGGGCACCGTCGAAGGCGGCGAAATCCTCCAGTTCCTCCGCCCGGAGCCGGGGTGTCTGGACCAGGGGGATTCCGTGGCGGTCGGCCGCGGCGGCGACCGGGTTGCGCCGGAGGTGCTTGCCCCGTCCGCTTCGGCGGTCGGGACTTGTCACCACCCCGGCGAGAGAGAGGCCCTCCACCTTGCCTTCCGCCAGTGCGTCGAGGCAGGGGATGGAGATCCGGTCGCTGGAGAGAAGCAGTAGATTCATGGATGGCGGCCGGAGCCCCGCTTTTCCTTGCCGACCAGTTCGAACCGGATGGGGCTTCCCTCCAGATCGAAGGCGTCGATGATGCCGCTCTCGAGGTAGCGCCGGTAGGTGTCCTCGAATTTTTCCGGGCGATTGCAGAAGAGCCGGAAGCGGAAAGGACGGAAGCCGGTTTGGACGGCGTAGAAGACCTTGAAGGGTTTTCCGAGCATCCGCTTGGGGGGGCGGGCCTCGACGAGATCGTGGATCGTGCGGTTGAGCCGCCCCGTCGGCAGCTCCATCCGCTGCACGTTGTCGATGCGCTCGGCGGTGGCGAGGATGGAGCCGACCTCGAACCCGGTTTTCGCCGAGAGAAAGAGGAAGGGGCTCCGGGGCAGGAAGAACAGTTCTTTTGCGGATGCCTTGCGGTAGCCGGCCTGAAAATCGGCGGTGTTGCGGTAGCCCTCGACCCCGCCGCGGGAGAAGGCCTCCTGGGCGAGGTCCCACTTGTTGACGACGATGACGAGCGCGCGTCCGGCGTCGAGAACCTCGCCCGCCAGCGCCTGGTCCTGCCGGGTGACCCCGGTCATCGCATCGAGGAGGAGGAAGACCACATCGCTCTCCTCGATCATCCGGCGGGTGCGGAGATTCGAGAAATACTCGACCGAGCTATCGACCTTGCGGTTGGAGCGGAGCCCTGCCGTGTCGATGAGCCGGAACCGTCCCATGCGGTCGCCCGGCATGGGATAGTCGAGATCGAGGGCGACCGAATCCCGGGTGGTGCCCGGTACGTCGCTGACGATCATCCGGCGGGTGGCGAGGAGGTGGTTGGTGATCGAGGATTTGCCGACGTTCGGCTTGCCCACGAAGGCGATCCGCGTGCGGCGCGGGCCCTCCTCTTCCTCCCCGGCGGGGGTTGTTTCGGGGAGAAGCGCTTCGGCGGCGGAGAGAATTTCCCCGATCCCGACCCGGTGCTCCGCCGAAACCGGATACGGTTCGCCGAAGCCGATCCTCGCGAAGACGGCGGCCTCGGCGGCGACCGATTCGTTGTCGCACTTGTTGGCCGCCACCAGGATCGGGCAGCGGGCGCTCCGGCGGAGGCGGTCGGCGATCTCCTCGTCGAGAGGGACAATCCCCGCGCGGGCGTCCACCACGAAGAGGATGAGGTCGGCCGTCTCGACGGCGATGAAGACCTGCTCCTCGACCGCCTCGGCGATATTGGCCGGAGCGTCCTTTTCCGGTAGCCCGATCCCGCCGGTGTCCAGCAGGGTGAAGCGACCGCCGACGTCGCGGGAGAGCACGTCGCGGGTCACCCCGGGCTTGTCGTGGACGATGGCGTCGCGGCCCCCGCAAATCCGGTTGAAGAGCCGGCTTTTGCCGACGTTGGGCCGCCCGATCAGGGCGATCCGGGGCAGGCGCTGGGTTGCGGTGTCCATTTAGTTCGCGGCGGTTTCGGTTTGCCGGAGCCGGTCCGTGAACCGGGCGATCCGGTCGGCGGCCTCCCGGATGCGGT
The DNA here is from genome assembly GCA_964507815.1 of uncultured Puniceicoccaceae bacterium. Taxonomy (GTDB): domain Bacteria; phylum Verrucomicrobiota; class Verrucomicrobiia; order Opitutales; family Puniceicoccaceae; genus Puniceicoccus. The sequence continues at coordinate 15,163 of CAZDRT010000043.1, forward strand.
GGAATCCGGTCGAGAAACTGGCCCGGACGAATCCCGCGCCCCCGGATCCGAAGGCCGTGCCGGGGACGACCGCGACCTCCTCTTCGGCGAGGAGACGTTTGGCGAAGGTCATCTCGTCCAGACCCGTGCTCCGGATGTCGGCGAAGGCGTAGAAAGTGCCCCGGGGCAGGTGGCAGGTCAGGCCGCACTCGTTGAACTTCGCGACGAGGTAGTCCCGGCGGTCCCGGTATTGGTCCCGCATCTTTTCGACGCTGGGGCCGCCGTTGCGGAGCGCCTCGCAGGCCGCCTCCTGGCTGAGGATGGGCGCGCAGAGCATGGAGTACTGGTGGACCTTCATCATGGCCTCGACGAGGGGTGCCGGTCCGCAGGCGTAGCCGATGCGGAAGCCCGTCATGGCGAAGGCCTTCGAGAAGCCGTGGAGGAAGATGGTGCGCCCGCGCATCCCGGGCAGGGAGGCGATGCTGACGTGCCCGCCTTCGTAGGTCAGCTCGGCGTAAATTTCGTCGCTGAGCACGAGCAGGTCCTTTTCGCGGGCGAAGGCGGCGATCTTCTCGAGGGTGGCGCGGTCCACGGTGCCCCCGGTCGGATTGGTCGGAAAGTTCAGGACGAGAATCTTGCACCCGGGTTGCCAGGCGGCGCGGAGTTTCTCCGGGTCGAGGGCAAATGCGTCACCCGGGTCGGTCGCCACGGCGATGCCCTCCCCGTGGGTCAGGCGGATGCTCGGCGAATACGAGACGTAGCAGGGCTGGTGGAAAAGGACCTTGTCGCCGGGATTGACCATCGCCCGCAGGGCGAGGTCCATGGCTTCGGACACGCCGACGGCCACGAGCACTTCGGATTCGGGCGAGTAGGCGACTCCGAAATCCCGCTCCACGTAGCGGCTGATTTCGCGCCGGAGCCGGATCAGCCCCATGTTGTCGGTGTAAGAAGTCTTTCCCCGCTCGAGGGCGAAAATGGCCGCCTCGCGGATGTGCCAGGGGGTGACGAAGTCGGGCTCGCCGATCCCCAGCGAGATAGCCTGCGGCATTCGGGCGACGATCGCGAAAAAATCGCGGATGCCCGAGCGGGGAAGGTCCACCACGTGGTCGGCGATGAAGCGGCCGGAATCGCCGTGCGGATTCTCTGGGTCGGTCGGGCGCATGGCCTAGGGGCTGATGGCGGGCTTTTCGGAGCCTTCCTCGTCGCCGAGCAGGAGGTGGCCCTGCTCCTTGTAGGGGCGGAGGAGAAAGTGGGTCGCGGTGGAGAGAACCCCACCCAGGGTGGCCAGCTTCTCGGAGACGAAACGGGCGACCTCCTGCAGGTTGCGCCCGCGGACGACGACCAGAAGATCGTAGGCACCCGACATGAGGTAGCAGGTCTGCACCTCTTCGAACTTGCTGACCCGGAGGGCGACGCGGTCGAAGCCGCCCTCCCGCTCGGGGCTGATCCGGATCTCGATGACGGCGGAGACCCGCTGGTCGTCGAGCCTGTCGGGGTTCAGGACGGGAAGCCACCCGAGCAGAGTGCCCTCGTCGGTCAGACGCTGGATCTCGGCCTCGACCTCGGCGGCCGGGACGCGCAGCATGGCGGCCATGTCGCTCGTGGAGAGACGTTCGCCTCGGAGAAGAATTTCCAGTACTTTGCTCATGGTATGTCGGGTCGGAAGAGAAAAAAGGATCACAATGATCCAACGGGGCCGGGATGACGATGCTAAAATCGAAGGGGAAGCGTTCGGGGGTGTGAGCACGACTGCGTGGAGAAAAATTGTGAAGCCCCACGATTTTGATTAAGAATTCAATTGGGCGAATGACGCAGGGGTTACTCTCACCTGACAAGCCGACGCTGAACGGGGAGACGTGGTGCGGATTGCGGGGGGGAGGGGTGCCTGCGAAAGTTGATTTGGCGGGTGGCCGGGTTTTCAGGGGGCCGGGTCGTCATCTGCGCCGTGATGGACAACCATTTCCATCTCCTGGCCGAGGTGCCGCGCGAGCAAACGGTGCCCAATGGGGAGATTGCCCGGTGTCGGTCCGGAGAGGTTCGGTGGTGTCCGCGGCCACTACCCCCTTCGGATCGAGGGGCAAGCCCCGCGACCACGGAAGAGTGCCGAATCGCAGGACCACAGTCATGGGACTTCGTAGTTGGATGACTTTAGTCTTCTAACCGGAAGCGGCTTGGCGGTTGAAATTCCGGCGGTTTGCTTTCTATTTCGACAAATGATAGAGGAAAAAGAAAAGGTGCGCGATTATTCCCGGTGGATGGAGACCTACCGAATTCACGTTCTGGAGAACGGGAGTCCGCCCCCTTCCGTTTTCTCCTTCTGCCGCGCTCTCGGGATTGGCGAAGAGGAATTTTTCGAAGCCTTCCCCACGCTCGAGGTCTTCGAGTCGGAGATTTGGGCGGAGCGGGTGCGGCACGTGCGGGGTATTCTCGAGTCCGACGAGGAGTATCCGGCCTATCCGCCCCGTCAGAAGGCTCTCGCCTTTTTTTACACTTTCCTCGAGTCCATGCGCGGGCAACGGTCCTGGTTTCTGGCCCGGTTTCCACGGGATTTTCCCGCCCGGGATCCCGGGACGCTCAGCCGTTTCCGGGAGGCGTTTCTGGAGTGGGCGCGCCCCGTGGCGGCGGAAGAGGTCGGGGGTGGTGGAATGGCCGGGAGGCTGAGGGCGGACAAAGGGGTGGCCCGGTTGCTCTACGCGCATTTCCGGGCGATCCTCAAATTCCACCTCGAGGACGATTCGGATCGTTTTGAGAGGACCGATGCGTTCGTCGAGAAGTCCGTCCGCCTCTTCTTTGATCTGGCTGACACGCGGGTGCCGGAATCGGCGGCCGACCTGTTCCGATTTTTGTCCGGGAAGAAGAAATGAAGGAGCAGACTTCGATTCCGAAGGGAAAGATCGGTCGGGCGGCCGCGCTCGCGACCGCCGGAGCCCGAATGGGTGCGAACTACGCCCGCTACCGGGCGAAGCGCTGGGTTTCGGGAGAGGACGACCGGGATGGCCTCCACCGGGCCAACGCCGTGGATTCCTACGAAGCTCTGAGCCGGTTGAAAGGCGGGCCGCTGAAGATCGCGCAGATGCTCAGTATCGACACCGCTCTCCTGCCGGCGGCCTACGCCAACGAGTTTTCCAAGGCGCATTACCAGGCGCCGCCGCTTTCCTACCCGCTGGTTGAACGGACCTTCCGCCGGGAATTCGGACGCGGTCCGCTCGAAGTCTTCGACGAATTCGGCCGTTCGGCCGTGAGCGGAGCCTCGATCGGGCAGGTTCACAAGGCGGTGAAGGATGGACGGGAGCACGCCGTAAAGGTGCAGTATCCGGGAGTGGCTGACAGTCTGCGCAATGACCTCCGGCTGGTGAGACCCCTGGCGATGCGGCTCTTCGACCTTTCCGCCGCCGAGATTGATCCCTATTTGCGGGAGGTGGAGGCACGGTTGGTGGAGGAGACCGACTACGCGATGGAGGCCCGCCGCGGCACGGAACTGGCCGGGCGCACGACCGGTGTGGTCGATGTGCGGATTCCCCGCTATTTCCCGGAGTTGTCCTCTCCCAGGATTCTGACCATGGAGTGGGTCGAGGGCGTGCCGCTCGATCAATTTGTCGAATCCGGGCCCGCCCCCGGGGCGGCTGATGCCATCGGTCAGAAACTGTGGGATTTCTACCATCACCAGGTGCATTCCCTAATGGCTTTCCACGCTGACCCGCACCCCGGTAATTTCTTCGTGAAAGACGACGAATTGTGGGTGCTCGATTTTGGCTGCGTGAAGGAGATTCCCGGGGATTTTCACGACGCTTACTTCCGCCTCCTGGAGCCGGGAATCGCGGATGATCCCGTTCTTCTGGAGGAATCTCTCCGGCGGCTCGACCTGCTCCTCGACACCGATTCGCCCGCCGACCGCGGGGTGCTGCTGCGGATGTTCCGCGAGTCGGTCCATCTCCTTTCCCGGCCCTTCTTCGGGGAAACGTTCGACTTCGGCGATCCGGGCTACCTGGCCGAAATCCGCGAGTTCGGCGAGCGGACGGGAAACGACCCCGAGATCAAAAGGATCGGAGCCGGCCGCGGTTCCGCCCATGGGTTGTATGTGAACCGGGCTTATTTCGGCCTTTATTCGCTCATGGGCATGCTCGGGGCCACGATCCGCACAGAGCGCCCGGTTCTGAACTCCTGTGGCGAGGATTGTTCAAGCGACTGGATCCCGGAGCCGACCCCTGCGACTGCGCGGGAACCGAGTCGGGGTGTCCAGGCAGGATGGGGTCCTGCGGGAGAAACTGTTCAAGCAACCGGTTGGTAGGAGCTGGAGGAAAAGGTGTAACCACGAGTGCGTGGAGGGAATATCGAAATTTATTCGAGAACAGTGCGTGAGCCGCCGAACTGCGGGGATATGTGCCGGGAGGGCGGCTGCCGTACCACGGCGTAGCAATGTCTTCAATGGGCTGCTTTCAGCGGGCTGAAACTGCATGATTGGGGCGGCCAAAGTGGGTGGGTTGCTTCAGCGCCCACCTGTGAGAGCCCGGAATTTTCCGTTCACGCTAAACCTCTGCGGCGATCCGGAACATTTCCTTCCGATGCGAAAACCGGGCGCTGAAG
>CAZDRT010000044.1:0-19558 GCA_964507815.1 uncultured Puniceicoccaceae bacterium
TCGGAAATGGGAGTGTTGGAGGGTTGGAGGGTTGGAGGGTTGGAGGGTGGAGGGGATGTCGAAGAATATTACCTTGCGTCACCGCCCGATCGCTCCGGCGGGGCTGTTGGCGAAGTCGCGTGGCTGGCCGGTGAAGTCTTGCAGGTGGGGGCCGTCAAACTGCCAGGCGTGGAGTTCGTCGATGGTGGTGTGGGCGTCGGCGAGGGTGCCGCGGGCGATGCGCAGGAAGTCGATGGCTCCGTGGAAGTCCTTGCCCACGAGCAGGGGGGCGTCGTTGGCGAGGGAGGCGGCGGGAGGCAAGGCGAGCGGTCCTTCGGCGATGGGTTGGCCGTCGAGGTAAAGGCGCAACACGCCCGCTTCGCGGTCGGCCTCGGCCAGCAGATGGTGCCATCCGTCGCCGAGCGTGGTATCGGCCTTCAGTCGGGCGGTTTCGCCGTGGACACCGAGGGTGAAGACGATGCGCCCTTCGGCGTCGAGGGAGAGCTGATAGCCGAAGCCGGAAGCGGCTTTCTCGACCAGGGAGCCGCCGGGCTGATCCGCCCGGAAGTAGATTTCGAGGGTGAAGCTATTGCTGTCCATGTCGGCGGTCTTGAAGGCGGAGGCGGGCACCTCGACCGGGCCATTTTTCTTGTGCTCGTAGCTGGCCCCCTGGTTGAGCTCCTCGGCACTCAGCACGGCCGGGCGACCCTGGAAGCGCAGGGCGCCTTGGGTCCAGTTTTCCAGCGGTCCGTCGATATAATCCTCCGCCGTGGCCCAGTCCGCGGCGAGGGGGTAGCGGGGCATCAGAATGTAGTATTCGAGTTCCGGATACGGAGGCTGCATATACCAGTGGGTGTCGATGATGTCGGTCGGGTCGGCGTGGTTGCGCTGGAAGTGCCATTCGCCGACGGTGGCGTAGAGTGCCCAGGGGACGAACACCTTGGCGGCGCTGGCGGGGACGGCGTCGGTGGGGCGCAGGTCGCCGTTTTCCGGGTCCCGGAGGAGGGTGCCTTCTTTTTTCTTTGGATCGTATTTCCAGTGGGCGAATCCGCCGGGATTGCGGACCACGTTGCCATAGACGTAGCCGGGACCGCCCTGGTTGATGTAGAGGGCGCCCCAGTCGTTGGACATGAGGATGGAGTCGGTCACCTTGTTTTGGTGAATGACGACGCGGGCGAAGGGTGCGTCCACGGGTTGGCCGTGACCTTTCAGGCCGGAGATGTCCATGCCGGCCTGACCGCAGCGTTCGATGATATTGCCCGCGACATGGGCGCGTTCCGGATACCGGGCATGGATGGCGTGCTCGTGGCCCATTTTCGGGAAGCGGAAGGCGATTTCATAGAGCTGGTTGCGGAGAATCTCGATGGCGCCGAGGCGCGAAAAATCCGCGGGATTGTCGCTCTTGCGGGGGCGGGTGCAGAAGAGGTGGATGGCGCCGTGTTCGACAAAACGAATGTCGTTGTCGGTGATCGAAATAGCGTCGATGCGCTGATCGCCCGACTGTGCCTGGATGAGGATGGCTTTCTGCACGTGTTCAAAGCTGCAGTTGCGGACCGTAACGTTTTCCGCCGGACCGAGGATGCGGAAGGCCGCGCCGAGCAGATCCTTGTCCATGAAGTTGTAATCCCAGTAGCGCCAGGGGGTGTTGGTGTAGCGGAAGGCGAGGCCGCTGATTTCAAGATGCGCGGCACCCGTTCCTTCGATCAGGTTGACCCGCCGGGCGGCTTCGACGTTCACTTGGTTGGGGTCGGCGTCGTTGGGGAGGCGCAGGTGGATGCGGGCACTGTCGCGTCCGGTCTGTTCGACCCAAACCTCGCCGGGGGCGTCGAGATACTGAGGTTTGTTTTCGAGAAAATAGCGGTGGCCGGCGATGATGCGACCCGCGCCGAGGAAGGGCGTGCTGAACGACAAGGTTTTGGTGCCCGGATCGAAGTGTTCCACCTCGGTCGGCATCGGCATGCCCATGACAATGCCCCATTCGGTGCGGACGACCGCGCCTTCGTAATACTCCTTGCCTTCGGTGAGGTTCTTGGTGTCGATGCCGACGACGCCCCAGTTTTTCTTTGCCGTTTTCGCGCGGGGGTCGGGGACGTTGGTTTTCCACCACTGCGGATTCTCCCAGGCCCACCATTCGCTCATCGGATCGTAAGGATCGGAGACCTCCCAGTTCGGGGTGCGCGCGAGGGGGATGCGGCGCACCTGGCCGGCGTCTCCGGTGATCCAGAGGTTGCGCGGCAGAAAATCGACTTCGGCGGTCCAGACACGATCCGCCTCGGGGATGTCGGCGTGGGCGGAACCCCGGGTCCAGCCGCGCACGGCTTCGGAACCGGCGATGACGGCCTCGCCCTCGCCCCAACTCGGATCACGGGTCAGGCGGACCGGGATTTCGGCCGTGCCGGAAAGCCCTTTGGGCAGGCTCAGCGCACCGCGGTAGGTCACGCCCCCCTTGAAGATGTAGGTGTCAGCCCGCCCGGATTTCGCCTTGGCGGTGGCCTTGGCGTCCCAGGGGTGATGTTTCCACGGGGCACTCTGCGTGCCGGGGTTCGTATCGTCGCCCCCGGCGTAGTCGATGTAACGCACCTCGCCTGCGGATTCGAAGACAAAGGGTTCGGGCGCCCATTTGAGGTCGCCGTTGGGGAGGACTTTGGCGTAATCCTGTTGCCAGAAGAATTCCGGAGCGGATTTGGCGGAAAGAGTCAGGCACAGAGTCAAAAGGATCGGTAGGAGGGGTTTTGCAATCATGGGTCTTTTTGGCTGAGTTGGTTGATGAAAGAGAATTATTCAACATTGGAACAAACGATTGTTCAACTAAAATTCGGTTTTTTTAGTCATCCCGGGCGCAGGGATTAGGCGGGATGCAAGACTGTCCTGATGAACGGGGGTGATTTTTCTGTCTCGCCCGCCGCGAGCCCGTGGCGGTTCAACATCGCCACGGGCTTGCCGGTCCGGAATTATCTTACTCGACCCGTTCCAGCGCACCGCTGTCGCGGCGTCCCAAAGGTTTGTTTCCGGCGAAATCACGTTTGGCGGGTCCATCCGTCTGCCAGGCGTAGAGTTCTTCAATGGAAGTCTGGGCTTCGGCCAGGGTGCGTTGGCAAACGCGGGCGAAATCCAGAGCCCCGGCGAGGAAATCGCGCGGGCCATCCTGGGAGAATCGCGCACCGACCAGGAAATCGGCGGAATTGGAGAGAGACATCCGGCGGTTGACCGACCCGGTTTCTTCAGCGACGCGCTTTCCATTCTGATAGACGCGGAGGGTGCAGCCGTCATCGGTTCGATCAGCCTCAGCCAAGATGTGGTGCCATTGGCCATCGTTGATCGGGTTGGGAGTGGTTACCCGCGCGGTGGAATCACCCGCGGCGATTTCGAAGACGGCGCGCCCCTGATCATTGATGAAGAGTGAGTAACCGCGGGAACCGTCATGCTTGCCCAAAACGGCGCGCCCGGAAACGCCCTTATCAACCAGCAAGCTGACCTCTACCAGCACGTTTTGGGTGGTGATATCCGGGGTTTTTCGTTCTTTCCCGGGGAAGCGGGCGAAGTCGTTTTCCGTGTAAGCCGGCTCGCCTTTCTCATCGGTGCCACTGGGTTCGTCAACGGCCCAGAGGGTGGTTTCGGCCTGCATATTTCTGAGGGCTATCGAGTTGAGTTCAGGAACGGGAGCCAGGATGTCTGCCTTGATCTGTTCATCAGAGACTTTGCCGAACCGACTTTGCCCGTCGAACCGCAGAGCCCCATCGATCCAATCTTCAGAGGGCGAGGGAATATAGTCACTTTCCTCCGCCTGATTGATGTTGATGATGAAGGTGGGAATGTTGGCGTGCATTTTGCGTTCCACTTGGGCGGTGCTAATGTACCAACTGTATTCCAGGATCTCAGTGGGATCGCGGACGTTCTTATTGAAGTGCCATTCACCCACTGTGGCGGCCAGTGCCCAGGGGACGAAGAGAGTGCCGCCGCTGTCAATGGCCGCGGATCCTTCGGCGGGTCGGAAATCAATGTTGTCCTCCCGGAGTCCGGTGATAATGGGCCCTTTTGCTCCAGAAACGATGGGGAGTTCTTCCGCCCTTTGACCCAATAGGGGCACGCGGATGCCACGGCCGTTCTTGCCGTAATTGGCCAGTTGCTCCTGGGTTGCCGCGATGGTCTCGGCACCGACATCACTTTCCGCGCCGCGTCGCATTGAGGCAATGCCGCCCGGGTGAGCCGGACCGTGGAAAATGTTGTGGGCGAAGCCCAGGGAGCCGACGGCGGAAATGGTGTTGTCATCCCCTCCGCCGATCTGGGAAAAGGTGCCGTGCGCCTGGTGAAAGAATCGTTCGCCAATCTCAGCGAAGAGATTGGACTGCACGTTCTGCCGACCGCCGGTACTGCCCGAGATGCCGATTTTACCATTATAAAACGTATTGTTGGACATCTCATTCATGAACCCGAATACCGCCTGAAACACCGGACCGGATCGGTAAGGATCATCCGGATCCGTGCTGCGCCCCCAGCCGATGTTATTGAAGAAATAATGCTTGTAGGATCCATCCAGATAAAAAGGGTAACCGATGTTCATTTTACGGACTTGCTCCGGCTTGGCCTTACCGCCCCAGCCTCCCGGCATATGGCCGACGCAGTTGCCTGAAACATTGTTGAACACATAGGTGGGGCCGCTTTGGTTGGCTTCGATCCCGCCCCAGTCATTGCAGCCAAGGCAAGTGTCTTCAGCGCGATTCTGGAAGATGAGAATGCGCACCAGCGGGCGGTCTTTGGGTAAATCCGTCGCGGAACGCGTGCCTTGGTAGAAAATGCCGGCGCCAAAGCTGCGCTTGACGAAGTTGCCGGCGATCACCCCGGTATCCCAGTGATGCATTTCCATGGCCGGGACGTTGCTCTGCAGCACATCCTGATGGCGCATGCCGGTGTTGTAGGTGGAGTTGCGCAGGACCTCGATGTGGCCGATGCGGCTCTCTCCATTGGGCGGCGCTTCAAATTTGATGGCGGTTTCCCAGATATCCTGGAACTGGCAGTCAGCGATCCGGATCTGATCTGTATAGTTGCCGACATAACCGTATCGCACGTTCCCGTTCTGATTCCCGTTGATGCCGAACCTCATCAGGTGGTCGAAACGGCAATGGTGGATGTTGATGTGCGTGGTCGTTTCTTCCTTGTGTGCTGAAAGGTCAATCGCGGCGGCATCGGCGAAAGCGAATCGCAACCCGGCGACCTCGATGTGCGAGTGGTTTGTGAGGATCAACTTGGTTTGATCCGTGGCGATCTCCAAATGCTGATTGTTGGGATCGACACCATCCTCAGGCCGGTAGAACAGCGTCTGACGCCCGGTATCCAAATAAAATTCACCGGGGGCATCCAGGAACTGTGGAAGGTGCTCCAGCATATAACGCACGTTGGCACCAACTCCGCCCAATGTGCCTTTGAGGAAGGTTCCGTCCTCAGGGTCCACAATGGGTCCCTTCAGCCCGCGAAATGTGCCTTGCTCAGGGATTTCGCTGGGGATGGGAGTGCCCATGAAAGAAGGGTATTGCAACCACATATATCCACCGGCCAACTCCTCAGCGGTCTTTCCGACCAAAAATTCATCATATCCAGCATTGGCGGTTTTGCCGGTCTCAGGATCTTTCAGAGTTTTCTGGCCGTCAAACGCGTGCCAATATTCCAGGACAAAGGTGTTATTGCCGGGCTGCCAATCCGGTGAAGACGCGATGTGGAGTTGGGTGGCTTCGCCGTCCGGCTCGATCTTCCACAGGCCGATCCAAGGTAGATTCAACTCGCGGAAGTGGCGGGAATCCGGGGTGTCTTCAGTAATGTGCGCGACAGTATACCATTGCTTGGCGGGACGGAGACCGGCTTCAGCCAAGTCCAGCGCCCACACCTTTTCCGGTTCGGCAAGTCGCTCAGGGTGATCAACGGAAGAAGCCGCGACCCAGTTGGCCGGCAGTCGCTCCGAACCCGCAATGATGGCTGATCCCTCGCCCCAGGAGGATATTGAGGTAAGGATGATCGAATTACCGGGCTCGCCGGATTCGTCCGCCCGGAGCTGCCCGCGGTAGTAAACTCCGCGTTTGAACACGTAGGCGGTGATGCCCGAGTGGGCTTTGGCTTTGCCTGCGGCGGCCCAATCCCATGGGTGGTGTTTCCATGGGCTCTGTGGGCTCATGCCGTCGTTGGCGTCTTTCCCGTTTTCATAATCGATGTAACGCACTTCACCATGGTAGTCGGCGGGTTCGAAGCCCTCCAGTGGCTGCGGAGAATATTGTAAGTCACCGGTGGGAAGAGTTTTGGCGTGAGTTTGCTGCCAGATGTATTCCGGAGCGGATTTGGCGGAAAGAGTCAGGCTGAGGGACAGGAAGGCGGCAAGAAGGGATTGGGTATACATGGGTGTGATAGAAGGGATTTTTGTGGAAGAAAATTAACCAACAGAAGAACAAACGATTGTTCAACGAAAATCTTTCCTTTTTTTTTCAACAGGGTGACTCTTGCGACGTGGCGCGTCCGCACAAGGGCTGAAGGCCCGATCAATCCTCTTGACATTGGGCGGAGAGGTGAGAGTTGGTCTCACCGGTTTCGGCTTTGTTATCGGCGAGGGCCTGGCGCATTCCGGCGTGGATGGCGGTTTCGGCGCGACGCGGAAAGTCATCCGGCTACGGGTGCGGACGGGGTGGTCGGCACGTCTTCGTAAACGGATGGGATCGTCTGCTGGAAACCCACGGATCCCAGTTTGAGGCTGTCTTCCGCAGTCAAATGCTCGGGTTTCCAGCAGTTCGCTTTGCGGAAAACCGTCACCCGCATCCGCTCCTGATCGACCAGGACATACTCCTCGAGGCTGGGCAAGCGCTGGTAGGAAAGAAACTTCTCACGCCGATCCAGACGCTCCGTCGAGGGGGACAAGACTTCGATGACTGCGACGGGTTTGGTTTTGTAATACTTCGCGTCGTCCGAGGGATCGCAGGTCACCATCAGGTCGGGATAATAGAAGATATCGTCTTCGGCGATCTTCAGCCGGAGCTTCATGTCCGCCATAAAGACCTTGCAGGGGTTGCCCCTGAGGTGCGCCCGCAGCGCGGCATAAAGGTTTCCCGATAATACATTGTGCGCCTCGCTGCCCCCGGCCATGGCATAGACCCGACCGCCGATGTATTCGTGGCGGATTTCGCTCAGCTGTTCGCCCTCGATGTATTCGTCAACTGAGATAAAATTCGCTGTCTCTGGAATACCCATGATTCTGAAATGTGGCGGGTCGGTGCGGCATTTTCAAGAAAATCCGGTTACGGGTTTTGATTCCGGAGTCGTCGCTTGGTTCACAGCGAGTGGTATCCGACAAATGTAGGAGTATTTTTTTCTCGATTGCCATCAGCTTTTCTTATCGCTTGGTTTTGCACTTCACCCAAGCGATCTCTCGATTCAATGAGTTCCATTATGCGTTTTATGTTTTTCCCCAGTTCTCTTCGCTTCGCCCTCGGCGTTTTGGCGTTTCTAATTGTCGGCGCGTTGTCCGCCGTCCTGAACGCCCAGGAGAACCCGGAGACCTCCCCGGAGGGCGCAGACACCGCCAACGGAGTCGCGCTGGAATCGGAGGCGGCGGGGACGATCGACTGGGGGGCGGAGGTGCTCAAGGGCGGCACGGTGGCCTTTGTTCTGATCGGGATTGCCGTGGCCGGGCTGGCTTTTTTCCTCGAGCGTCTCTATTCGGTCCGTAAGGCTAAATTCGTTTCCGGCAAAAAGGCGGAGGTGATTCTGAAGCCGTGGCGGCGGGCCGACATCGAGGCGGCGCAGCGGGCGGCCCGGAAGGACAAGACGATCTTCGGCCGGGTGGCGGAGTATATCTCCACCCACACCCATTTGAGCTTTGAGATCGTCAGCTTCGGCGCCTCGGACATGGTGTCCCGCGCGGTCGGGCGCCAGTTGCAGCGGACTTATCCGCTGGCCATCGTGGCGACCGTTTCGCCGCTGCTGGGGCTGCTGGGCACGATCATAGGGATGATCGAGGCCTTTCAGAAGGTGGCCATCATGGGCGACACCGGGGATGCATCGGTCCTCGCCGATTCGATCGGGAAGGCGCTCATCACCACGGCGATCGGTTTGATCGTGGCGATTCCCGCCTTGAGTTCCTATCACTATTTCAAGATGAAAATCAACAACCTCGGCATCCGCATCGAGGAGGAGATGGACGAGATGCTGGCGCTGTGGCTGACGCCCGAGCCTGAGGAACACGAGGATCCCGAGCCCGAACCAAGCCCGGTGGATGCGGAACCCGAAGCACCGCAGGCATGAGTCGGCGTTTGCAGCAATTGGCGGCGAGCAACCCCGAACACCGGCGGACGCTCTTTCTGTTGCGCCACCGCCGGGCGCGGCGCGGACGCGAGGGTGACGATGCCGCCGTCGATCTGTCGCCGTTGATCGACGCGGTCTTCCTGTTGCTCATTTTCTTTCTGGTCACCACCATGCTCAAGCGCCTGGAGAAGCAGATCCCGGTGGTGCTGCCGGATGCCTCGGCGGCCCTCTCACGGGTGGCTTTCACCGAGGAGGTGGTCTTCCTGCTCGATTCCGACGGGACAATCGCGGAGGGCATCCCGAAGCGTGGCAGCGGGGGCGAGATCAGCTATCGTCCGGTCGAGAATTTCGACGGTCGGCTGAAGGTGATCGCCGAGGAGCGCGGCGTGCAGGTTCCGGTGCGGGTGGACGCGGAGCGGGAGGTCGGCTTCCAGAAAGTGATCGATCTGCTCGACACGCTCGCCATCCAGGGCTTCGAGGAGGTGGGCGTGCGGCTGTTCCACCGCGAAGAGGAGTATTTTGAATTGAAAGATGTGAAAGGAGGCGGGCGGCGCTAGCCGCCCGGATTGACCATGTCTCGACGCCCCTGGCAGCAAGATGAAGATGTCGCCCTCGACATGGGGCCGATGATCGACGCGGTGTTCCTGCTGTTGATTTTCTTTCTGGTGACGACGATGCTCAAGAAAGACGATACCTCGGTAGAGGAGATCGAGCTGCCGATCTCGCGCTCGGCTCTCGAAGTGCCGCCGGATGATTCGCAGGTGGTAGTCAACATCGACGCGGAAGGGGAGTTGTATTTCATGGGCGAGGAGACCACGGTGCAACTCCTGCACGAGGAGATGCGGGCGCTCGAACGCGACGATCCCGAGGCACGTATCCGACTCGACACCGACGAGGACACGCCTTTCCATCGGGTGGTCGAAGTACTCGATTTGCTCGCCTTCCGCAACCTCCGCAACGTGGGCGTGCGCACCTATCACGAGAAATTCGATTGACCAGGCCGATGCCGACAAAAGACCAGTCACGCCCCTCACGGGCGGAACCCAAGCGGGTGTTATTCGTCGCCTGGGTCATTGCCCTGGTCCTGTCGGGCGGGGTGGCTCTGGCCCTGTATCTGAATCCGGACTGGCGGCGGAGTGAATTCGCCATGCTGGTCGAAGAGGTGGACGAGGAAGGCGTGATTAAAAAGAAGGTGAAGGTGGAACGACCCGAGCCGAACGAAGAGCAGGTGCGGGAGATTGCCCGCAACCAGGAGCGGAAGAAGCGGGACGAATTAAAACGCAAGGTCAAGAAGATGGTCGAGATTCTGCGCGATACGGACGAGGTCAAAGAGGAGCGAAAAAAAGAGCTGGCCAACCGGACGGCGGACGACGAGGCCTTCCGGCTGGCGATTGAGATCGAAATCCTGGCCTCGCAGTTGCGCCGGTCGGTGCGGGCGGATCCCTTGATGAGCGAATACGAGGTGCCGCAAAAAGGGAGTGCGCGCACCCTGGAAATCGCCACCCGGCTGGCCGACCAGGCGCGGGCGGATGAGGACGGGGTTTTATCACCGGATGAAGCCGCCGGGCAAATCGAAGTGACCGAGGAGTTGGTCTCAATTACCGAAAAGCTGGTCGAAGCGTTTCAGCGCGGCCGAGCGAACTTGATGAAAGGTGCCGCCGATAAACGTGAGGAAAGGAAAATCCGTCGGGAGCTGCAGGACGAAATGCGCTTGTCGGGTGAGTTGTCGGACAAGGCGGAGGATTACCTCGCATTCATCCGCGCACTGATGGAGGCCCGCATGCTTGCGGATGAGGAGGCTTTGCCGGAAATGATGCCCGAGCAGTGGGCGGAACTCGATTCAGCGATGGAGGAAATGCTCGCGCAATACAACGACGAAGCCCTCGACCAGATGACGGCCCACGACCTCTATGAAACCGCGCAGGAGCTTGGCGAGACCATTAATGAGAACTTCACCGAAGCCCGCGCCGCCGAGCTGGCCGCCGTGCAGGGGCAGAGCTTTGAGGAAGCCTTGAACGATCTCTACCAACCCGCCATGCCCGATGCACCGGATCTTTCCGAAGCGATCGGGCCGCAGGCACCGCTTCCCATGACAGCAGAGCAGTTCGAGGCTTACAACGCGGCCCTCGAGCAGGCCGCCCGCGCCGCCTCAAACATCGCCAAGACCGCCGAAAGCCGGGCCTCCCAACTGACCGGGCGGACACAGGAGGGCGGAGAGCTTTCCGGCCAGCAACTCTCGCAGCAGCTGCGAGCCCAGGCCGCGCTCCAAACCGCCATGAGTGCCATGGCCTCGACCGAGGGCCAGCCCAAGGGCGCAATGACCGACATGACCGCCGTGATGGCCCAATCCTACGGTCTGGGTGATGGCAACCTCTTCGGCGACCAAGGGCAGCTGAATTCCCTGCTCAACCGCGGTTCCTATGAGGGCAGCATGGGCGTCAACCGCCCCCAGGCCGGAGGCATCCTCAAGGATATCAACACTCGCCAGATCATCGCCGAGAGCCTGCCGGGTCGCAAGTTCACCGACGATTCCGCCCGCAAAGGCTGGGTCTATATCGACACCTGGTATGTGATCGGCCCGTGGAAAAAGCCCAGTAACGCTTCCACCTCCTTCGACGACAAAAAATTTCCTCCGGAGACGCTGGTTGATTTCGATGCCGAGTATCCGGGGCAGGCGCACCCCTTGACGAAGGAACCGCTTTCCTTGAAATGGCGCTTCGTGCAGAGCAACCGCATCCGGATCAATCCGCCGGACGAGACCATCAACAGCACCTACTACGCCTACACCGAGGTCTATTCCGACCGGCCCCGCGAGGTCCTGCTCGCGGTGGGGACGGACGATTACGCCAAGGTCTGGATCAATGACCTAGTGGTCTGGAAGGAGGAGGGGTTGAGCTCCTGGCAGCTCGACCAAGGCTTTCGCAAGGTGTTGCTCAGGGAGGGCTACAACAAGATTCTCGTGCGCCTCGAAAGCGGGCCGGGTGTGGCCTATTTCTCGCTGGTTCTCTGCCCGGTGGACCTGGACCGCTCATGAAGGAGTCGATTCACATTCTGCTGGTGGACGATCATGTGATCGTGCGGTCGGGGCTGGCGGCCTACATTGAGGCCGAGCCGGACATGCGGATCGTCGCGGAGGCCGGGAGCCTGGCCGAGGCCCGTTGCCGACTCGCCGAAACCAAAGGCATCGCGGTCGCCGTGGTGGACCTGCGCCTGCCAGACGGCAGCGGCGTGGAGTTCATCCGAGAGCTGGCCGACGCCCATCCCGGCGTGCGGGCACTGACGCTCTCGGTCAATGCCGGGGAACGGGACGTGCTCGACGCGGTGGAAGCGGGCACCTGCGGCTACCTTTCGAAATCGGCGGAGCAGGGCGAGTTGATCGAAGCGATCCGCCAGGTCGCCGGCGGCGGAGAGTATTTTCCCGCCGCCATCCGGCGTAAGCTGGAGCAGGGGCATGTGCGCCCGCGGTTGACCGACCGGGAAAAGGCGATCCTGGAGCGAATCGTAGGGGGCCTCAGTAACAAGGAAATCGCGGACAAACTCGGAATCGCCGACGCCACCGCCCGTCAGCACGTCAGTGCGATCTTGCGCAAGCTGGGAGCGGAAGACCGCACCCAGCTCGCCGTCCTGGCCCTGCGCGAAGGCTACGTGCGGGCGGATCATCCTGGGAAGATGAGTTGAACTACCGGTTATAAGTCGTCGTGGATGCGGTTGAGGGCGAGGAGGGTGTAGGCGGTGACGAGGACGGGGTCTTTCTCCATCCAGCGACCGTGGGTGTTGACCCAATAACCACTCGCATCCTGCAGGTTGAGGAGCTGCAGGGCGAGAGCCTCGCGCCAGTCGAGATCCGGATCCTCGGGGGTGGAGAGTTGTTCGATGCCCGCGACGTCGAGGGCCGTGGCCATGGTCATGAAGTAGAAGAAACGGCCCTGCTGGCCCATGCCCGGATTTTCCGCGAGGGTGAAGTTTTTCTCGAGCCATTCGAGGACGCCCTGGACGCGGGGATCTTCGGGTTCGAGGTTGGCGTAGGCGTAACTGAGGAGACCGGCGTAGCTGATGCTGCCGTAGGAGCGGAGGGCGACGCGTCCATCGGGCAGTTCCATCTCGCCGGCCTGGGATTTGCCGGGGAAGTAGTAGAAGCCGCCGCGGTTGACGGGGTCGTCGCTGGCCAGACCGGTGTCGTTGCTTGCCTCCAGATTCTGGCAGCGGGAGAGGAATTGGATCGCCGCCTCCCAATCCAGCTCGGGCGTGTCCTCGTCCTGCGAACCGGGGAAGAGGGTGCGCGTTTCGGCCAGGGACTGGATTGCGAACATCGTGTTGGACATATCGGAGTGGGAATAGGAGTTACCGTAACCGATGCCGCCGGAGAAACGGGCATCTTCGGATTCGGGGTCGAAAAACTGCTGGCCGCGAACGACGAACGCACGGGCGCGTTCAATAATCTCCGCGTAGTCGGGGTTGTCGGCGGCGGCCAGAGCCATCAGAGAGATAGAGGTGTTGTAGTTCGCCAAGCCGTGCTCGGGCGTGTAGATCCCGCCATCGGGCTGCACGCGGGAGAGGATGAACTGGAGGGCCGGTTCGATGGCCGGGTTCTCCCGACCGACCTCGGCGGGAGCGGACGATTGGAGCATGGCCCGCACGACGAGCGCGGTGATGGCGGGGTGGTCGGGGGTGGACCAGTTGCCCGCCGGTTCCTGCTGATCACCGAGCCAGCGGAGGGCGCGGGTCATGGCTTGGGAGGTCTCCAGTTTGAGAGAGAGGTTAGAGGCCTCGGAAGGTGCTTCGCCTTGTGCGGGCAGGGTGCTCGGCAGGATCGCAGCGAGGAGAAGGATGGCGGGGAGGAGGATGCGGGCGGTTTTTTTCATAATCGTGGATTAAGGGTCGATGGCCGGGGGGGAGTCAAGGTTCAGTCGAGGAGCGTGAGACGGAGGAGCAGGGGCGTTTCTTCGGAGGGGAAGGCGGCTGGGTGGGCGCGGGCGAGCCAGTTGAGGTCGTTGGTGCGCCCGGGGCCGGTGTAGTTGATGAGGGCCATGGGATCGGTGATCAGGGAGATGAACGAGCCTTCGACCTCCGCGACGAAAACGCCTTGGTTCATGGCGGAGCCGTTGTAAACCCAGTGTGCCGGTTCGAGGGGGGCGTCGCGTGCGAGATCGGTGACGAAGGCTTCGAGCGGGTAGGCGTCGTAGGTTCCGTCGTCGCGGGGAACGAGAAGTTCGAGGCGGACGGGTGGCCCGGAGGGAGCGTCGGTCCGCCCGAGCCATTCCCGGTCGATCTGTGCGGGTGGGGCGGTTTGCCGCTCGGGTGATCGCTCGACCCCGAGCAGGAGCATGGCGGTGTGGAGGTAGGTGGGCGGGGCTGCCGTGCGCAGCAGACTTTCGTGGACTTTGCCGAGTTCTTGCACGAGGACGTATTCCAGTTCCTCGCCCGGGCGGGCGTTGAGGGCGACCGGCAGGAGCACGCTGCGGTTCTGCGGGTCGAGGATGAGTTCGCTGATGCGGATGCGCCCGTCGTCCAGCTTTTCGATGACGGGCTCCGGCGGGGGCACCCAGCGCAGGCGTCCGTCTTCATCGAAATAGCGCTGGTGCTCTTCCGGAATATCGGCGGCGAGCGGCCCGAGAGCCATGGCGAGCCCGGCCAGTAGGATCAAGCGGGTCATTGCGTATGCAGCACGGGTTCGATCCAGAGGCCGGGGGTCTCGTGGGTTTGCCCGTCGGCCGGCAGCACCTCAAGAACGATGAAGCGGGCGATGCGTTCGCGGAACCCGACGAGGGTCGGCCGACTCTCGGAGTTCATGGGGGGCGACTGGTAAACCTGGAGATTGTCGGCACGGATACGGAAGATGACACGGTTTTGCGGCGGTTGTTCGGGGGGCACTGCCAGTCGCACGGAGAACCCCCTCATTCCTTGTCCGACCAAACTGGCGATGGCGTTTCCGGCGGGCATTTCGACCATCCGGTCGATGGTGTCCACGCGGATGGGTGCGGCTGTGAGTGGAGATGTGCGAATGGCGAGATCGGACTGTCCCTCGACTTCAGGGCGGCGCCGCCGGAAGGGAAGGTCGGTGAGATCGCGGACTCTGCGCGCGCCGGCGGACAACCGGGCCAGGTCGGAGGCCTGGATGTCTTCTCGACCGGTGAGAAGCCCGGCTATCCTCAGACCGCCCGGCTGAACGGTTAGGTCGTTGGCCAGGAGGAGGCTGCCGTCATCCAGTTCGAGGATGTAATCGCTGGAGGCGAGGGGCGCGGCGGCGAGCACGACTGCTTGCAGGTTTTTGGTGGAGTGGGTGGATGGGCCGGCCAGGATGGAGTCGATGACGACTTCTTCCGCCGTGAAAGAGATGATGTCGCCCTCGGCGAAATGGCCGGATTTGGAGACGACGCCGGTGGCGGATTCGGGCAGAACCACGGAGGTGCTGCCGGAATGGTGGCGAAAATGAATGCGCGCCACCTGCTTGCGGGGAAAGCTCAACATCCCGGCACGACTCGAATCGATGGTGATTGCGCTATCGGTAATCTTCTCCGGCCATCCGGCGATGAAGGCACCATTCGTCAAGACCAGACCGGGGACATCGGGCGGGAGATTGCGGATGGCCCGCAGCCCGAGTCCTTCTTCGCCTCCGAAGGGAGCTTCCATGAAAAAGTGCCAGACGGTGGAGGGATTGATGGATGTCGAGGCTCCGGTGGCCGGATCAAGGACGATTCTCATGCGCTCGAACTCCGGCGTGCCGGTGATGCTTTTTCCGTCCAGGGTGAGGACCAGGGCCTCGTCGGTTTGTCCGGCCAGCGGCGCGGCGGCGAGCAGGCTGAGGGCGAGAAGGAGCGTTCGGAAGGCGTGAAACGGCATGGTGGGCGGCTGCGAATCAGCGTTGGTAAATGGGAAGAAAGCGGGTGGGGACGGAGAGCATGGAGATGTGCTGGGCGGTCTTGTAGATCGGGCTGTTGTCGCCACGTCCGCCGCCCCGGGGGTTGCCCCAGTAAACGCGGCCGTCGTCGCGATTGGCTTCGGAGACGATTTTCTCACTGAGCCCGGTATACCACTCGGCCCAGGCAGCGCCACCGACCATGTAGAGGGCGGGTGTGGCGTAGTAGTCTCCGTAGGTGGTCCACCGCCCGGGGTTGCCATCGCCGCGCACGCGGATGTCGAGCAGCTCCTCGATGGCGGGTGCCACGAGGGGGTCGTCGTAGTGCCCGAGAACTTGCAGGGAATAGGCGGCCGCAGCGGTGCGGGCGTAGCCGGGTCTGTCCTGCCTGGGCATGTAGGCGAAAGCGGGAGTGCCTTCGATATTGCAGGCGCGGACGTAATCGGCGGCGCGGTCGAAGACGTCTTGTCCGATGGGGATGCCCACGTTGCGGGCGGCCCGCAGGGCGACGCACTGGACGACGGTCGCCGAGATGTCGGCCCCGGAGGGGCGGGGATGGTAACGCCAACCGCCGTTGCCATCCTGCGCACCGAGGGTCAGGCGGACCATGCGCTCGACCGCGGGACGGATCTCCGGGTCGTTGCTCTGGCCCAATGCCTGGGACAGGGCGAGGAGAACGATCCCGTGGGAATACATGTAGTGGCCCCGGTTGTCGGTCTGGATGGTGCCGTCGGGCAGCACGCTGCCGACGAGGTAATCGACTGCCCGCTGAAGGGCTTCGCCGTAAGGACCCTCGCCGGGGAGGTGGCCGGCTCCCATGTAGGCGAGGAGGACATAGCCGGTCATGGCTCCACGGTATTGGGTGCCGCCGGGGGCACCGGAACTCCACGCGCCCGTGCGCTCCTGCTGGAGGGCCAGCCATTCGAGACCCCCGTCGATGAGCGAACGGATTTCCCCGGTGATAACGGGTGGTTCAACTTCATCCGCTTGCGCGGCGGACCGTGCGCCGGGCATCAGCAGGCATGCGCCGATGACGAGCGCGAGCGAGGAAAGGATGGATCGGGAGGGGCAGCGGTTCATTGGATGGAGTCGGCGAGGTTGCGGCGGTATTGTTCGATAAAATCCCGCTATGGATAGGAAATAGCTTTTCGCGGGTTGAGATCGAGAGTCGGTTTCGGGGATGTGAGGGGGGGGCGAGCATGGTGGAATGTTGGGGAAATGTGGGGCGGAAGTCGAGCCGAAGGTGCTCGCCTCTTGCCGGGCATATTCCCGTCTTAGTGAATGGGGTTCCAGACGCGCTCAAAACCTAGATTTCGGAAATCCTTGATATTGGTTGTGGCGAAGTCGGTCACGCCAAATGCGATGAGGGCGAGCGCTGTTCGGACATCGTAAATTCGACGGCGGGCAAACTGGTGGCGCCGGGCATGCTCCCAAAGCTGGTCGTGAAACTGCCGGCTGGCTGGTGGAAAACCGGGTATGCGCCACCTTGGATGGGTTCGGTAGGTCTCAATGACTTCGACTGCCTTGGCTGCTGACAGAGGTTTTTTTAAAACAACTGGGTTGCGGAGTAACAAATACAGTTCAGTCAAGGTGAATTCGCTGATGATCACGTCGCTACGTTCACTGTGCTCGGCCAAAAAATCCTGCGCCGCCTCGTTTTCCGGGGCTTCTTCGGCGTAGGCGTAGAGCAAGATGTTGGTATCGATTGCAATCACTCAACTTATATTAGTGTCGGTTCACGGTCATCCTCGACACAACGCTTCAAGGCGGCTGGGTCGAGGCCGTTCCATCCCACAGTCGCGGAGCTTGGTGGTGTCCAGGGCTGAGGCATCCGACTAGGGTGGGGTGGGTAAACTTCCAAAAGCAGCTCGGCACCCCGCCGAAACGTTTCAGCTATGGACCATTCCCGCTCACTCGCGAATTGGCGCAGGGCTTGATATTGATCCTCCGGCACTTGAATCTGGGTTTTTATCATGCCATCAAATTGATGGAGCTTTTATCTGATGTCAAATCGATTGGGTCTGGCTGGATAAAGAAAATGGGATCGGGCAGCGGTTCATTGGATGGATTCGGCGAGGTTGCGGCGGTATTGCTCGATAAAATCCCGGTAGGCGGCGGGGTGGGGTTCGGACATGGACTGCCGGATGGCGTCGCGGTCCCGCTCGGGCAGGGAGGTGAAGGCGGAGTCGGCGGCGAGATCGCCGGGAGTGCCGGCCACTTCCGGTCCGGCGGAATTATACTCGCCCTCGCCTTCGCCGTCCGATTCCTGGGCGGTCATCGGCGTTGTGGCGGCGGTTTGTGTCGGGGCGGGCGGGCCGTCCTCGCCTTCGCCCTCGCCGGTCGGGGCACCCTCCATGCCTTGGGCGAGCTGGGCGGCGATTGATTCGAGGAACTCGCTCTGCTCGCCGCTCTGCCCTGTCTCCCCGGTGCCGGCCAACGCGCTTTCCAGAGCGGCGGCTGCGGCGGCGAGCGCCGCTTCGAGGGGAGCGACTTCACCTTCTGCGGCGGTCATGAGGGGGAGGTCGCCCGCTTCCGGCAGGGCGGCGAGCGCTTCCGCGAGCGCCGCTTGGGCGGCTTCCAGATCGGCCAGCAGCGCGTCGGGGATCATCTCCGGATCCATGGCGGTGGCCAACTCGCCCGCTTCTTCGACGGATTCGGCGGCCTCGGCGAGTTCTTCGGCGGCTTCGGCAAAGTCTTCTGCTTCGATCGCCTCACGGGCTTCTTCGAGCTTGGCTTGAGCTTCGGCGATCGCCTCGGCCAGCAGCGAGGGGTCGGTCTCCGCGGGCTCGGTTTCCAGCGTGGCGAGGGCTTGCCGAAGATGGGTGAGCACCTTTTCCTGGGCCATGAGGGCGAGTCCCTCACGACCGGCGAGGGGAAGATTCCTGAGGGCGGATTGGATGTCTTCTCCGGCATCGAAGAGGGGCCGCGCGGCGTCGGGATAGCTGGCGTGCGCCTGCTGGTGCAGAATGGACGCCATCCGCGCGATGGTCTCTTGGCGGGGCAGGGCTCCACGCAGTCGCCCGTCGTTGCGCTCCATGGCCAAGGTCTCGCGATTCAGGCGTTCCTGCTCGCTGACGGCGATGGCGAGCCGTTCGGCGAAACTTTCGTCTGCTTCCGCCGGATCTTCGGGCGGGGGAGTGCCCGCCCCGGCGTTGGCCTGCTCGATCAAGCCGTCGAGCTGCGCGATGACCTGATCGACGGTCTGCGCGGATTGGGCTCGCCGGCTTGGAGCACTGTCCGCCATCTCCCGGCGGGCGAGGCGCATGGTGTCGAGCACGGTGGTATGGAGGTCGCTGCGATCGGGCATTTCCTGGATCATCGCGTCGCGCAGACCGTAGAAAGATTCAATCACGCCGCCTTGGTTTTTAACCACGGGATTCAGATTTTGGTCTTTTTCGATCCGTTTGTCGATCTGCTCCCGGATGCGACCTTCTTCGTCGCGCAGGCGTTGCAGCTCGGCCACGAGGGAAAACGACGCCTCGTCGCCGGGTTCGGATGGCTTTTCCTCGTCCAGGGTGAGCAAAAGGGCCTTGAGGGACTCGATGGACCGTTTTTCAAAGGAGGCGGCGGTCACGACTTGACCGGCATCCAGGGCGTTGAGGCTCTGGCCCAGGAGGTTGGGGATGCGCATGCGCTGCAGTTCGCCCAGCGCTTTCTGGAAGCGGGCAGCCACCTCTTCCTCGGGGCTGAAGGCAAGAATCTCAAGTGAGGCGATCCACTGGTCGAATTGGCGGTTGATGTTGCGTTGCTCCTCGAACTGGGCATCGACCATCTGCATTTGAAAATCACTCAGCCCGCGGGAGGGGTTGGTGGATCGGGCCAACTGCTCGGCGGCGGCGAGATTGGATGCCTGACGCTCAATAATGGTGCGGAGCGTGAGCGGGACGGCGGCCATATCGCGCCGCTCGTTGTATTCGGACATGAGATTGCGCAGCACGGACAAAATGCCCTTCTGCCCATCGAACGCTTCCAGCAGGTATTCCTCGTTTCGACTGTCTTGCTCCGCAGCGCTCAGAAGTTCGAGGATTCGGGCCATCTCGGTCTCACTCGTCTCACTCAGATTCTGGCGCGTCCGCTTCAGCGTCTCCAACTCCTCGCCTTCCAAGCCGTTGCGGGTGTAGTCGAAAATGATCGCATCGATGTGGGCGATGATCTGATTGGCCTGCCGCTGGATCTCGCTCTGGGAGCGGCGGCTGGATTCGATGCCGGATCCCTGGGCAAATAGTGCCGGTGCGACCACCAGCGAATAGGTAAAAAGGATCAGGGAAATGGGGTGAAAGTTCGTTTTCATGGCAATGGTGTTTTATTTTGGAAACGCATGGAAACCCAAGGCAAAGATGATCTGGTTAAGTGCGTTTGTCAATGTCAGCGCGCTGGAGCGGCTTTTGGGGGGTGTAACCACAAGTGCGTGGAGCTTTACCTGGCAATTGCAGCCATTTCTGTGAG
>CAZDRT010000045.1:0-19550 GCA_964507815.1 uncultured Puniceicoccaceae bacterium
GCGCCCGGTTTTCGCATCGGGAGGAAAGGTTCCGGATCGCCGCGGAGGTTCAGCGTGAACGTGAAATTCCGGGCTTTCGAAGGTGGGCGCTGAAGCAACCCACCCACTTTGGCCGCCCCAATCATGAATTTCATCCCCATGAAAGCAGCCGCCTGAGGAAACTGCTTCGCCTTGGCACGGCAGCCGCCCTCCCGCCTTAGTTCGGCGGCGCTCGCACTATTATCGAATAGATTCCGATATTCCCTCCCTGCTCTTGTGGTTGCACCCCGCGGCGACCGGTGTAGCATCCGGTATATTCGTGGTCGCCGGTCAAGAGCCCACCGATCCCGTATTGGACTCCTGATTTTCGGTCGATCTCGAAAGGATGGCTCGCAAGAGGGCCGCATCGTTCGCGGGGAGATCTTCGTTATTCAGCGTCCATGCACAGTATTGCCGAACCAGCCTATGATTTTTGCAATTGGCGCCCAGGGACCAGACCGCGGCCTTGAACGTCATCCCGCGCCAAAAATCGCGCAGGGCGTCTTTTCCTTCCGGCATTTTTCCGTTCTCGAGCGCCTCGTCCGCTTTCTCTTTGTAAGGTGCGAGGGACAGCGCGTCGATGAGTCGGCGGATGGGTTTGTAGCGGCCCGTGGCGAAGAATTCCCCCCAGAGCCGATCCAATTGATCCGGGAATAGCAGGGTTTCGTAGGGGTCGGAAAACTCCAGGGAGTAGCAGGCGTCCTGGAACGCCTGTTCCCGTTCGGTTAGCTCCTCTTGGGGGAGCGGGGGTTCATTGAGCAAAGCCCGCAGGAGAAGAATGTTACGGCGCGGGGTGGGGCCAGCGTCCGGGAAGGCCGTTTCCAAGTGGGGCAGAAGAAACTCATTGGAGGCAAACGCGGCCTGGAAAAACCCGAGCAGCGCCCCGTTGAAACCCGTTGTATTTCGGAAGTGGCAAAATAATATGCGAGGCGGCTGATGGGGCTTTGAATTCCACGTCCGACAAGATTTCCGTCGTCTCCCCGTCCGGGGCGGTCTGCCGTATCGAATAGACCAAATCGAACTCGCCGGCTTCATCGCGAGCATATTGAACAACAAAGGGAAGTGCCAAAAAACGTTGTCCTCGGTACAATTCGCCGGTCGTTTCGATCACGGGTCCGCTGTTGGGCGGGATGCGGTGCCACCAGTCGAGGCCGGGGTCCTGGGATGTGATGAAGAATGGAACCGTTAGATCTTCGTTTCGTTGCGGACCGCCAAGGTCCTTTTTGGTTTCGGCTTCTTTATCGGCGGCCGTGGCGGGTACGGTGAAAGCAGAAGCGGTTACGATGCAGCTCAATAGGATGCGATTCATTGCGGTGCTGATTGATGGGGATAGAGAATGGAATCCAATTTTCGGGTGAATTAACTGCGTTCGATGGTGGCGACGCAATCGGGCCTCCGCAAGGTAAACTCAGGGAAACTTTTATATAAATGTCGGGCTTGCCCACCGATCCCCTCGGGGGCACGGGCAACGGACCTGATTTTCACGCATCCCCGGTGTCGGTACAAGAGAGGTTCGGTGATGTCCGCAGCCACTATTACCCTCGGATCGAGGGGCAATCGTCTTCGCCCCGGCTGTCGCAGGGCTCCGCCGGGTCAAGAGCCCCGCGTCCACCGGGGGAAGCATGGCGCGATGGGCGCGGCGGCTCTTTTTCTATCGATTTCTGCGATTGGACGGCGTGTGATAGGAGGCGCAAATGATTTTTCTGCGCAGGATATCAATGGAAGCGGAGGTGGATGCCGGGAGTTATCCATTCTCGGTGCCCGCCCTGGCCTCGTTCTCCGCCCTGAACGTCACTACGCCGGTCACCTTTTTCGTGGGGGAGAACGGATCGGGAAAATCGACTTTGCTGGAAGCGATCGCTCTCAAGGCAAAGCTCCCGCCGGCCACCGGAGTCCCGCTCGAGCACGATGAGACGCTCGAGCCGGTTCGACCGCTCGCGCTCGCGCTCCGGCTTGGCTGGCAGCCCCGCACCCGGTTCGGGTTTTTTCTCCGGGCCGAGGATTTTTTCAATTTCGCCAGTGGAATGCGCCGCCGGGCCGAGAGCATGGATGAAATGGCCGAGCGCTTCGGGGACGACCCGCGCGTGCGCGGCTACATGTTTGGGCAGAAACAGGCGATCACCTCTCGTTACGGCGAAGATCTGCACGCCGTCTCCCACGGGGAGGGCTTTCTCAAGTTTTTCCAGTCACGGTGCGTCCCCGGCGGGCTCTACCTGATCGACGAGCCGGAGGCCGCGCTTTCGCCGCAACGCCAACTGGCTTTCCTCAGTCTGGTGAAGACACTGGTCGAGGAGGGCGACGCGCAGTTTATCGTCGCCACCCATTCTCCTCTGCTACTGGCCTACCCCGGTGCCCGCATCCTGGGCTTCGACGATGGAGCGATCGTGGAAACCGCCTACGGGGATCTCCCCCATGTGACCCTGACCAAAAGCTTCCTCGAAAATCCCGAGCGATACCTGCGCCAGCTGTAGTTTTATCAAGTTGCCTCCAATTTTCGGGTCCGTTTATCGATCCGCTGAGTTTCCTACGGATGGATCCCGATATTGACCCCTACAGCCTCAACCGGCAGGGCGGGGATGTGGGCGAGAAATACCGCACCGGAATCTACAGCCTGAACCCCGGCCATCTGGAACAGGCGCGAGGGTATCTCGCCCGAAGAGCGGATCGGGGCAAGGTCGTGGTCGAGATTCTGCCTTTGACCCGCTACGTGAGGAGCGATGAAGAACATCAGGACCGTATCGCCAGGGATCCGGAAGCTTATTGCCACATTATCGCCCGAGGGAAACGGGCCGGCGGCCTGTTCCACTCTCGTTAGATGCCATGCCACAGGCTCTCTCAGGATGACGAATCCTTTTGCGCCGGCGGAAGCCGGAGAACCGATTCGACCAGTTCTTTGGTTTTCGGCGCCGTCGGCTTCGTGAACACGGTCGCCACCGGGCCTTCTTCGACGAGCGATCCCCGGTCGAGGACGAGCGCGCGTTCGCAGAGGAATTCGACCAGGGGCAGATCGTGGGTGATGAAGAGCAGGGCGATGTCCCCGGTCCGGCTCAGGTCCCGCAGCAACCGGACCACGGCCATCTGGGTCGTGGTGTCGAGTGCGCTGACCGCCTCGTCGCAGACGAGGAGGCGGGGCTCCGTCGCGAGAGCGCGGGCGATGCAAATCCGCTGCCGCTGGCCTCCGCTGAATTCGTGGGGAAACCGGTCGAGGGCGTCCGACTCCAGGCGCACTTTTTCCAGCAGGCGGACGGCTTCCGCCACCCGGTCAACCGTTGATTCGCTTTGGCCGCGCGCGGCGACCGCTTCGACGAGGGCCTGCCGTACCGTCCGGCGCGGGTTGAGTGAGTGGTAGGGGTCCTGGAAAATCATCTGGACCAGGCGCGCTCTCCGCCGCCGGGCCGCGGCATTGGCGGATTCGACCGCGCGGCCTCCGATGCGGATGGCCCCCGCGGATACCGGGACGAGGCCCATGATCGCCCGGGCGAGCGAGGTCTTGCCGCTCCCGCTTTCCCCGACCAATCCGACGCGGTCCCCGGCCCGCAGGGAGAAGCTGACCGCCCCGACCGCCCGGTGCCCGCCCGGGTAGGTGATCGAGACTCCGTCCAGTTCGAGAAGATTCGTGGATGCCGGACCGGTCATTCCGGAACCTCCGTGGCTTCGTAGCGGGCCGAGGCGAGCAACGAGCGCGTGTATTCGTGGCCGGGGGAGCGGAGGATTTCTTCGGTGCTTCCGGTTTCGACGATCCGCCCCTCGAGCAAGACCGCCATGCGATCGGCGAATTGGTGGACGATCCCCAAATCGTGGCTGATCAGCAGGACGCCCGCCCGGCGCTCCAGCGCGTGGGCCCGGAGCAGGCCGAGGATGCCGCGCCGGATCGTCGGGTCGAGCGCGGTGGTCGGTTCGTCGGCGACGAGGGCGGGCGGATCGTTGGCCATGGCCATGGCGAGTACGACGCGCTGCTGCATGCCCCCGCTGAGGTGGTGGGGGTAGGCGCCCAGAATCCGGCGGTCGGGCTCCAGGTGGACGGATCGGAGGAGCCGCCGCACGGCCTCCAACCGCTCCCGCCGCCCGAGGGGGCGGTGGATGGCCTCCCCGACCTGGGCGCGGACGGTCATCGCCGGATGCAGGGCACTGCCGGGTTCCTGGAAGACGAATCCGATCCGTCGGCCCCGGTGGGGCGCGAATGCCTCCGGCCGGCCGGCCTCCAGCCATTCGCCGGCGAGGCCGATGTGACCGGAAACGACCGCCCGGTCCGCGGGGAGCAGGCCGCCGGCGGCGAAGCCGGCGGTTGATTTGCCGCTCCCGCTTTCTCCGACGAGCGCGAACACCTCCCCGGCCCGTACGGAAGCCGAAAAGGACGAGAGCGCCCGCACCTCCGCTCCGCCGCCGGTGAAGCGAACGGAAACATTGTCGAAGCGGAGAGGTTCTTCGAATGTCTTCGCGGGTTGTTTCATGCTGGCTCCTGAATGCGGACTCCTGACGGCTGGGTGGCTTCCGGCGGTCTAGAAAAACAGTTTCAGCAGGACCTCGGGCGGAAAGGGCGGGCTCTCCGCGCCCGCCTCAGGGCCCGTCAGCCGGTCGAGGACGAACTCGGGAGCGTGGAGGCAGCCGTTGAGCCTGTCCAGAAGGGAGCGCGGGAAAGCGGGGGCGGATCCGCTCTCGCCCTCGACCCGGACCTCCGCGTGTTGGATCCGCCCGCCCGAGACGCGGAGATGGCACCCGATCCGCTGGTCCCGGTGCCCGGCCAGGCGTTCCATCTCGTAGGCCGGCGAGCCACCGAATATCCACTCCGGATCGCGGAAGCGCGGGAGAAACCCCTCCGCGGCCTCGAGGAGACGGCGGGGCGGTTCACCGAGTACCCGCAGATCGCGGTGGCGCGCGCCGAGGAAACGGACCAGTGCCCGGGCCAGCCCCCTCGTGTCGGGGATGTCGGGCAGCAGGGGTTTGAGGTTCATGGTGCGGCTCCGGTTCGAATCGATGGAGCGGTCCCGGTACGCCCTGGTGTCGCCGGTCAGGTAGCGGTCCATCGCCCCGAGATCGGCGTCGAACAAAAGGGTGCCGTGGTGGAGCACCCGCCCTCCGGAGAAATACTCCGAGTTGCCGGAAAACTTCCGCTCGCCGTGAAAGAGATCGCTCC
The DNA here is from genome assembly GCA_964507815.1 of uncultured Puniceicoccaceae bacterium. GTDB lineage: Bacteria > Verrucomicrobiota > Verrucomicrobiia > Opitutales > Puniceicoccaceae > Puniceicoccus. The sequence goes on from CAZDRT010000045.1 coordinate 5,153, forward strand.
GGTTGCGGATCGAGGCTTCGACGCCCCGTGCGGCGAAGAAGGGGAGGAGGGTGCCGAGATGCTTGCAGAAATCGATCCGGGGCGCTCCGTCGGCGATGATGGAAAAGTTCAGGTTCCCCCGGTCGTGATAGACCGTGCCTCCGCCCGAGAGTCTCCGGTTCGGCGCAACCCCGTCGCGGTGGACGTCCGCCGCCGAAACCTGGGACCACAGGTTCTGATTCTTTCCCACGTGGACGGAGGGGCGGTTGATCCAGAACAGAAGAAACCGGTCACGGCTTTCGCGCAGACAGGCCTCTTCCACGGCGGCGTGCCGTGCCGGGTCGTCGTCCTGCGAAATCCAGGCGAGCCAGCGCCCCCCCTCAGCGGCCGCCGGTCTCCGATTCATGGGCGACCCGCTTTACGAGTTGGAGGAACGGAGTGTATTCCCGGAGAGAGGCCAGATCGTCGTCGCGCAGCATCCAATCGATATCCCCGTAGCCGCGTTCGACGGCATCGCGCAGGCTTTCGACCGCTTCCTTCTTCCGTTTCTTCAGGGCCAGACTGCACGCCAGGTTGTAGTGGGCGAGGGGATTCTCCGGATCGTGCCGGACAATCCGTCGGTCGATCCGCAGCCCGTCCGTAATCCGCCCGTTCTTGGTGTAGTGGTGGGCGAGCACTTCCAGGACCCGCACATCCTTGGGATCGCGGCGCGAGAGGTTCTCGAAAAAAAGGATCTCAAAGGAGAGGTCGTCCGGCGACGATCCGTTTCCGGCGGGAGTCGTTGGATTCATCGGGCTCCGGTTCCTTCAGGTCTTCTGCGGACCGCTCGTCGAAGCTTTCCGCCGGGCCTCGGCGACGGTGGGACCGACCGGGATATCCTTGCGGTCGCGGGCCTGGACCTGGAGCCGTTGGGAGACCACCTCCAGCCCGAGCTTGGCGGCGACCGCCTTGCCGTACCACTCCATGAAAGGGGCGTCGATTTCGTAGATCTCGTCGCTGTCGAGGCAGATCACCTGCGCCTTGAAGGTGTCGGCCGAATGGTGGGCCATGTAGTACTTGTAGTCCTTGCCGACGTCCACCTCCCGGATCAGGCCGCTCTCGGTCAAAATCGGCAGGGTCCGGTAGATGGTGGCTCTCGAAACGGTGGAATCGATCGCCCGCGCCCGGTCGAGCAAATCCTCGGCGGTGAAGTGCTGCTCGCACTCATAGGCCGCCCGGAAAATCGCGTGCCTCTGGTTGGTGATGCGGAGGCCGCGGCTGGAAAGAAAATCCCGGAATGTGGTCCACGGATCTTCGGTTACGGTTGGGGGGGCTGCGAGTTCCATTTTCTTATTGAGACTTAAATGACACTGGCCGGGGCCGGTGTAAAGCGGATATCGCGAAAATCCCTTCCCGGGCATCGCTGACGCAAGATCGGCGAAGAAAGCATCGTCGGAGCGGGTCCTGGTATGTCACTCTTCGGACTCTTCCCCGTGGTCGGCGGCCTTCAGGCCCCGGTGCGCAACGGCGGAGCACCGGGGATCGCCCGCAGGATGGCGTCCACCGTCCGGTCCACCGATCCCCGGTTCTCATCGCGCCAGGCGCGGGCGTTGCGGGCGAGGCTCTCCCGTGCGTTGCGGTCGCCCGCCAGGCGGACGATTTCGGCAACCGCCTCCCGGGCCGTCGAAACGCGGACCGCGCCCCGCTTTTCCTCCAGCCCCCGGCAGGCGGCCTTGAAATTCGACATCCTCGGTCCGTAAACCATGGGAACGCCGTAGGCGCCGGCCTCGATCGGGGTTTGTCCGCCCTCGTGCGGGGGGAGACTCTTGCCGATAAAGGCCAGGTCGGCGAGCCCGGTGAAGTGGCGCAGTTCCCCGGTCGTGTCGGCGAGGTAAACGTCGGAACCGGGCCGGGCGGGACCGTCGGTGCTGCGAAGGCTGCAAGAGAGCCCGTTCGCGTTTATTCCGGCCCGGATTTCCTTTCTGCGTTCGGCGTGGCGGGGGACGATGACCAGACGCACGTCGATTCCCCGGCGGCGGATCTCGCGGAACGCCTCGCAGAGCATGGATTCCTCTCCCGGCCAGATCGAGGAGCCCAGCAAAACAAACGGCGGAGGGTGCCCGGGATCGGCGAGGCCGAGCGAGCGGAGGGCCTCGAGCCGGTCCGCCCCCCCCGGTTTCGGCGGCAGATCGACATCGAACTTCAGATTGCCGACGATCTCGACGGGCATGGAGGACGGGGCGATGTTCCTGATTCGGTCCGCATCCTCGGCGGAGGCGCAGAGAATCCGCTCCAGTGGTCGGAAAAGGGCCTTGCCGAATCGTCCGGCCCGCAGGTAGCGGCGATGGGACCGGTCCGAGAGCCGCCCGTTTACCAGCCACACGGGAACGTTCCGGACCCGGGCGTGGTGGAGGTGCTCCGGCCAGATTTCCCCTTCCATCAGCAGACACAGATCGGGGCGGAAACGGTTCCACGTGCGGTGGACCGCCGGAAAAAAGTCCAGGGGAAAGTAGGCGATGAAGTCGGCGGACGAGCCCTTTTTCCGGGCGAGGTGAAATCCGGTGGTGGTCGTGGTGGTCAGGATCAGCCGCGCGGATGGCCGCGCCGTCCGCAGGCGGCGCAGAATCGCTTCGGCGGCGAGCACCTCGCCCACGCTCACGGCCTGGAGCCAAAGGGTCGGCGCGCCGGGCCGCGGATCGGGCGGACGAGGCGCGAATCCGAATCGGTCGAAAAACCTCCACCCGTAGCCGCCCCGGCGCAGGCCATGGCGAAGATACCAGGGGACGGCGACCAGTAGGATGAACGGGAAAGCGAGGCGGTAGAGCCAGATCATATTTCGGAAAAAGGAAGTTCCGAGCGATCCGTGACCGATCGGCTTCCGGCCGGGTTCTAGGAAAGCCCGGCCAGCACCGAACGCAGGAGGGCCCGGGTCTCGTCGGTCGCCGGGGCGAGGGGAAGCCGGACCTCGGGACTGGAGATCGCGCCGGAATCCGCAAGAGCCACTTTGACGGGTACGGGACTCGGCTCGGTGAAAAGGGCGTCGAAAAGCGGGGCGAACCGCGTGTGGATCCGGCGGGCCTCGAGGGGGTCCGATCCGGCCGCGGCCACCATCCGCCGCAGGGGTTCCACGAACAGATTCGAGGCCACGCTCACCACGCCCGTCGCGCCCACGGACAGAAAGGGCAGGGTGAGCGAATCGTCGCCGCTCATCACCGCAAAATCCACGCCCAGCGCCCGCACGAGGGCGGTGACCCGGTCGGTCGATCCGCCAGCCTCCTTGATCCCGCAGATGTTCGGATGCCTTTCGTGGAGGCGCGCCACCGTATCCACGCCGATTTCAATCCCGCAGCGGGAGGGAATCGAATAGAGGAGAATGGGAAGATCGGTCGCCCCGGCGATCGCGGAGAAATGGAGGAACAGGCCCTCCTGATTCGGCTTGTTGTAATAGGGGGCGACCAGCAACAGCGCGTCGGCGCCGAGGTCCCCGGCCTTCCGGGAGAGGTGGAGCGCCTCCGCCGTGGAATTCGATCCGGTTCCGGCGATGACCGGGGTGCGCCCTGCGGCGATCTCCCGGATGCGTCGGATGACTCCCAGATGCTCGTCGTCGTTCAGGGTGGGGGATTCCCCGGTCGTACCCACCGCGACAAGACCGTCCACGCCCTCGTCGATCTGGCGGGAGACCAGGGCTTCCAAATCCGCCCACGCCACCTCCCCTTGCGACATGGGAGTGACGAGAGCGGTCTGCACTCCCTTGAAAATCGTTGTTCCAGTCGTCATACGCGACAGGATTTAGCCCACTGCCGCCGCGCTTGTCACTAGTAAAGCAAGTTTCCCTGATTCGACATTGACCCCCGTGGGCGGTGGCAAAGAATCCCCGGCATGAAAGCGTCGGACTTTTTTGACCTGGCCGCCGATCATCCGATCGCGCGCTGGTTTCCCCTGGAAGAAGCGCCGTGGAAATGGTTGCCGCGGATCGGGGAGGCGTTGGCTGAAGTCGCGTCGCGGCTGCCGCCCTCGGTCCCGGACGGACTTCGCATCGAGGGTCCGGTCTTTTTCGAAGGTGCGGCCGGGCTTCCGCCCTATGGCTCGATCACCGGTCCCGCCTGGATCGGCGACGGATGCGAGTTGCGGCCGGGGGTATTCATCCGCGGTAATTTCATCGCGGGAAGGGGCTGCGTGCTCGGCAACTCCTGCGAATACAAGAATTCGGTTCTTCTCGACGGAGTCCAAACCCCCCACTACAACTACGTCGGCGACTCCGTTCTCGGAAACGGGGCTCATCTCGGGGCCGGCTGCATTCTCTCGAATCTGCGCTTCGACCAAAAGCCGGTCATTGTCCGAACACCCTCCGGATCGACGGAAACCGGGTTGAGAAAATTCGGAGCGATTCTCGGGGATGGTGCCGAAGCCGGCTGCAACGTCGTCCTTCAACCGGGAACCATTCTGGACCGCCGATCCGCCGTCGCACCCGGATTGGCCTACGGCGGCTATTTGAACGCGGAGAATATCGCCTTCTGGAAGCCATCGCTCCACACGGTGCATCGTCGGGTCCTGGAGAGGTGATCTTCGGCGAATGGCGTTTTCCGGATCGATCCCGTCCGGAATCCTCAGCCCTGCAGTTCCAGTAGCAACGGAGCGAACAGGATGGGCAGCATCTTCAGAAAGACGGTGGTCCAGATGCCCGCCTGCGCCCAGCCCGTGGGGCGGAGCAGGCGCAGAAAAGTGCGGGCGGGTTTGGACCCGTCGAAGGGAAGGTCGAGCGAAGGCGGCATCCGGTCGTTTCGACACCCTTCCCGCCCCCGGCGCAAGTCGAAACGGACCGGACCCCTCAAGACTAGTCAGCCGCCGCCGTCTTAAGCAGCTTCAGGATGGTCACGGATGCGGCCGGCAGTTCCAGGGTCGGGGCTCCTTCTCCCACGGATAGGATGTCGCTGCTCTCGTCGAACTGACCGGGGCTCACGAACAGTTCCCGCTGGGGTTTCCAAGGTTTCCCAACCATCCGGTGAATGCGGGCTTCGTCCGCGAGGGCGCGGTCGCCGTGATCGATCTCGATCATATGGGCGCTGTCTTTGTCGCGGTTGATGAGGTGGAGGTAGATCGCGTCGGTGTCTTCCGTGGCGACGGCGTCGATCAGCGCCACCTTGGGGACGGCCCGGAGGCTTCCCATCGAAACCGGCTGCGGGCGGGTGGGGACGTTTGCCAGTTCGAGCGGCACGAAGCGGTCGCCGCTGTGCTCGGCGTAGAATCCGGTCATCCGCCCGGAGGGGAGCACGAACGGGGGGACGACCGCCTCGGGATCGACCCGCACGCCGGCGATCATCCAGTAGTTGCCCACCATCATGGACTGGGTGGCGAGGTGGATGTGCTCGCCCTCGCGCAGCATGGCGTGGAGAAATCCGGCCACGCCCAGTGCCCGCGGCCAGAGAGTGGCTCCCTGGCGTTCGACGCCCCAGCCGTTCCAATTCCACTCCGTCATGGTGATCGGCCAGTCGAGTTCGCGGGCCAGCTTCCAGGAGCTGCTTCTGAGGACGGAAAACCCGTCTCCGTCGATGTTCGGAGCGGAAACCGTGGCATACCAGATTTCCTCCGGGGTCAGCCGGTCGCCCTCCACCGCTTCGCCGTCTTTGCTGAATTTGTTGACGCCCCATGGCCGGTAGATATGGACGGTGGCAAAGTCGGCGGCGTCCCGCACCCGGTCGTCGGAAAGGATTTGGCGAAACCATGTCCCGTGGATGTCCTCCCACATGACCGCATCGATGATGATGTCGATGTCGGGATCGACGGCCCGCATGGCTGCGATCATGGCGAGCAGCTGCTCGTTCACATGGTCGATCAAGTCCACGTCGTCGGGAAAAGTTTCGAGTCCGATTTTCTCGCGGACTCTGTTGGTGGCGTGGAGCCAGGCGACCCATTCGTTGCCGATCTGGAAGGTGCGCACCCCGAACGGCTCCGGGTGTCCGTTGGCGGCGCGGAGGGCGGGCCAGTCGCGCATGCCCTCGGGCAGGGGTGCCCCCAGCGGCAGGTTGCAGTAAGCAACCAGGGCGGCCGCAAAGGCCTCCGGCGTGAGGGTCAGTTCGTCCGGCCCGGTTCCCCACACCGCCCCGCGGAAGCTTACGGCGAGCAGGGGCTCGGCGTCCAGTTCCGCACAAAGGTCGAAAAATTCATGCAGACCAAAGCGGAAGTCCTCCGGGCGGGCGGGATCTTCGCGAAAGGGGGAGCCGTCGATCAATTTCGTCCAGTCGTAAAGACCCGCCACGGCACCCCCCCCGGGAAAACGGATGATGCTGGCGTTCAGCGATTCCAGTGCTTCGACCACTCCGGGTTGCAGGCGGGATGTGCCCGGAATCAAAGCGGCCTCCGGTCCCTGTTCGGTATCCTTTGAGTTCAGCCGCTCAAGGAACTGCCCGAAAAGCAGCGGCGAAATCGGGTGCGAAGCTTCTTCGTCGAGACTCAGCCGAATGTGCGCTCCTGCGGTTGGCTGGAGCATGAGGATTGCGCCAATCAGGGTAGCAGAAAGGGTTTTTTTAGAGAAAATCATCGGGTCGATGATCCATTCTGTTCAATTGTTTTGCAAGTCCGAAGGCAGGTAGCGGTCCGCTGGGGGTGTAACCACAAGTGCGTGGACTTCACCAGGCAATTGCAGCCATTTTTGTGAGAAAACCACGGAAAGATTCAGGGGAGCGCGGTGCTTTAGCCCGCGTTTTCGGTGCGTTCTTGTGCTTACGTTCGCAGGCTGAAGCGCTGCGCTCCCAAAGTCCGAAGAAAATGGGATCGGTTCGTTCCAAAACTCCCCGCACCTGTGGTTACACCCGTTCGCTGGTCCGCTGTAGAATCGTCTCGGCTTTTCTACGATTTTCATCTGGATCGATCCCTTCAGCCCGCAGGATTTCCCGGAGTTCGGTGTAGCCGCCGAGCTGTTCGATAATCGCGTGGTGGAGAGAGGAATCTTCCCGGGCCCATGCCGCTTGTCGAAGGGAGGCTTTCCGTTTGAGGCGCTCCCGCACTTTCACAAAGTGTGTCTTCCCGGGTCGGGTAGCGGTACACGTGTCAAACCAGCCCGCTGCGGCGGTAACGCCCGGGCGAGGTGCCAAACTCCGCTTTGAAGATGCGGTGGAACTGGGCCGGATTCTCAAAGCCACAGTCGAGCGCGATTTCCAGCACGCTACGGGAACTCAGGCGCAGCATGTGGGTCGCCCGCCGCAGACGCGCCCGGTTGACGATGGCCGAGGGGGTCTCACCGAGGTGGCGGCGGCAGGCCCGTGTGACGTGGGCGTGGCTCCGGCCCGCCGCCGCCACCATGCCGGCGACGCCCCGCTGGAACACTTCCGGCTCGCCGATCCGTAGCAATGCGGCGTGCAGCCACTCCGGCAGCGCTTCAGCGCCGCCACCGATCTCCGGCAGGCAATGCTCCCAGAGTTCCATGAGCGCCCGGTCGAGCGCGAAACGCGAATGCGGGCCGACCGCCAGCCGCCGGATGACGCCCTCCACCAGCGCCAGACCCGCCGCGTCCAGGCGCTGGACGCGCGGTGCCGCCGGATCCCCATACAATCCGGTCAGCTCGTCCGCGTAACGCCGCTTCAAGTCATCGAAGACGGCGGGCGCGATCGCCAGATTGGTGAAGTGGAAAGCGCCCTTGTCCGGGGTCATGGCGTGGCAATCATCGGCCCGCATGAGAACCAGCGCGCCCGCCTCCAGACGCTCCGCGCGCCCGTTAATCCAGTGGCGGCAGCTGCCGCGGCTGATCCAGAAAATCTCCGGATAGTCGTGGGTATGCACCTCCGGCAGGCGGCTCTTGCTGGAGTCGATCGAGGTCAAATGAAACAAGGGACCCTGGAAGGTCCGGTCGGCGAAGCGCAACTGGAGCATGGGCATCGGATTCTTATCACCGCCAATATCAAATTATGCAATGTTTTTGTCATTTGTCGCAACGACGCGGCGGCGGTTTGGGTGTAGGCTGGGGGGATGAAAATGCTATTTATCGGGGGGACTGGAAACATCAGCGCGGCTTGCGCCCGGCTGGCTCTGGCGGGGGGGCATGATGTGCATATTCTGAACCGCGGCCAGCGCTCTCTCGCGGCACTCGGCCTGGCCGAAGCGACGGCGCTGGTGGCGGACATCAACGACGAAGCGTCGGTGCGCGCCGCGCTGGGCGACGAACCCTTCGACGTCGTCCTGAACTTCATCGCTTTCACCCCGGCTGATATCGAGCGGGACATGCGCCTGTTCGCCGGGAAGTGCGATCAATACGTCTTCATCAGCTCCGCCAGTGCTTATCAAAAACCGCGAGGCGGCGTGGTGATCACCGAGGATACCCCGCTGAAGAATCCTTACTGGGAATATTCGCGCCAGAAAATCGCCTGCGAAGAGCGGCTCAACCGCGCCTGGCGCGAAGAGGATTTCCCCGCCACCATCGTCCGTCCCTCTTTGACTTACGACACCGTCATCCCGCTCTCCATGGGCTCCTGGGACGACTGGACGATGATCGACCGCATGCGGCGGGGCGAGCCGGTGGTCGTCCACGGAGACGGGCAGAACTGCTGGACGATCACCCATGCCGACGACTTCGCGGCCGGTTTGATCGGGCTGATGGGCAACCCCCTCACCCGCGGTCACGCCTTTCACATCACCAGCGACGAGGTGCTCACTTGGGATGAAATCTGGCATCAGGCCGCGGAAGCCGCCGGCTGCCAGGCGAAGATCGTTCACGTGCCGAGTGATTTCATCGCTTCGATGGACGATTTCCAACGCGGCAGCCTGCTCGGTGACAAGGCGGTGAGCGCGATTTTCGACAACAGCAAGCTCAAGCGCTTCGTGCCCGGCTACCGGGCGCGCATCCCCTGGCGCACGGGCATCCGCCGCACCCTGGCTTGGTTCCAGGCCGAGCCGGAGCGCATGCGCATCGTCGAGGCGCACAACCAGTTGCACGACCGCATTCTCAAGGCTTGGGGAAAGTAACGGAATTTGAATGATGGAAAAAACACTCAATCTAGCCATTTTCGGCTGCGGCGATTTTCTGCGCTGGCAGTCCGGTGATCTCAAACGCAGCGCCCATGTGCGCGTCGCCGCGCTCTTCGATCCGGATCACGGGCGGGCGCAAAGGTTCGCCGACGATCTCGGCGGCAAAGCGGTGACCGACGGCGACGCCATCTTCGCCGATCCGGCGATCGACGCGGTGGCGCTCTTCGTGCCGCCGTGGATCCGCAAGTCGCTCTTCCTCCAGGCGGCCCGGGCGGGCAAACACATCCTCGCGACCAAGCCTCTCGGCGCGTATCCCGCCGACTGCGACGAAATGGTGGCGGCGGCTGAAAGTGCGGGCATCCAAGGCGGGGTCATCTACTCCCGCACCGGAGATGCCCGGATCGAGGCGCTCAAAGATCTGCTGGAATCCGGTAAATACGGGCGGCTCGCCCTCTACCGACACGACTGGATCCATGCCTATCCGCAGTGGAACGACTGGGCGACGGATCCTGAGAAAAACGGCGGACCGTTTATGGACGCGATGATCCACAATCTCAACGCCGCCTCTTACCTGATGGGGCGCCCGGTCGTGGAGAGCAGCTTTTTCAGCGACACGCTCGCCCACCCGGAACTCAAATGCGCCGACACCGAATCGATGATCGTCCGCTACGAGGGCGGGGGGCTCGCCCATCTTTTCATCACCTGGGCCGCCGACCTCGCCTCCAACGACACCTCCGGCAACAACCGGGAACACATTGACATCTTCTACCTCGCCACCGACCGCGGCCACCACATAAGCCTCGCGGAGGTGGAAGGGGTCCCGAAAATCCGCGTCTCCCGTGAGGGCGGGGTAGAGTTGCTGCCCGTGCCGCCGTTCGACCGGACCTGCTACGACGCCTTCGCCGATCACATCGCCGGCGCGCCCTTTCCGCGCGTCCTCGCCACCTTCGGCGAGGCCGCCCGCGATATCGGCCTTATCCGCGGCGGGGCGGAGGGGTGAGTCCCGCACGATTGACCGGAGACAAACGAAAACGATAATAAAACTCGGAATTATGAAACTACTCCTCATCGGTGGAACCGGCAATATCAGCGCGGCCTGCGGCCGGCTGGCTCTCTCGCAGGGCCACGAGGCGTATATTCTCAACCGGGGCAGGCATCCGCCGGACATTGGCATGGTTTCAGGAAAAGTCCGAACGCATGAAGATCGTCGCCGCCCACAACGAATTGCACGACCGCATCCTCGCCGCGTGGAAAAAAGCGGGCGGATAAGCCCGCTCGCGCGAGTCTTGCGTCCGGCCCCCCGGGGGATGGGTGTACCCTTTCCGAACTTGGGTTGAATCCGGCGAAGTCTTCGTCCATATTCCCGGGGTCGTGCGTGGCCGCCACATTATTCTCATCCTTCTCGCCGCTTTCATAGTGGCGCAGGGAGTGTTTCTGTATGTCCGGGCACCGCATCTCGACGGGCTGTTTTCGATTTCGTTCTGGCGCAACATCGGGAAGGTCGGCCATGTGATGCTCCTGGCCGAAGATTCCTATGTGAGCGAGAAGCGTTCGAGTTTCAATTCCCTCGGCGACAACGCGCTGCGCGGGCTGATCGGCGGGCTCGATTCCTATTCGGCCTACCTGTCGCAACCGGAGTTCGAGGACTACAGCATCCCCACGCGGCAGTCGTATGCCGGGATCGGCGCCGAGGTCCGCGAGATCGAGGACGGCGTTTACGTGATGGGGTTGAATCCATCCGGCGGCGCTCTCGAAGCCGGGATTCGGCCCGGGGACCGGATCGTGGAGATCGACGGCGAGGATGTCGCCGGGGCCGGGGTGGGGGAGGTCGTCTCCCGGTTGCGGGGCGAGCCCGGGACGTCCGTCGAGGTCGGGGTGGAGCGCGAAGGGGAGGATGAAATCCTGCGCCACCCGATCAGCCGCCGGTCCCTGACCTTCGAGAGCGTGCGCGACGGGGGAATCCTGCCCGGGCGGATCGGCTATCTGTCGATCGGGGTCTTCGGCGGCCGCACCGCCGCGGAACTCGAGGAGACGGTCAACGGTCTTCTCGGCGAGGGCATCGAGGGGCTGATCATTGACCTGCGGAACAATCCGGGCGGATTGCTCGTGGCCGCCCGGGAAACGGTGGACTTGTTCGTGCCGCCGGACGTGCGCATCCTGACGGTGGAAGGCCGGCGGGAAGGCGTCCTCGAATCGTTTGAAGCCGTCCGCCCGGCCATTGTTCCGCCGGACCTGCCGGTGGTCGTGCTCCAGAACCGTTTCAGCGCCTCGGCGTCCGAGATATTCGCCGGCGTGCTCCAGGCCCTGGGCCGCGCGGTGGTCGTGGGTGAGGATTCCCACGGAAAGGGATCGGTGCAGTCCGTCTTCCAACTCGGGGCGGGCGACGGGATGTCTCTGACGACGGCCCGCTACGTCCTCCCGGACGGTCGGTCCATCGAAGGGATGGGGCTCGAGCCGGACCACCGCGTTGAGGTGGACGGGGTGGACATCCTCCGGCTCTCGATCCAGGCGAATCACGATTTCGGACTCGATGACCGGGAGTTCGAGGAGCGCTTCGGCTTCGCGCCGGTGCCCGACGAGGCTTTGGACTTCGCTCTCGCGCTGCTGCGGACCGGGGAGGCGAGCGGGACCCCGGACGAGGAATGATCCTCGGAATCGAAAGCTCCTGCGACGAGTCCGCCCTCGCCCTCTTCGATCCGGAGCGGGGGACCGTGGCCTCGCTGATCCACAGCCAGCTCGAACTTCACGGTCGGTACGGCGGAGTGGTGCCGGATCTGGCCGTCCGCGAGCACCTCGAGCATTTCCCCGGCCTGTTCCGCGAGCTTTCCGCGGGGCACGATCTCTCCCGGGTGGACCGCGTCGCCGTGACCCGGGGGCCGGGGCTGGCGGGCTGCCTGGCGATCGGGATTTCCGCCGCCAAAGGAATCTCCCTGCTGCGGGGGTGCCCGGTGTTGGGAATCAACCACTTGTCGGGGCACGCGTGGTCGCCCTTCCTGCCGGTACACGCCGGGGATCCGGGGCGCTTCCGGGAAAACCTGCGGGAGTTGCTCCCCCACCTCGGGTTGATCGTGAGCGGGGGCAACACCATCCTTTTCCAGACCGGGGCGGACCTTGCGATGGAGGTGCTCGCCGAGACCCGCGACGACGCGGTCGGCGAGGCGCTCGACAAGGGGGCGAAACTCCTCGGCCTGCCGTACCCGGGCGGGCCGGAAATCGAGCGGCGGTCACGGGCGGGAGACGGTAACGCCTACCCGTTTCCCCGCGCCTTCGCCGATCCCAAAGACAGAGCGTTCAGTTTCAGCGGGCTCAAAACCAGCCTGCGCTACCGGATCGAAAAGATGGACCCGGAGGAGGTGTCCGGGCGGATGAACGATCTGTGCGCCTCCTACCAGGAGGCGGCGGTCGCCGCTCTGCTGCGGAAGTTTCGGCAGGTCCTCCGCGCCGGGTCCGGAGTGCGCAGTCTCGGCCTGTCGGGGGGCGTGGCCCATAACGGCGTCCTGCGCGGGCGCTTCGAGGCCTTCGCCCGGGAGGCGGGGCTGCCCGGGCTCGCCGCGGAACCGGCGGTCTGCGGCGACAACGCGGCCATGATCGCCTTCGCCGCGTTCGTCGATCCGGAATCCGCCTCGCGGAAGGGCGAGCGCCTCGGCTTCGAGCCGTCGCTCCCGCTCGGGGCCTAGCCGGAATGGGAAGTCAGACCGGCCACCCCTGCTGTTTCCCGTTCCACCCGGCTCCTTCCGGATTCCGGTTGCCGAATCGCGGGATCGATGCCATCGTCTCCGGATGAGCGTGTTTTCGACGGCGGGGAAGTGGCGCCTTGGCCTTTCCTTCCTTGTGGGTGTTTTTTGTCTGAGCCTGTTTCTTGTCGGTATTTTTTACTACGTCCGCTGGTCGAAGGAAATTTGGGAAAAGGACATGCGTGGCCGGATCATGGAGGTCCTGGTCGCTCTGCGGTCGTCGCTGGAGAACGAGTTATACGCCCGGATTTATTACACGCGGAGCGTGGCCGCCTACGTTTCCCTGCGTCCGGACATCGGGACGGAGGAGTTCCACAATCTGGCGCGGGAACTGATCCGCGAGGACGAGGTAATCAACTCGATGGCCTTGTCCCCCAATGGCGTTCTATCGGCGTTATACCCGAAAGAGGGACACGAAGCCGCCATCGGGCTCGACCTTTTCGCCCACCCGGAACGCCGGGAGATCGTCGAGCAGACGATCCGCACCAAAAAGACCTTCGTGGCCGGGCCGGTGGAATTGGTCGAAGGCGGGGTCGCCTTCATCAGCTACACGCCGATCTTCGACAAGACGAAACCGGAATCCCCGGAATTCTGGGGAGTGGCCGACATCGTGATTCTCGAAAAGGGTCTTTACGAGGCGGCCGGCCTGGAGGCCGAGGCCCAGGGCACGACCATTGCTCTGCGGGGAGTCGATGGGAAAGGGGCCGGGGGCGATGTTTTCTTCGGAGATCCCGCTGTCTTCGCCAACGATCCGGTGGAGGTGACCATCCACCTGCCGGACGGCGAATGGATTCTCGCCGGCTATCCCACGGGGGGATGGTCGGGCTACCTCGATCAGGATCGCACAATGCTGATTCTGATGATCGCGAGTTCGGCCATTATCGCGGTCCTGGTCGGCTTTCTCGCAAGCGCCGTGCTGAAGTTGAGGGCCTCCCGCCGCGAGCTGGAGCGGCTCAATGCGGACAAGGACCAGCTCCTCTCGGTGATTGCCCACGATCTGCGCTCGCCGGTCTCGGCGGTCTCCGGGCTGTCGGAAGAGTTGCTGCAACCCGGCGAGCTGCAGGTCGGTTCCGAGCAACGGGAGATTGTGCGCATGATCCACCAGAGTGCGCACGAAGGTCTCCTGTTGCTGGAGAATCTTCTCGGGTGGGTGCGCTCCCGGGAGCAGGGAGAGATCACCCGGTTTGAGGAGATTCCCCTCGCCGCGCTTTGCTCCCAGGTCATCGGATCTTTCGGTGCCGCGGCGTATTACAAATCGCTTCGGATGGAAAACCAAATTCCCGACGGGATTCGCGTCCGCTTCGACGACAGGGTCCTCGAAACGGTCTTGCGGAACTTGCTTTCGAATGCGGTCAAGTTTTCTCCGGAAGGCGGGACGGTGCGGATCCGGATGAACCGGCTGGCCGACGATAGGGTGGAGGTCGCGGTCGTGGACGAGGGAACGGGAATGAGCCCGGCCCGGGCGCGGGAAATTTTGTCCGGAGACGGCCTTCAATCGACCGCCGGAACCAAGAACGAAAAGGGAACGGGGATCGGGCTGGTCCTCTGCCGTGATCTCCTCCGGAGGTGTGGTGAATCGATCCGAATCGAGAGCGGGGAAGGCGAGGGGACGGCGGTCCTTTTCTCCCTCCCCGTCATCCCGAATCCGTAATACGGAAAAATCGCAAAGCCCGCGATTTTGAAATGGGCCGTTGCTCCAGCGGCTGAGGGAGGGCGGCTGTCCTCAGCCGCCGCGATACGTCGGAGGG
>CAZDRT010000046.1:0-8448 GCA_964507815.1 uncultured Puniceicoccaceae bacterium
TCCGCTCTGACGTCGCCGCCGCCGCACGGCCAAGCGGTACCGCTCCGCCGTTGCGGACCGGGGCCTGAAGGCCGCCGGCCACGGGGGGCCGAAGAGTGCCATGCCATGGGCCGCTCCCACGACTCTTTCTTCGCCGATCTTGCATCAGCGATGCCGCCCTCCCGCCGCAATTCGGGTGGCGCGCGCACGATTGTCCAATAAATTCCGATATTCGCTCCACGCACCCATGGTTACACCCGGGGGGGCGGCCCCGAATTGTTTCGTGGACAACGATCATCCGCCGAGGCTAGATTTCGGGGTCAGAATTTTCACATGAGCAAAGAGCGCGTTTCCATTGTCATTCCGGTTTTCAACGAGGAGGAGAATCTGCCCGATCTCCGGCGCAAGGTCACGGAGGCCATGGAGGCGACGGATACGGACTGGGATTGCATCCTCGTGAACGACGGGAGTTCGGACGGGAGCGCGGAGGTGCTGGACCGGTTTCATCGGGAGGATCCGCGCTTCACGGCGATTCATTTCCGCCGCAATTACGGCCAGACCGCCGCGATGCAGGCCGGGTTCGACGCCGCACAGGGTGATATCATCGTGCCGATGGACGGAGACCTGCAGAACGACCCGGTCGATATCCGCCGCATGCTGGACAAGCTCGGCGAGGGATTCGATGTCGTCTCCGGCTGGAGAAAGGACCGCAAGGACAAAAAAATTTCCCGGGTGTTCGTGAGCCGCCTGGCCAACCGCCTGATCTCCTGGATTTCCGGCGTCCGGCTCCATGACTACGGCTGCTCCCTGAAGGCCTATCGGCGGGAGATGCTGGAAGGGGTGCGCCTCTACGGGGAGATGCACCGGTTTATCCCGATTTACGCGAGTTGGCAGGGTGCCCGGGTGGCCGAAATTCCCGTAGCCCACCACCCGCGGATGCGCGGAAAATCCAGCTACGGTCTGGAGCGCGTTTTCAAAGTGGTACTCGACCTGATGGTGGTGAAGTTCCTCCACCGGTATTCGCACAAGCCGATGTATCTCTTCGGCGGATTCGGATTGGTCTTTTTCCTCTTCGGCTTTCTCGGCTTTGTCTGGATGTTCTGGCTCAAATGGGTGGAGCACATCCAGCTGACCGGGACTCCGCTCCCTCTCTTCGTCGTATTTATGGGCTCGCTGGGGGTCATCTCCATTCTCATGGGACTGCTGGCCGAGCTGGGGACCCGGACCTATTTCGAGTCCCAGGGCAAGCGGACCTACGTGATCCGGACCAATCCGGTGGTGGTCAAAGGCGACGACTCGTCCAAAAGCGTGGAATAGTTTGGGTCGGCGAACGACCACGTGGTAGGATGACTTCAGTCGTCCAACCCGCGAATCGGTCAGTTTTCTTCCTCGTCCTTGGGATCGTAGATGAATCCCACGCCGTGAACCGTCCGAAAGGGGGCGTCTTGGCAACGGTGGCGCTTGAACATCTCCCGGATTTTGACGATGTATTGGTCGAGGGACCGGCTTTTGACGTTGGCGTGGGGGCCCCAGACGGTGTGGATCATGTTCTTGCGGGGGATGATCTGGCCCTTGTGGGCGACCAGATGGGCGAGGATGCCGAGTTCTTTCCGGCCCAGTGTCTCCGTCTCTCCGTCGGGGAAGGTGATCTCCATCCGGGTACCGTTGATCGTCGCCCCGAGAAAATCGAACGGTTTGTCGGATATGGTCAGATTCGGAGTCAGCTCAAGGTCGTGCTGCGTTTCGGTCCGGCGGAGCACGGCGTGGATGCGGGCGACCAGTTCCTTGGCGCTGAACGGTTTGGTGACGTAGTCGTCAGCCCCGAGTTCAAGGCCGCGGACTCTGGTGGATTCCGAATCCGTGCCGGTCAGGAATATCACCGGCGTAGGAAATTCGCTGTCGCGGATGGAATCCATCAGCGCGAAGCCGTCGGCGTCGGGCAGTTGGATGTCGAGAAGGATCAGATTGACGTGGTTCTTCCTGAGGAACTTCTCGGCCCGGCTCACCCGGTCGAAGATCTGGGTATGCATCCCGGCTTCGGAGAGATGCTCGGCGGTGACGTTGGCGACTTCCGAGTCGTCCTCGACGATAAGGATGATTGGTTTCGGGGATGTGTCCATGACGGGAGCGATGGGTTCTGGTTGATGGAGAGGGAGATGTTTCGCACGAAAGGAAAACATGGCTTTTACCTGTTCTCTCCGGTTTTTACAATCAGAATACTGATTTTTCTCTTGAGTCTTTCGGTGAAGACTTATGCTGGGTGAATGAGCGAAACAACAGCGCTTCTTAACCTCGGTCTTCCGAAGGGCAGTCTGCAGGAGGCGACCATCCGCCTCTTCGGCATGGCCGGTTTTCAACTCCGGGTCGGGTCCCGTTCCTACCGTCCGTCCATCGACGATCCCGAACTCGACGGTCGGTTCGTGCGCGCACAGGAGGTCAGCCGCTATGTGGAGCACGGGTTTTTCGACTGCGGTTTGACCGGGTTGGACTGGGTGGAGGAGAACGGCTCGGACGTGGTCGAGGTCTGCGATCTGGTGTACAGCCGCGCTTCGGCGGTGCGCTCCCGCTGGGTTCTGGCCGTGCCCGAGGCCTCGCCCGTGAAATCGGTCAAGGATCTGGAGGGTCGGCGGATCGCCACGGAGGTGGTGGGCCTGACCCGGAAGTTTCTCGAGAAGCACGGGGTGACAGCCGAGGTCGAGTTCTCGTGGGGGGCGACCGAGGTGAAGGTGCCCGATTTGGTCGATGCCATTGTCGATCTCACCGAGACCGGCAGTTCTTTGCGCGCGAACAACCTCCGCATCGTCGAGACGCTCCTCTACACGAACACGAAGCTGATCGCCAACAAGGAGGCGTGGAACGATCCCGCCAAGCGGAAGAAAATCGAGAACATCGCGCTCCTGTTGACGTCGGCCCTCGAAGCGCAGAACAAGGTCGGTCTGAAGCTGAACGCCCCCCGGAAGAAGCTGGACGATATCCTCGGGGGGCTCCCCTCGCTCCGGAAGCCGACGGTTTCCCCGCTCACCGAGGAGGACTGGGTGGCGGTCGAGACGATTCTGGACGAGAAAGTGGTCCGCGAGATCATCCCGTTCCTGAAGGAGCACGGCGCCGAGGGGATCATCGAGTATCCGCTGAACAAGGTCATCCACTAGAGTCCGGGGATGTCGGACGTTTCCCAGGTGCTCGAGACCTTCCCCTGGCTGGGATGGATTTTTTCCTTCGTGTTCGGAGCGGTCGTGGGGAGTTTTCTGAACGTCTGTATCCACCGGATTCCGGCGGGCAGGTCGATCATCCACCCGGGGTCCCGCTGCGTCTGCGGCAGTCCCATCGCCTGGTACGACAATCTTCCCATTGTCAGCTGGTTTCTCCTGCGAGGGCGGGCGCGGTGCTGTGGACGTCGCTTCGGGTTCCGGTATCCGTTCGTCGAGATCCTGACCGCCTCGCTGTTTCTCCTGTCGTGGGTCACCCAGCCGGTTCCGGTGGCCCTTTGTCTGTGGGTTTTCTTCGCCCTGCTGGTTCCGGCCGTTTTCATTGATCTGGATCACTTCATCATACCGGACCGTTTTTCGGTCGGGGGGGTGTTCGCCGGGGTTTTTCTCTCCGCGCTCGTCCCGGAATTGCACGGGTTTGCCAATCCCGGCGGGATCGCCGTTTTCTCCGGTCTCGGCGCGGCGGTGGTCGGCGCACTGGTGGGCTCGGCGGTCGTTTACTGGTTTGGCGCGCTCGCCGAGATTGTTTTCCGGAAAGAGGCGCTGGGACAGGGGGACGTGAAACTCGCCGGATGTTTCGGTGCGTTCTGCGGTTGGGAGGGAGCCGTCTTTTCCCTTTTCGGAGGTGCCCTGATCGGGACGGTCCTGCTTGTGCCGGTGTTGGTCTGGGAGCGGTTCTCCTCCGGCGGCGGGCGGGTGTCCGCCGCGGCGAAAGCCCCGGCGGATCCCGCCGGCGAAGGGAAGTCCGCTCCCGAAGCGGATCCGTCCGGCGAAGCCGAGGATGTTGCGATCGGCTTCGGAACCGCCGTGCCTTTCGGGCCCATGCTCTGCGCCGCCATCGGCTTGTACGTTTTTTGGCTGGAGGATTCCGTCCGCGCCTGGTTCGCCGATGTGGGGGAGATGCTGCGTCTGGTTCTGTAAACGGCAGGGAGCCGCCCGCTTCGTATTCAACCCGATTTCCATGCGCCTTTTCTCCCCAGCGAAGATCAACCTCTTTCTCGCCGTGACCGGTCGCCGGCCGGACGGCTTCCACAATCTGGTTTCGGTGGCCGCGCCCCTGGCCTTCGGCGATATTCTGACGGTCGATATCGCCGCCGGCCCGGATGACGAGCTGTTTTGCCATCATCCCGGGGTTCCGACGGGGCCGGATAATCTGGTCCGGAAGGCGGCCGTGATTTTTCGCCGGGAGACCGGCCTTCCGAGCCGGTTTGTCTTCCGGCTCGAGAAGCGGATTCCGCCCGGGGGCGGGTTCGGCGGCGGCAGCGGAAACGCCGCCCGGGCGCTGGAGGCGATGAATTCCCTTTGCGGAAATCCGCTGTCCGCCGAGAGGTTGTCCGCCGCCGCCCTCGCGGTGGGATCGGATTGTCCTCTCTTTCTCGCCGGAAGTCCGGTGGTGATGCGCGGTCGCGGCGAGATCGTGGACCGCTTGCCGGATATGGCCGGTCCCCTTGCCGGGTGGAAAGTGGGACTTTTCGACCCAGGTTTCGGCAGTGCCACCGGTGATCTCTACCGAAGTTTCGCCGAAAGGGGGGAATTCACGCCGCCGGAGGCGGCCGAATCGGCGTTGGCGACCGCGCTGGGGGCTTTCGCGGACGATGATCCGGGGCCTCTTCTCCGCAATGATCTCGGGGCGGTTCTCTTTGGAAAGTACCTTTTCTACGAGACCCTGGCCGCCGCGCTTTCGCGCGAGGGACTGCCGCATTTCGGGATCACCGGTAGCGGGAGCGGCTGTTTCGTCCTCTTCCGCGGGGCGGGCGACGGAGAGGTTTTGAGACGGGTCGCGGAGGAGTTTTTCGGGCCGGGCTTTTTGGTTGAAACCGGGTTTGCCGACGAAGATGATATACGGGTTGCCTAGGTAGCCCTCTCTTTTTCGTTTCCATTTCCGTTGTCCGAAGAAAGCAAAGAAATCATCTTGAACGGCATCCCGGCCGCGTCCGGGGTGGTGCATGGTCCCGCTTTCGTTTTCAAACACCAGGAGGTGGACGTGCCCGTTTACCGGGTGCCCGCCGAAAGACGGGAGGACGAGAAAAACCGCTTTGAGAAAGCTCTGCTCGAAACCCGGTCCCAGATCCTGAAAATCCGGCACGAGATCCATCGGAAGATCGGTGAGGCCGAGGCCCAGATTTTCGACGCGCACCTCCTTGTCCTGGAGGACAAGGCGCTGATCGACGAGACGATCGCCGAGTTGGAGAACACCGGCAACAACATCGAGCACTGTTTCGCCTCGGTCGCCCGCCGCTACATCGATTTTTTCGACTCGATGGAGGACGAGTACCTGCGCGAGCGGGTTTCCGACATCCGGGATGTTTCGAAGCGGGTGCTGTCGAACCTCGTCGGGGAGACCACTCTCGGATCGATGGGGGCCGACGGTTTGGGCGAGCCGCACATTCTCGTCTCGAATTCCATTAACGTGTCCGACGTCGCGCAGCTGCGGAAAGAGAGTATTCTCGGGTTCATCTCCGAGACCGGGGGGCGGACCAGCCATGCCGTCATCATGGCCCGTTCGATGAAGGTGCCGGCGGTCGTTGGTCTCGAGGATGCGAGCGAGAAGATCGCGATTTCCGACACCGTTATCGTCGATGGGTACGACGGGCTCGTCATCGTCAACCCCTCCCTCGATTCCCTCTATCGCTATGGGCGTATTTCCGAACAGCGGAAGACGATCCGCGAAATGTACGAGTCGAAGGTCTCGCTGCCTTCGGAGACCCTGGACGGCAGCAGTGTTCGGATTTTCGCCAACATCGAGGAGGCGGGCGAGGTGGACAGCGTCATCGCCAACAGCGCCGAGGGCGTGGGTCTTTTCCGGACGGAGGGGATCGTGCTCCGCGAGCGCGAGGCCCTCGCCTCCGAGGACCTGCAGTTCGACCAGTACCGCCGCGTGGTGGAGCGGCTGGCACCCCACCCGGTGGTCATCCGCACGCTGGATATCGGGGGCGACAAGTCGTTGCCGGGCAATTTGTTCGGGCGGGAGGACAATCCTTTCATGGGCTTCCGGGCGATCCGCTATTCGCTGAAAAATCCTTCCGTTTTCAAGGAGCAGCTCCGGGCGGTCCTTCGCGCGGCCGCCTACGGCAACGCCCGCCTGATGTATCCGATGATCAGTGGAGTGCGGGAGCTTCTCGACGCCAACGAAATCCTCGCGGAGGCGAGGGAGGAACTCCGCGAGCAGGGGGAGACTTTTGCGGAGAATATCGAGGTGGGGAGCATGATCGAGATTCCCAGCGCGGCCTACACCGCCGACGTGATCGCCCAGCACTGTTCCTTCCTGAGCATCGGGACGAACGACCTGATCCAGTATATGCTGGCCGTTGACCGGGTGAACGACAGTGTCGCCCATCTCTACGAGCCGAGCCATCCCGCCATTCTCCGGACCATCCAGACTGTCATCCGCCTCGCCCACGAGAACGACACCCCGGTCGCCGTCTGCGGGGAAATGGCGAGCGATCCCGTTTACGTTCCCCTCCTTATCGGGATGGGGGCCGATGAGCTGAGCCTTTCCCCCAGCCTCATCCCGGAAGTGAAGTTCATGATCCGCCACGTTTCGATGAAGAGCGTCCGCGAACTCGCGGACGAGATTCTGGCCATGAAACGCCCCCGGCTGATCACCCGGCACCTGAGGGAGTTCTACCGGTCGGTGATGAAGGACTGCGTCGGCGACGATTTCCTTCCCTGAGAGCCGAGGTCCGATGCCTTGGTTTATTTACGCGGCGCGCAAGCAGATCTTCCCCTCCGGGCGGGTGCTGTCGTTTTTCGCCCTCGTCTCGATCATCGGGGTGGCGCTCGGGGTCATGGTGCTTCTGATCGTGCAGAGCGTGATGAACGGCTTCGTCCACGACATCCGCTCCAGCCTGGCCAGCACGAACGGCGACGTCCGGATCTTCGGAGACGGTTTGATCGAGGACTGGCGTCCGCTCCGGGAATCGGTGGCCGACCTGCCCGAGGTGGCCGCCGCCGCCCCCTTCGCCCAGGGGGTGGTCATGGTCCAGACGGGCAACCGCCCGTTGTTCCCCTACGTCTGGGGCCTCGATCCCGCGCACGGGCCGGACGTGCTTCCGGTCGGTGATTTTCTGTTCGCCGGAGAACCGGCGGCGCTCGACGACCGCTCGGTCTTTCTCAGCACCGGAGTGGCCCGGCAGTTGGGCGCGGGGCTCGGTTCGGAGTTGGAGGTTTACACGCCGCTCATGCTCGACCGGATGAAGAACGACGAGGTCCTTCTTCCCCTCGGCCTGCGGGTGGCGGGCGTCTTCGAGACGGGGTGGAACGAGGTCGATTCCAACACCATCCTCGTCACGCTCCGCACCATGCAGGAGCTGTACGGGCTCGGCGACGGGGTTCACGGACTGACGCTGCGCCTGCGCGAATCCGCCGACGCTCCGGCCTTCGCCGCCGAGCTGAACCGCACCCTTCCGGAGCCGCTCACCGCCCGTTCCTGGATGGAGATGAACGCGGATTTCCTCTTCGTTCTCCGGCTCGAGAAGACCATTCTTTTCTTTATCATGATCTTCATTGTGCTGGTCGCCTCGTTCTCGATCGCGATCTCGCTCATGATGGCCGTCATCCGGAAAACCCGCGAGATCGGTCTGCTCTCGGCCATGGGTGCCTCGCGGTTCTCGATCGGGGCCTGCTTCTGCCTCCAGGGGTTTCTCATCGGCGTGGTCGGCACCGCCCTCGGGGTGGGGGGCGCGCTGGGGGCGCTCCGCTTCCGGGAGGAGATCCTGACAGCGTTCGCGGAGATCACCGGGCGGGGTCAGGCCCTGGTGGACGCCTACGGGTTCTCCTACCTGCCGGTTCACTACATTCCCTCGGATTTCGTGATCGTCATAACCTTTTCGGTGGTGGTCTCGACCCTCGCGGGCCTGATCCCCGCCTGGCGCGCGGCGCGGCTCCAACCGGCGGAGGCCCTGCGCAGTGAGTGAGGAAAGGGAAACGGTCCTCTCCGCCCACGGGGTGCGGAAATCGTTCCGGATCCCCGGGGGGGCGCTCGAGGTACTCAAGGGGCTCGACTTCTCGCTCCCGGCGGGTGCCTCCGCCAGCATCCGCGGAGAGTCCGGCTCGGGCAAATCGACCCTCCTGCACCTTTTCGCCGGCCTCGAAGGGGTGGACGGGGGCGAGATCCGGTGGGCCGGCGATTCCATTGGAAAATGGCGGCCGCGCCGGCTCGCCGCCGAGCGGGCCAGGCGCCTCGGCATGGTCTTCCAATCCTACCACCTGATCGGCGAGATGACCGCGCTCGAGAACGTCCTTTTCGCGGCCCGGATCGCGG
>CAZDRT010000046.1:8548-19183 GCA_964507815.1 uncultured Puniceicoccaceae bacterium
TCGCGGCCCGGATCGCGGGCCGGATCGGGGACGGAACCCGCGCCCGGGCGGTCGGGCTTCTCGAACGGGTCGGTCTGGAGGGCAGGGAGCGGCAGTTGCCGGGTAAAATGTCGGGAGGGGAGCGTCAGCGGGTGGCCGTCGCCCGGGCCATCCTCAACCGGCCGAAGCTTCTCCTCGCCGACGAACCGACCGGAAACCTCGACGAGAAAACCGGAGAGCGGACCATGGAACTTCTTCTGCAGCTGGTAAGGGAGGAGGGGGTGTCCCTCGTGCTCGTGACCCATAACCCCCGTTTCGCCGCCGAGTGCGACCGGCGCTGGGAATTGAGCGACGGTTGCCTGACGGGAGTTTGACGATCAGATCCGGATTCCGGATCCCGGCTGCCGGGGCAATCATCCGTTGTGGAAAAATAATCGAAATCGGGATCGCTATCGCGATCAAAACGATAGGACCTTGGGCACGAAAAGCTCGAGGGTTTCCGCGTTTCCGGGGCGAACTTCCGCTTGCCTGAGGGGAGGGGAGTGGTTGAACTCCTCCAATGAAGTCGCAAAAGATCGCCGTTCTGGACTTCGGGTCCCAATACACCCAGGTCATCGCCCGCCGGATCCGGGAGTGCAATGTGTACTCGAAGATTTTCCCCTACAACGTGGACCCGGAGGTCCTGCGGGAAGAAGGCATCCGGGGCATCATTCTCTCCGGAGGTCCGGCCAGCGTGCTCCGCGAGGATTCCCCGCGGCCCGATCCCGCCGTTTTCGAAATGGGGGTTCCGATTCTGGGAATCTGCTACGGGGTGCAGTTGATCGCCCACATGATGGGGGGGGAGGTCTCGCGGAGCGACCGGAGGGAATACGGCCATGGCAACCTCCGCGTCGTCGGCGGGAGTCGCCTTCTGATCTCCCTGCCCCCGGAGATCCGCGTCTGGAACTCGCACGGGGACCGCCTGGTCCGTCTGCCCAAGGGATTCGTGGCCGTCGCGGCCACCGAAAATTCGGAATTCGCGGCCATCGAGAACCCGGAGAAGGCGATTTTTGGTCTGCAGTTTCATCCCGAAGTTTCCCATACGGAGTGCGGAACGGTGATTTTGCGCAATTTCCTCTTCAAGGCCTGCGGTTGTTCCGGAGACTGGTCGATGGCCAATTTCATCGACCGCTCCGTCGAGGACATCCGCAAGGCGGTCGGCGGCGAGCACGTGGTTCTGGGGTTGAGCGGCGGCGTCGATTCCTCGGTCGCGGCCGCCCTCATCCATAAGGCGATCGGCGACCAGCTGACCTGTGTCTTCGTCGATAACGGCCTGCTCCGCCTCCACGAACGCGAACAGGTCGAGCTTCTCTTCCGCGAAAACTTCGCCATGGACCTGCGGGTCGAGGCCCAGAGCGATTTCTTTCTGGACCGTCTCGTGGGAATCGAGGATCCCGAGGAAAAACGGAAAAAAATCGGGAACGCGTTCGTGGAGGTCTTCGAAATAGCCATCAAGAAGATCGGCGAGGTCTCGTTTCTCGCCCAGGGGACGCTCTACCCGGACGTGATCGAGAGCGTGGCCATCGACGGAAATCCGGCCGCCCTCATCAAAAGCCACCACAACGTGGGCGGGCTCCCCGAAAAGATGCGGCTTAAACTGCTCGAGCCTCTTCGGCAACTTTTCAAGGACGAAGTCAGGATTCTCGGCAGCGAACTCGGCCTGCCGAAAGAGGTGCTCTGGCGGCAGCCCTTCCCCGGTCCCGGTCTCGGGGTGCGGGTGCTCGGTGAGATCAAGGCGGAGTATCTCGAAATCCTCCGCCGGGCCGACGCCATTTTGCAGGAGGAGATGTTCGCGTCGGATTATTACTACAAGGTCTGGCAGAGTTTCTGTGTCTTCCTGCCGGTCCGCACGGTCGGAGTCATGGGCGATGAGCGCACCTACGATTACGTGATCGCCCTGCGTATCGTCGAAAGCGCCGATGCCATGACGGCCGACTGGGCGCGCATGCCCCACGACCTGATCCGGAAAATCTCCAACCGCATCATCAACGAGGTGGACGGAGTGAACCGGGTGGTCCTCGACGTGAGTTCGAAGCCCCCGAGCACGATCGAGTGGGAGTAGCGCCCCCCCCCGGGGATGCCCGGGCCCGGTGTCAGATGCCCGCCATGATGATATCGAGGTGGGTGAGAGGGAGGCTGTAGTGGCCGTGGCCGGATACTTCGTTGAACGAGGATCCCGGTACTTCGGCGGCGGTCCGGCGGGCGGCTTCGATGGGGATGTTGCGGTCGTCGGTTCCGTGGTGGAATCGCACCGGGGAACGGATTAGCGCGAAATCGACTCCCCAGTCCTCGATATAGCGGGTCGCGTCGTGGAGCACTCCCCGGGGCGGTTGGCGGAAGGCGGCGGCGACGCTCCGGGAGAGGAGGATCCGGTTCCGGCTCGGACGGACGGCCCGGCGGTCGGCGGGCGGGAGAAACGGCAGAAACGGCAGCAGCGTGAACTGTGGCGGAACCAGTCTCATGTAGAGGCGGGCGATCTGCAAACCGCCCGCCAGGAGAAACGGCCCCTTGCGGTACAGGAAGTGCAGCGCGCGGTAGATTGGGTAGGAAGTGCGCGGATCCAGGACGAACCGGGGCAGGGCGGCTCCGCAACAAATGGTGACCGACCGCACGCGGTCCGGAAGGGTCGCCGCCGTGGCCAACGCGTAGGGGCACCCCCCGGAGACGGCGAGGATGTCGAAGGATCCCCAACCCGCGTGGTCGGCGATGGCGGTGGCCGTGGCGGGCCAGTCCGCGACCTGTCGGCCGGGCACGTGGGGCGATCCGCCGATTCCCGGGCGGTCCGGTGAAAGAATGTGGAATCCGTGCCGCCGGGCCGTTTCGTCCGCGAGGGCGGCCTGGATGCCGGAGCCCGGCCAGCCGTGGCAAAAGAGCAATTCCCGCCCGCCCGGCTCGCCGAAAGAAAAAAGCCGGACCGAACCGCCGTCGGGCGAATCAAGACGGACCGGCGATCCCCCGGGAAATGGCTGTTGATTGCTGACGATGGAACCAGCATGGAGGGGATTCCGCCCCCGGGCAAGACTGTCAGGGGTTTCCCCGTGGGGCATGACTTTATAAGCCCTGCCCGGAATGACCGTGGAGTTCCGCGCCGCCGCGGCCGCCGCGGTCGCCGCACGGCCAACCGGTACCGCTCCGCACCTGTCGCGATTGAGACGCGGCACAGGGTGTCACCACCCACTCCATAAATAATTCGACATAATCGGCTTCCAACTGTTTTCTACCCCTTAGTCCATTAACCCGCCTCTTCCGTGATCTCCACACCACTAGCGCCACCTCCCGGCCAGCGGCCATTCCACGACCGCGCGCACGGGTGGCTGCGAGCGTCCCTCCGCCCCGGAGCGGTGGCGGTGGACGGAACCTGCGGAAACGGTCACGATACCCTTTTCCTCTGCCAGGCGTTGGCCGGGGACGGCTTCGTGCTCGGGATAGACATTCAGGAACCGGCCTTGCGCCGGACGCGCGAACGGCTTTCGGATCATGGTTGCGAGGCGAAGCTGCTTCGCGGCGACCACGGCCGCCTGGACGAGTATCTCGACGAGGCGGGTTTCCCGCGGATCGACGCGGCCATCTTCAACCTCGGCTACTTCCCCGGGGGCGATCACGCGATCACCACTCTTCCCGCATCAACCGTGGCGGCGCTCCGGGCCTGTCTTGCCCGCGGAGCCGGGGGATTCCGGCTGGCGGTGACGGCCTACCGCGGCCACGCGGGTGGCGCGGACGAGGAGAGGGCCCTGCGCGCCTTCATGGCGGAGGCGGCCGCGGCGGGACACCCCACGGTGCGCGAGGAGACACCCGGCGAAGGGCCCGTCTTTTACGGCTTGGAACGACATCTTCCCAAAACAATAACATGAGCAAAACCAAAAGCATCCTTCTTTTCCGCGTTCTTTGCGCCGCGACCGCTCCCTTCTCCGCCTGTGTCGCCGGGGCCGGGCAATGGGAGATCGTCCACCACCCGCGCGTGGTCCTCTTTTATCCCGCCGACTGGACCATCAGCAAGGACATCCCCGGCGCATTGCTCGAGCTTTCCCCTGCTCCGGAAGGGGCCGAAGGCTCGGTTGACGAACGCCTGCTCATCCGGATCGAGGACCTTCCGGACGGCGAGACCTTCGACTCGTTCGTGGACCGTGAAGTGGCCACTCTCCGGAAAAACCTGGAGGAAGCCGCAGTCCTCGGCGACGAACCGGCACAGCGCGGCCCCCACTCCGGACGCGCCGTCCACCTCTCCCACCAATCCGGCGGACGCAAGATCCTGCTCGAACTCTTTTTCTTCGAACAGGACGGCGACATTTTCGTTATCACCCAATCGGGGAGTCCTTCCACTTACGAAACCACCAAGCCGATTTTTCACCGAATCGTCGCGGGCATCCATCCACTGGAAGAATTTTTTCCAACCGCTTATTTCCACCGGGACTTCGTAATTCAGATTCCGGAGGACTGGACCGTCAAGGAGGGAATGCCCGGAACCGTGGTCGCGGCCCTCAGCCCGAAGACTTGGGACGGTGATCCGTTTCGCGAACGGATCACCGTCGGCTTCGAAAAAATTCCCGAAGGGATGTCCTTTGACCAATACGCGGATAAGAATTTCGAAATCCTCTTAAAGCAGCTGCGACGCGCCCGCGAGCGGGGCAAAAAGGAGCCCGTAATCGGCGGCAGACGAGCCCGCTCCCTGGAACTTTCCCACGAAAGCGCCGGACCCCGGACCATCCTCCGCGTGACCATGGTCCCGTCCGGAGACCACGTTTTCGCCTTGATCGCCGCCGGCAGGGACCCGGATTATTCGCGCATGCGGGAAACCTTCAACCGAATCCTGAATAGCTTTGCATCCCCGACGCCGCCGGGCGAAGATTCCCTCACTCGATGACCGGTCTTCTCCGCACAACGCTTTTCTTTTTCCTGCCCGTTTTCCTCGTGCTGGCGGCCTACCACAGTTGGGTCGGGTCTCCCGACGCCGCCCGGGAGCGGCGCACCTTGTCCCGGACCGCCCACGCCGCCACCATCGAAGCGACCCGCGAAGTCTGCGAAAGGATGCTCCGGGACGGAACGACCGGTTCGCATGCCATGCCCGGGGCGCTCGAAGAGGCCGGAGTCATCCTCGCCGAGGTGGTTTCCGATTCGACACCCCTGCTGCGCCTCGTCTCCGGGCCGCTGGCCGAGGCCGGCCAGTGGACGCTGGTCCCCGATCCGTCCGAAGCGCCGGACCGGGTTTTCGGCTTCCGCTTTTCGCTCGGGGACCGCTCCATTCCGTCCGTCCTCTTCGAGGAGACCGTTTACCGGGCCGACGGCAATCCGGCCCGGTTGAATGTTTTCGTCCGGGAGAAACCCGCTTCGAATCATGATTGAGCCCCCGGCTGTCCGGAGTCTTCGCCTGCCCTGGATCGTCGCGATGATCGTCGCCGTCGCCGCCGTCGGGCGGGCCGAGGCCCCCTCCGATCCGGTCGCCGAGACCATGGACGGTTTCGCATCGGCCATCCGGTTGCGCGGCCAAATCGCCGACGAGAAGAGGGAGTGGGCGCGCCAGGAGCGGATTCTGCGGACCGAGATCGACATGCTGGAGGCCCAGGTCGCCGAAACCCGCCGACAGATCGAGTCGCTTCGCTCCGAGCGGTCGGCGGTGCTCGAAAAACGCGAGCGCCTTCTCGCCCGCAAAGAAGAGGAGGAGGCCGCCGTCCGCCGGATCGAATCCTTGATCGGGGCGGTTTCCGGGCCCTTCGACCAACTGGTGGAACGTCTCCCGGACTGGATCGAGGGGGCGGACGGGGGTGCCGACGAAGATTCCTTCGCCGCCCTGCGCCGGCTGCGGGCGATCCAGGCCTCCAATGACCAGGTCCGGGCCCTCCCGATGGAGGTGACCGATCCGGCCGACGGCGAACCCGTCCGGGTCGATGTTCTCTCGTTCGGCCTCGGTGGGGGCTTTTTCGCCTCCCCCGAATCGGATTTCGGTGGTCGGTTCGTTTTCGACGGAAACGAGTGGAGCACCGAAATCATCCCCGACTTCGCCGCCGCCATCCGCGACGGCATTCTCCAGGAGGAAGGCCGGGGGGAACCGCGGTTCCTGCCGCTGCCCGTTTCGATCGGAGGAAGCCGTTGATGCGGTGGTTTCTCGCGATCCTTCTGCTCGCGGGCGGGCCGTTGGCCAGCGCCTCCGCCCGGGAGTCCGCCGCCTCGATCGCCGAAACGGGCCGGGCCGAGGCCAGGGCGGCGATGGCCGACCTCAGGACCTTCCGCGAGGAGGTCCGCGATACGCAGATACCCCTCGAGGAACGCATCCGCGGGCTGCGGGCCGACTTGGAGAAGGAGCGGGCGGAGTTGCGGCGTCTGCGCGAGGCGCGCGATTCGGGTGAGGTCGGCATTTCGGATCTCGAGCGGGAGGTAGGGCGACTGACCGCCGCGCGCGAGACGGCCGAGGCCCTCCTCGACGAACTCTTCCGGGAGTGGGCGGGGTCACCCCTCCACCGGCTCGATTCCGGAAGCCAGGCCCTCCTCGGGGAATGGCGAACCGCGGAGGAGCCCGGCGACTCTTTCACCGCAGCCGAAGCGATGCTCGAATCGGTCGTTTCCGACCTCCGCGGGGCCGTCGGCGGAGCGATCAACCCCGTCACCGTCTATCTCCCGGACGGCAAGCGGGTTTCCGGAACCGGGCTTTTCTTCGGCCCCTCCGTCTATTTCGCCTCGAAAAACGGAGAGCGGACCGGGATCGTCGATCAAACCGATCCGGCCTTCCCCCGGCTCGTGGAATCGACCCCCGGCGAGGCCCGGAGCATACGGGCGACCCTCCGCGACCGGGGCGGCATCCTCCCCCTCGATCCGACCGGGGGTGCCTCCCTCGCCCTCCGCCGGACCGAGCCCGGACTTCTCGGCGAAATCCGCCGGGGCGGGATCTGGATCTATCCCATCCTCCTCGCGGCGGGGGTCGCCCTGCTGGTCGCCAGCGGCAAGTGGATCGGCATCGCGCGGATCCGGGGCGCGGTGCGCCGGGGCAAAGCCGCCTTCCCCCGGACTCCCTCCACCGGCGGGGAACACACCGTCCGCGAAATGCTCGGAAATCAGCCGCGCCTGCTCCGGCCCTTCTGGGAAACCCTCTGGAAAACCCGGGACGCCGATCCCGAGCTGCGCGAGGATCTACTCTACGCCCGGCTGATCGAGATCCGGCTGCGCCTCACCCGGGGCATCGCCGCCCTCTCGGTCATCGCGGCGACCACCCCCCTCCTCGGCCTTCTCGGCACGGTCACCGGCATGATCGCCACCTTCCGCCGGATCACGCTCTTCGGGGCCGGCGATCCCCAGAGCCTTTCGGGGGGGATTTCCGAGGCGCTCCTGACCACCAAGTTCGGGCTCATCGTCGCCATCCCCACCTTTCTCCTCTACGCCTATCTCTCCCGGCGGGCGCAGGGGACGGTCGCCGATCTCGAAAACTTTTCGCGCCGTTGCGAACGGTCCGACCCATGAACGCCTTGATCGAGGAATCGTGGTCAATCTGGCGCGCCGGCGGAGCCCTGATGGTTCCGCTTTCCCTGCTGGCTTTCGGACTCTTCTTCGCCGAAATCCGGCTCCACCTCCGGATCCGCCGACACCGGGCGGAGCAGGCGGGCGGGCGGGCGGCACCCCGTCCGGGACTCTCCGCCCCGGATGAGTTCGCGATCCGGCGCAACCGCGTGCTCCAACCCATCGACCGGCGGATCCGGTACTACGCCGTCCTCGTCGGAGTCTGTCCGCTCATGGGTCTTCTCGGCACCGTGGCCGGGATGACCTCGACCTTCGAGGGCATCGCCCGCCCCGGAGCGGGCAACCTCTCCCAGGATGTCGCCGGCGGGATCTCCGAGGCACTCGTCACCACGCAGGCGGGCCTGCTCGTGGCCATCCCGGGCATGATCCTCCTCGCGGTCCTGCGGCGCGGGCGGGACCGGATCGCCCTCGACTTTTTCACCGCGGAGGGCCGCGCCCTCGAAGGCGGAACTCCGGCAACCCGATGAGACGCAGGCGGTCCATTCAAGCCGGGGGCGGCGACGCCCTCGCCGAGGAGTCGATCAACGTCTCCCCGCTCATCGATGTCGTTTTCATTCTCCTTATCTTTTTCATCGTTACGACGGTCTTCGTCCGCGAGACCGGAATCGACGTCGAACGCCCCCGGGCCGCCAGCGCCTCGGAGCTGCCGCGCGAGGCGATCCTCATCGCCGTCGATGCCGAAGGCGGCATCCACTACGGCGGAGCGCCGATCGACCTGCGGTCGGTGCGCGGCACCGTCCGGCGTCTCCTGCAGGGCGACCCCCGCCCGATCATCGTCCAGGCCGACCGCGAGACTTCCACGGAAAATCTGGTCGCGGTGATCGACGAGTTGAACCTGGCCGGCGCCGAATCGGTCAGCATAGCGACCCGGGCCACCGATGGCTGACCCGGGCAAAAATCGAGCCGACACGGTCCTGGCCGTCATCGGCGCGGCGGCGCTCACGCTGACGGTTTTCCTTCTTCTGCCCCTGTCCCGCATGCTTTCCCCCGATCCGGCGGAGGAGCGTTGGTCCCTCCGCCAGGTCGAGAGGGTCGAGATCCCGCCCCCTCCCCCGCCGGAACCGGAACCGGTGGAGAAACCCGCCGCCTCCGCCGAAGCGAGCCCGGATCTCCGCCCACCTCCGCCGAACCCGCCCCTGCGGTCGCTGCCCGTCGCCCTCGACGTGCGCCCCGATCCCGACCTTTTCGCAACCCCGGCCATCCATTCTCTGGCCGGGGATTTGGACGTGGGAGACGAAATCCGCCGCTTTACCTTCGACGACCTCGAAGGCGGCCCCCGGGTGCTCAGCGTGCCGCCGGTGTCGATTCCGGTCGCCCTCGCCCGGCGCGGTTTCGGCCGGGGGAAGGTGATCTTCTCCATCCGCATCCTGCCGGACGGCTCCGTCGAGGTGCTCGACGTCGTCGAAAGCACCCACCCCGAACTGATCGAAGCCGCCCGGCGGTCGGCCGCCCGCGCCCGTTTCGAGCCGCCGGAAATCAATGGACAGCGGGTCGCCGTCGAAGGAAACTGGCCCCTCATCATCGAATCCAGCCGCCGATGAAACGACGTCTCGCCACCATCGCCCTCCTCGCCCTCCCGCTCTTGCTCCGGGCGGAACCGGTCGATCTGCGCCCGGAGGAATACTCCTGGGACAACCCCGGCTTCCGCGAACGTTTCGCGGGCACCTACGGCGTTCTCAGCCCGGTCGAACCGCAAATCTCCCCGGAGGAAAGCCGCTTTCTCCGGGAGAAAATCCTCCCCCGGATCGCCGCCGAACCCGGAGAGGCCGCCACGGTCGTCGAGGAGCGACTCTCCGAGTCCACCTCGCCCGCCCTCTACTTCATCCTCGGAAACCTTCTCCTCCAGGAAGGCCGGATCCGGGAGGCCCGGGAAAATCTCAACCGCGCCCTCGCCCTTTTCCCCGATTTCCGCCGGGCGCACCGATCCCTCGCCCTTCTCGAGGTCCGCGCCGGGGATTATCCCGCGTCGGTTCCCCACTGGATCGAGGTGATCCGGCTCGGGGGGGGCGACGACCAGAGCTACGGCCTCCTCGGCTACGCCTACCTCCAGGACGGACTTTGGAACGCCGCTTCACGCGCCTTCGAAAACGCCCTCGTCCACCGTCCCGGGAGCCGGGATCTCCGGCGCGGCCTGGTCCAGGCCTTCCTGCAGAGCGGCCGCCCGGCCGCCGCCGCCGAATTGATCCGGAAACTCCTGGCCGACGACGCCGAAGATCCGCAGCTCTGGAAACTTCTCGCCAACCACTACCTCGCCGAAGGGGATCTCGAAAGGACCGCCGCCGCGCTCGAAGTGGCCGCGCGCCTCGCCGAACCCGTTCCCGGAACGCTTTTCCTGCTCGGAAACGTCTATACCAGCCTCGGACTCCCCGAACAGGCGCTGGCCGCCTACAGCCGGCTCCTCGATCTACCCGCCTCCGAACTCGACTTCGCGGATGCGTTTCAACCGGTCACCCTTCTTCTCGAACAGCGGCAATGGGAACAGGCGGCCCGCTACGCCGACCGCCTCCGGTCGGCTTTCGGGCGCGATCTCGAATCGGAGCAGCGGGACCGCATCCACGCCGCCATGGCGACCGCCCGCCTCTACACCGACCCTTCGAAAAAACTCGCCGAAACCGCCGCCTCCTATTCCGGCCGCTTCCCCCTGGACGGACTCCTGCAACTGGCCCTGGGCGACTACCATGCCGGCGCGGGCGACATCGCCGAGGCCCTTCTGGCCTACCGGAGGGCGGCGGCGATCGAATCACACCGCTACGAGGCCACCCTCCGGCTCGCCAACCTGCTGGTTTCCGAACAGCGCTACCGGGAGGCGATTCGTAGTCTCCGCGAACTCCAGCGCGAAAAATACAGCGACCGGGTGGCCGAATTTCTTGCGCGCCTAGAAAACCTCGCCGGAGACTGACATCCCGGCCTCCCGTGGCCGGCGGCCTTCAGGCCCCGGTGCGGATGCCCCAATCCCTCGCACACCTCGAAAACCTCGCCGGAGACTGACATCCCGGCCTCCCGTGGCCGGCGGCCTTCAGGCCCCGGTGCGGGTGCCCCAATCCCTCGCACACCTCGAAAACCTCGCCGGAGACTGACATCCCGGCCTCCCGTGGCCGGCGGCCTTCAGGCCCC
>CAZDRT010000047.1:0-18877 GCA_964507815.1 uncultured Puniceicoccaceae bacterium
AAGGGTTTCGAAGTCGGCTTGGTTGGTAGTGGCCAGGCGTGCGCTGGCCGAGATGGCTGTTCCGGCGATCATGGCATCAACGCGGTATTTGCGGTTGCGCGTCCAATGGCATCCTCGACCTCTCTCCGCGAGACCTGGGGCGGACCATCAAGGCTCCTTCCAGTCCTCCCATTCCAGCCCCTCGATGAGTTTGAAATGCCGGAAGTTGAGCGTGGCGAGGGACAGATCATGCGCCACCGCTGTCGCCGCAATGGCAAGATCGAAATCATCGACGGGTTTGCCGATTTGCGCTTGCCTCGATTTCATCTCGCCGAAAACCGACGCAACCGAGGCGGTAAACTCAAAGGATTCCAAACGTCCCTTGAGAATCGAACGATAGGCCGCCCACAGTTTTTCCGAATTTTTCAGACACAAGCCGTATTCTATTTCGGCGATTGCGATCGTCGGCACGGCCAGCCGCCTATCTCCTGCCTTCTGCCACCTTTTCTGGCACCCTGGCAGCGGATGCGGCCGAATGGGTTGGGAATAAACCGAAGTATCCAACAAAAAACGCGGCTTCATTGATCCAAGGGGTTCCCATGCTTAACGACCGCCGTTTGTCGCGTGGGCAATTCAAAATCCTCATCCAGCGGACTCGACTGCCTCTCAAAGTGTGACCGGCTCGCCCAAACATCAGCGAATGCCCCGGATTTCAGCGGATCCTGGTAGGGCCGAATCTCGGCTACCGGATTATTCCGATCCATAACGATGATGCTATCTCCAGTCTGCCGCACCCGTTTCAGGTAGTGACTGAGTTGATCACGAAGTTTTCCGGTTTTGACATTCATGTAGCCAAGTTGCGGTATAATTTTGGCTAAGTCAAGCCAAAGAGAGAATCCGGTTACACCCGGTTGAACCCGTTCCCCGGGAATGTCATCCCTTGTCGTACTCAAGACGGTTGAACTCGATGTAGGCCAGCCCGTCGTCGTGGGCAATTCAAAGTCCACATCCAGCGGACTCGACTGCCTCTCAAAGTGTGACCGGCTCGCCGAAATATCAGCCCTACACGAAAGCGAAGTCCGGATTTATCGTTGTTTCGTATTCGGATGTGGAATCGAATTTTGCGACGGTTCGCCCCAGGGCCATGAATCCGACATTTCCTGACCGCTTCGCGGCCATCGCGCGAGCGCGAGGCCCTACAAAATAACCGCTGTTTCGTATTCAGATGTGGAATCGAATTTAGCGACGGATCGATTCCTCTTCGGTCATGCATTCTGCAGAGGTCTGGAGGGGTAAGTTTGCAGAATGGGATTGGGTGAAAGCCGCTTTTGGGCCTTGCGCTGGGCTTGTTCTATTTTCCCTGCAACGAATCCAGGGCGGCAAAGTAGTAAGGTTGGCTCTGCCGCCTTACTCAGAAGTGCCGGGTTGTTGCCGACGGTCGCCGGGTCGCCTCGCGCGGATAAGCCGCAGCACGGATTACAACACCACCGCGGCTACCGCGTGGGATCGGACGGCAAGCCGGTCCGACCACTATGATCCCCCGTGGTCGGATCGCCTTCCTTTCCGCCATCCCAGCGGCGCAACGCCCAGTGCAGGAAAAGAACGGTGCCGAGGCAGGTGGCCGCGCTGACAAAGGCCAGCACCGTGCCCCCCCGCCCCTCCGGATCGAACAGCGGTATCACGCGGTTCAGGTACGCGACCAGCATCCCCAACAGCAGGTAGCCGACGATCGGAGGGAGAGAGAGTCGCTCGAAGGCCTGTTTGAGGAGTAAGCTGGCGGCGGAAACGGCACCGATCAGCAGCACGACCTTCGGCATTTCCCCGGTGGCGGCGAGCAAGCAGGTTTTGTCGATCAAAGCCATTGGAGCTTCGGGAGCAAGGCCAAGCCGACGTGATTCAGCAGCCAGTAAGTTCAGCTCCTTTTGCGAAACCATTTATATATCTCAGAAACCACGATGATGCTGAGCGCCACACCCAGAAGGGCCAGCCAGGATTGGAAGGAGACCGGCTGGGTGCCGAGGACGCCACTGAGCCCGGGCGTATACATGGAGGCGATGTGGACGCCCTGGGCGATCACCACCGTGGCGATCAGGAGCCAATTGGCGGAGAGTGGAATCCGGAAAATCGAACGATCCTCGGAGCGGCAGTTGAAAACGTGCCCGT
This sequence comes from uncultured Puniceicoccaceae bacterium, assembly GCA_964507815.1. Taxonomy (GTDB): domain Bacteria; phylum Verrucomicrobiota; class Verrucomicrobiia; order Opitutales; family Puniceicoccaceae; genus Puniceicoccus. The sequence goes on from CAZDRT010000047.1 coordinate 2,143, forward strand.
TCTCGAACAAGACCATGAGGAGGAGCAACAGGTTGCGGGCCTCCGCCGTATCCATGTTGACGACCTCGATCAGGTAATAGAACACACCGAAGGCGACGAGGCCCATCCAAGTCCCGATGATGCCGACTTGTTTGATCATCTGCCGGTTGAAGATCTGTTCGTCCGGTCTTCGGGGGGAGCGTTTGAGGACTCCGGGTTCACCGCCCTCGAAGGCCAGCGCCACATCCTGGATGCCGTTCGTCACCAGGTTCAACCAGAGGAGCTGGGCCGCGAAGAGAGGCAGCGGCAGACCAAGAGCCAACGCGAGGGCGAAGAGAATGATCTCGGCGACGAGTTTGCTGATCAGCAGCCAGACCACCTTCCGCACATTGTCGTAGGCGATGCGCCCCTCTTTAATGCCTCTGACGATGGAAGCGAAATTGTCGTCGCCGAGGATCAGCTGGGCGGTCCGCCTCGCCACGTCGGTTCCGCCTTTGCCCATGGCCACACTGATGTGGGCCGCATTGAGCGCGGGTGCGTCATTGACCCCGTCCCCGGTCACGGCGACGAATTCGCCCCGATCCTGGAGATGCTCCACCAGCCGGGTTTTCTGCTTCGGCTCGATTCGTGCGAAGACATGGCCGTTATCGATCTTTTCAATGGCCTCCGGATTCGCGTCGCTCTCCGAATCCCGGTCCTCTCCCAGGGTTTCCATGATCTCGGTACCCGTCACAGCGGTTTCCTCATCTCCGGCCATGCCGAGCTGCCTGCCGATCGCCAGGGCGGTTTTCGGATGATCGCCCGTGACCATCCGTACGCCGACGCCCGCGCCGTGGCAGGCATCGATGGCCTCCGGTACTTCCGACCGCAGGGGGTCGATCAAGCCGACCAGTGCCTCGAAGCGAAGGTTCCGAAGGCTCGATTCCTCGGCGTCCTGCGCACTTTGCTCGTCTCCGACCGACCCGCTGGCCAACGCGATCACGCGGTAGCCGTCCCCGGCGAGGGCTTCCGATTTTTCGCGAATCGTATCGGCCTCCCCGCTTTCGCAGAATTCGAGAACCGTCTCGGTGGCCCCTTTGACGAAAACCCGGAACTCGTCCCCGTCCCGGTGGAAGGAGGCGGCATACTTTCTCTCGGAAGCGTAGGGGATTTCGCCGAGCCGCGGATAGTCCTCCTCCAACAGGCGGTCGCGCCCCAGGCCGATTTTCTCTCCGGCTACGAGGAAGGCGACATCCACGGTGTCCCCCCGCACCTTCCATTCCCCGTCCTCCGAATCGAGGTCACCCTCATTGGCCAGAATTCCCGGCAGCAGCGCGCTTTCCAGCCGCTCTCTGAAGTCGTCCGGGTTGAGATCGTCGTCGAGCGCCTCCAGTCCGCCTTCGGTCTCCAGCCCCTCCCCGCTCAGGCCGAAGGATGCGCCCTGCGGGAGGGTGATCCGCTTCGCGGTCAGGCGGTTTTCCGTGAGTGTGCCGGTTTTGTCGCTACAGATTTCGGTGCAGGAGCCCAGCCCCTCTACGGCGGGAAGCTTGCGCACGATCACCTGTTGCTTGGCCATCCGGTGCGAAGCAACGGAGAGGGCCACCGTCACCGCCACGGGAAGACCGGCCGGTATGGCCGACACCGCTAGCGCCACGGCCAGGACAAAGGTTTCGGCCCAGGTCGCGCCGGTGGTGATCTGGGAGATCGCCAGCAGCGTGATCGCAAAGGCGATGAAGATCGTAATACGGCGGGTCAGCTGACGCATCCGCTGGACGAGCGGTGGATCCTCCGACTCTTCGGTCAGCGATTGGGCGATCTGTCCGACCTCCGTGCGCTCGGCCGTTTTGCAGACGATGCCCTGGCCCCGCCCGTCGGTCACCGTGGTTCCGGCGTGCAGCATATTCACCCGGTCGCCGATCGGAGTGTCCTCTTCCAGATCGGCGTCGCTGTCTTTATCCACCTGCTCCGACTCTCCGGTAAGCAGGGATTCATCGACGCGCAATTCGCGGCTTTCCCGCAGGCGGATGTCGGCGGGGACGGCGTTTCCCGCCGTCACGATGACGATGTCGCCGGGAACAAGATCCTCGGCGTCGATCTCCCGTCGCTTCCCCTCCCGGATCACAGTCGCCTTTTTTTCAATGACATCCTGAAGCGACTCCGCGCTAATCTGCGCCTTGTATTCCTGAATGGTACCGAGGGTGGAATTGAAAGCGAGAACGGCGAAAATGAAAAGGGCGTCGCTCCAGTGCTCCAAGGCCACGGAGACGATCCCGGCAATCAACAACACGTAAATAAGCGGATCCTGAAACTGCCGCAGGGCGACGACGAAAACGCTGTCCCTCTTTTTTTCCGGAAGCTTGTTGGGGCCGAACTTCTCCAATCGTTCCCGGGCGTCCTTTTTGTCCAAGCCATCCTCCGCCCCGCTCAGACGCTCGACACAGTCACCGAAGCGCAGGGTGTGCCAAATGGTTTCGTCATTGATTTCCATAACTCAATCGCTTTCGTCCGGCCTCACGGCCGCAACCACAGGTCCGCCCAGGGATCCTCGATCTGCCCCAGACGCCGGAAGACATTCTCCACGGTGTAGGCGTCCGGTTGGCACGACCGTTGTCCGATCTCGTCGAAGCGGATCGGCGCGGCCACGGGTGCGCCGGAGCGGGCCCGCACCGAATACGGGACCACGGCGGTCTGCCCGTAGGCATTGCGGAGAACATCGATGAATACTTTGTCGCCCCGTTTCTCCTTCCGCACTTCGAGGGTGGCCAGCTCCGGCTCGGCCTCAACCAAACGTCGCGCCAGCTTTCCCGCGCGTTCTTTGGCGGATTCAAACCCGGTGTCGGGCCGGAGCGGCAGATGGGCGTGCAGGCCCCGCGAACCCGTCGTCTTCCAGAACGCATGAATCTCGAGGGAATCCAGCAGGTTCCCGAATGCGAGTGCGGCGTCGCGCACTTTCTCGAAATCGCCGTCGGAGGGATCGAAGTCGATGATGATTTGATCCGGCTCTTCCAGATGGTCGGCGGTCGAAAGCGCGGCGTGGATTTCGACCGTATTCTGCCCCGCGAAGTAAACGAGGTCGGCCGCTTTGTCCGCACTCGACATCACGACGGTCTCCCTCCCCTCCCCGCGCGCCGGAACCTCGATGCGCCGGATGAAGTCCGGGAAATGACCGGGTGCGTTCTTGTTGAAAAACCCTTCTTCGTGAATGCCGTCGGGATAGCAACGCAAGGTCAGCGGACGGTCCCTGATGTAGGGGAGGATCCAGTCGGCCGCCTTTTCGTAGTATTCCGCCAATTCGCGTTTCGTCATCTCGCAATCCGGAAACAGCACCTTGTCGGGATGCGGAATATCGACATCGGATGTCTTCATAAGGAGCTTTTCAACCGTCGGGCCGTTAAAACCGCACGGTGGCGGCGACACCCTCCTCGCCGGGAACGGCGGAGCCTTCGAGGCCGAGGGCCTCGCCCCCGTGCCGAATAGTTTCACTGGCGATAAAATCGTACAGGTCGAGGGCGCAGGCGGGATCGTCATCGGCGATGATTTTCACCTCCATGTTGTCCACATCACAGATACCATCGACCTCCCGGTCCATCGCCACGGCGACTGTTTCAATTCGCCCCATCGCGGCGGGCGTTTTCCACGGAATCGCTGAAACGATCCCACGCGTCCGCAATACCGGATTTCAACTCCTCGAGAGCCGACCCCGACGCTTCGGAAAGCTCGTCGAGCTTCGACTCCAGGGAGGACCGCTGGCTCTCCAGATCCTGCAAACGCCGCTGGTACTCGATCTTGGCATCGGCCTTCTTCTGGTCCATCCGCGCTTTCAGTTTCTCAATCTCCGCGCGCCGTTCCTTCAACTGGGCGCGGACCTTTTCTTCGTAGGCTGATTTATTTTCGTCCATCGCTCACAGGGGGCGCACAATCCATACCAACCCTCGCGAGGAACCCTTTCGGCAGCCCGAAAGAGGCCGAGAAAGCGATTCCGGGCTACTTTCCCAGAGTCGGACGGATCCCGGGTCAATGCACAATGCAATGCCAGGCGAGAAAAGTTCGGTTTTTTGCAAAGTTTGTTTTTTAGGGATTCCCAGAGCGGCACTACAAAAACGGCACGCCGCAAGCGGCGGCCCTACCACATTCCGAATCGACGAATCAATCCGAATCCTACGCTTGTAGGGCCCCGCGCGGTGGCCGCGAACCGGCCGGAATGTTTAATCCGGAATTTCCGGTTCCCGCGGTGCCAATTCGGAACCTGAGGAGGCGGCATGCGCGCAAGCACGCAGCCCTACGAAAATTGATAGTACCCAAAATGCTCACACCCCTCGGCACAAAGGAATCGCCTTTCCCGTTTGAATACCCGCCAATCCCCCGTTCTCTTCCACCCAAGGCAAACGAAAAAACAGAACACACCACCACGTGGCCCGAACTGGCAATCGGCCTCTACGATAAACTCACCGGTCGAAATGCGGAGATCACCTACGCATTCGAAAATCTCGAAGTGGAAGTTCCCAGCGGCACCGGCGACAATGCCGAGCACGCCAAGTGGAAGATCAACGGGACCCTTCGGATTCGAACGACCGACAATTCCTGAGCACCCGTGGCTCTCTCTTTTAAAGGTCGCGTTACCGTGCAAACGACCGGGGGCGAATTCGCCTTGGTGGGAATAAAGGGGAAACTCGGCCTGGTGATTCCTACTTGGCAGGCTCTGTGGCGGCTCGCCAGGGACCGGTCCGGGAGAACAGCTCTGGCTCTGCTTGCGGTGATCCCGGAAATCCAGCAGCTTCCGCTCCCCGTATTCATCCGGGAACGACAACTTTTGACTGCGAGGGTTCGGATGACCGTCAATCGAGGAAAAAAGAAAGCAGCCCTCAGCTTTCGACTAACCCCGCTCTCCTTTTTCAAGAGGAGGTTTCCAAATTGATTCGGGTCGAATGGGCGACGGTGAAATTTGGGCGGACTTTCTGCAGGAGAACCTCAACCCGAGCAGGTTCGCGAATACCGGGCCTACATTGCAATGGAAATTCTGGGCAGTCGGTGATATCCCATAGTCTCAGCCCACGAACCAAGCATTACACAAATCCAAGCGGTCGTCGCCAGCTGCCTCCCGGAAGGACTGACGCAGGAAGCCCTCGCGGACGAGTCCGGGGTCGCTCTCGCCACCTTGCGGGTTTTCGAGAGCACCGGCCAGGTCGGCCTGCACCACCTGGTCGCGCTTCTCGATGCGTTGAACGCCCGGAATTTACTGGATGGGCTATTGCGAGGGTAGATCCGGGGGATTAGTTCTCTACCGTAAAGAAATAATCCCTCTCTCAGGCCTCCCGCATGACGATCGCGCCATCTTTCTCGATCAATGCGTAGCAGGTCTGGGCACCGTCAATGCAGTAACTCTTCCCCTTCTGTCTCACACCCGAGGGCGAAGCGGTGTGCCCGACTACCTGCGGCATCGGAACGGTGCTGCAAAAGTCGCCGATTGCCTCGACCTCGGCATGGCGGCCCGGGTCAATCGGGGCGACGGTAATCTCCAGTTTAAGATCCACACACATCCGGCCCATCTTTTTGAAGCCGATTTCGTCCAGATTGCCGTTCTCGAATTCCGAGACCAACTGCCGGGAAATCCCGGATCGACGGCCGAGTTCGGCCTGGGTCCACCCCTTCTTTTTGCGTTCTGATCGAATCAATTCTGCGATTTCGTAAATGTGCATATGTCAGATAAAGATGACATTTAACCGGAAATGCCATGCAAAAAGGGAAGTTTTGTCAGCCATACCCGATTTACTGACTCGTGTGGGTTCTGTGATGATGCGGGTAGGCTTCCCGACTCAGTAGATCGGTCACAACCTCCTCGATCGGGACGGGAGCGTAGCCGCAGTTCATAGTCCCAACGTTAATCCTGCGAAACCGGGGATCGTAATCGTCGTTTTTATGGGTGTGACCGTGGAGCATGAACGAACCCCGGTGGCATCGGTTCCATTCGTGAAGTGGATAATGAAACAGAATGAAAATGTGCCCGTTCAACGACTCTTCCCGGTAATCGGAGATCGACTCGAAACGACCGCGGACCGATTCGGAGAGAGCCACTTTCTCATGATTTCCTTTCACGAGATGAATTCGGCCGTTCAGCCGTTCGGCGATTTCGTGGGCGTAAATCTTGCTGCCAAGGGCAAAATCCCCGAGGTGAAAGACCTGATCGCTCTTTCAATTCGTTTCTTCATCGCTCAAGCGGTCCTCTTTCGCGCACGGCTACGGACAACCGCCTTAGCTTCCTCCAAACTTCTCGGCTCCCTCCGGGGCATCATTCCTTCCGCACTCGGAAGACACCCGAGGACACTGGCGATCCGAAGGAAATTAACTAGGGAAACACCCTGACCGCTTTCCAGCCGCCGCACCGTGACCTCTCCCACCTGGGCGCGGCCCGCGAGCTCCCTCTGGGTGATGTTACGCCGCAACCGCTCCTCCCTGGCCTTTCGAGCCAGATCGCGCAGAACGTCCCTATGTGTCATCAACTCCATAAGCGATCATATTTAGCCACTTATCGGCCTTTCTACAATTATAACCGTTCATTTTTCATCGGTTCGCATTGCGGAACAGCACACCTCCCGAGTAGGAGGCCAAAAAGCGAATGACGGAGGAGGAGGGATTGGCACTTGCTCGTGTCGGCTTCGCCTCGGTACGAACCTTCGGTCCGAATCCTGGTATGTTGGATGATCGCTTCGCGATGGCCACTGGCTTGCCATTCGTAGCTGAGCATTCGAAACCTTTTGGCAGGTTCGGCCCGTCCTACGCTCTTCGAGCTACGGAGGGCGCCATTCTTCGCCTCGCTTCGCTCAGCGTAGAATGGCGGAGAGGATGGGATTCGAACCCACGGAACCGCTTTTGGCGGTTCACCGGTTTAGCAAACCAGCGCATTCGACCACTCTGCCACCTCTCCTAGTCGAAACACCGGACTGAACTAGAGTGTGGCGGTTGCGTCAAGCTTAACCCGCCAAACGGAAAGTCCGCAGCCATCGGCCATTTCAGAAACCGAATATGTGGCGGCGGGATTGCTCCGGATTTGTTCCACGATCAAGGCGATCAGGCGATCACCGCGACGGTTGTCGATCCGATCGGGTTCGGTCGATAGAAGGTGTAGTATGGCCTGTAGGCGCTCCCCGGCCAGGCAGTTGTCAGGATCGTTGTATAGGGACAAGTCCCGGGAAAGGTCGCGAACGACAGTTCAAAACCTTCCAGTTCGCAGCGGCATGTCCCATTTCGTTCCGATGACAACGAAAACAACCGAATAGTGCAAATTCATTTCCGAAAATCCATTGCCTCTACCAAGCCGGGAAAGCTATTCTCCCGCTCATGAAATCAGAAGGCGATATTCGCATCGGAATCATCGGGGTGGGATCCATGGGGGCGAACCATGCCCGGTCCATCCTCGACGGGAAAGTGCCCGGGCTCGCTCTGGCCGCGGTAGCCGACCGGGAAGCCTCCCTTCGCGAGGCGTTCCCCGGGGTCGCCTGCTACGAGGACGGCTCGGAGCTGATGCGGGAGTCCGGAGTGGACGCGGTGTTGATCGCCACCCCCCACTATTCGCACACCACGCTCGGGGCCGAGGCGCTTGGGAAGGGCCTTCACGTCCTGGTCGAGAAACCGATTTCGGTCCACAAAGAGGACTGCGAGAAGTTGATCGCGGCCTACCCCGGCGATTCGAAACAGATTTTCGCGGCGATGTTCAACCAGCGGACGGATCCCCGCTACCGCAAGGCCCGCGAGCTGATCCGCTCCGGCGAACTGGGAACGATCCGCCGCCTGAACTGGGTGATCACCGATTGGTTCCGCACCGAGGCCTACTACCAGTCCGGCGGCTGGCGGGCGACCTGGGGCGGCGAGGGCGGCGGCGTGCTCCTCAACCAGTGTCCCCACCAGCTCGATCTCTGGCAGTGGATGTTCGGGATGCCCGCCCGGGTCACCGCCCGCTGCCAGATCGGCCGGTTCCACGACGTGGAGGTCGAGGACTCGGTGACCGCCCTGCTCGAATACGAGTCGGGGGTGCAGGGGGTCTTTGTCACGACGACCGGCGAAGCCCCGGGCGTGAACCGTCTCGAAATCGTCGGAGACCGGGGGCGGCTCGAGATAGGAGGCGGCGACGATCTGCGCTACGAGCGGAACGAGGTTCCGGCGGACCGGTTTCTGCGCGAGTCCGAGGGGCGCTTCGCCAAGCCGGGGGCGTGGGACGTCCGGATTCCCGCCGCCGGAAAGGGCGAACAGCACGTCGGTATCCTGAAAAACTTCGTCGGTGCCATCCGGGGAACCGGGGAACTGCTGGCCCCCGCCGTGGAGGGCATTCACTCGGTCGAATTGGCGAACGCCATGTTGCTTTCGGAATTCACCGGCCAACCGGTCGATCTCCCGATGGACAGCGCCGTTTACGCCGCCGAACTAAAAAAAAAGATAGAGACCTCGACTTTCGTGAAGAAGACCCGCGAAGTGGAGGACAAGGGTGATTTCAACCAGAGCTTCTGAACCAATTATGTCCAAAGACGGAATGAACTACGCGCCGGAGTCCCCCTCCGAAAAGGTTGTCGGCCCCGGGGAATTTATCTTCGCGGCCAGCCACTTCGACCACGGCCACATCTACGGCCAGACCCGCGGTCTCGCCAATGCCGGCGGAACCTGCAAGTGGGTCTTCGCGGAGCACGAGTCGAAGCTCGGGCCTCTGAAAGACCTGATCGAAGGCGGAGCCCGGATCGCGACCCGCTTCGAGGACATCCTCGACGATCCCGAGGTGCGGCTGGTGACCTCCGCCGCCGTTCCCAACCGCCGGGCGGAGGTCGGATTCCGGGTAATGGACGCCGGAAAGGACTACTTCACCGACAAATCCCCGTTCACCACCCTGGAGCAACTGGCGGAGGCGCGTAAGCGGGTCGATGCGACCGGCCGGAAATATATGGTCTGCTACTCGGAGCGTCTCCAGAACGAGGCGGCCTGGCACGCGGGCACCCTCATCCGCGACGGGGTGATCGGCCGGGTCCTGCAAATCCTGAACCTCGCTCCGCACAATCTGGCCAAACAAACCCGGCCGGACTGGTTTTTCGACAAGGAGGCTTACGGCGGAATCATCACCGACATTGGATCCCACCAGTTCGAGCAGTTCCTCGAATACTCGGGTGCGACCGACGGAGAGGTCCTTGCGGCGCGGGTCGAGAATTTCGCCAATCCGGACACCCCCGGGCTCGAGGATTTCGGCGAGGCGAACCTCCGGCTCGACACCGGGGCCTCCGCCTACTGCAGGATGGACTGGTTCAACCCGGCGAAGTCCCGCGTCTGGGGCGATGGCCGCACCTTCATCCTCGGCGAAAAAGGCTACATGGAGCTGCGCAAGTACATCGATGTCTGCCGGGAAGGCGGTGGCAACCGTATCCTCCTGGTCAATGACGAGACCGAGACCGAAATCGAGTGCGCCGGCAAGGTTGGTTTCCCCTTTTTCGGGGAGTTGATCCCCGACTGCCTCAACCGCACCGAAAAGGCCATGACCCAGGCCCACGCCTTCAAGGCCGCCGAGCTTTCCATGCTCGCCCAGAAAACCGCCGACGACCGGAACCCGTGAGGCGTCCCGCCCCCGGTCCCCAACAATCACCTACCAAACATAAACCGAACACCATGAAAACATCCCAAATCGCCATCCAATTTTTCACGCTGCGCGACCACACGAACACGCTCGAGGATTTCCGCGAGACCTGCCGCAAGGTCGCTGAGATCGGCTATCAGGCCGTGCAGATCAGCGCGGTCGATTTCTCCGTGGTTCCGGAGGAGGACATGGTCGAAATCTGCGCCGGGAACGGACTGACCATCTGTGCCACTCACGAAAAAAGCAATCTGATCCTGAATGAACCGCAAAAGGTCGTCGAGCGCCTGAACAAGCTGGGAACCCGTTTCACCGCCTATCCGGCTCCGGCGGGGGTCGATTTGGCCAGCGAGGAATCGGTCTCTGGTCTGATCGCCGGTCTCGACGCGGCCGGCAAGGTCCTTGCGGACGCGGGGCAGGTCCTTACCTACCACAACCACCACCACGAATTCCGCCGGCTGGACGGTCGTCTTCTCCTCGAACGAATCTACGCCGAAACCGGCGAAAAGAATCTCCAGGGAGAAATCGACACCTACTGGGTGCAGTTCGGCGGCGGCGATCCCGTCGGCTGGTGCCGTTTCCTCAACAACCGCCTTCCCCTCCTCCACCTCAAGGATTACCGCGTCAACGACGAGCCCAAACCGGAGTTCACGGAAATCGGCAATGGCAACCTCGACATCCCCGGCATCATCCGGGCCGCCGAGGATTCAGGATGCGAATGGTTCATCGTCGAGCAGGACACCTGCCCGGGCGATCCCTTCGATTCCATCGCCGCGAGCTTCGATTACTTGAAAGGTCTGGCGGTCGATTGAGATCTCTCCGCATTCACCGTTGCGCCCAAGCGGGTTTCCGATTGTACTCAAAAGTATGATCCGACACATTGTTTTTTGGAAATTCGCCGACGACGGCGACGGCCGCACGAAGGCCGGGAACATGGACCGCGTGGAATCCGCCCTGCTCGCCCTTCGGGATGCCATCCCCGAACTGCGGGCAATCGAAGTGGGGCGCGACTTCAACGGCTCTCCGGCTGCTTTCGAGATGGCCCTCGTCACCGACTTCGACACCCGGGAGGATCTGGCCGCTTACCAAGTCCACCCCGAGCACGAGAAGGTCAAAACCCTTGTCGGCGCGGTGACCACGGACCGGGCGGTCGTCGATTACGAAGTCTGAGCGCCGCGGAGGCGCATCTCCCAAACCGTTCCCCTTCTCACCCGGCCATGGACATCCCCGCCGAGCTGATCGCCAAATACAACCGCCCGGGTCCGCGATACACCTCGTACCCGACGGCCGTCCATTTCGAGCCGGTGGACGATCCGGAGCCGCTCCTGGCTCCCACCCGGGAATCCGACAGTCCGCTGTCCCTCTATTTCCACCTTCCGTTCTGCGAGACCCTCTGCTGGTTCTGCGGGTGCAACACCATCATTACCAAAGACCACGGGCGGGTCGGCGACTACCGGTCCCTGCTCGACGCGGAGATGGACGCCTTCGCGAACCTGATCCGACCGGGCCGCGAGGTGCGGCAGCTCCACTTCGGGGGCGGCACTCCCAACTTCTTCCCCGCCCCGGAGATCGAAGCCCTCGGGCGCTCCATCCGGAGCCGCTTTCCCTTCGCGGCGGACGCCGAGTGCTCGGTCGAGCTGGCCCCGTCCCACCTTTCCGAGGAGCAGGTGGCCGCCTTCGCCTCCTTCGGCGTGCGGAGGGCCTCATTCGGGATCCAGGACGTCGATCCCGGGGTCCAGAAAGCCATCCACCGCATCCAGCCCCAGGAAACCAACGTGCGGACCATGGAATGGCTGCGGAAACACGGCTACGATTCGGTGAACATCGACCTCATCTACGGCCTGCCCGGGCAAACCGTCGATTCCTTCGAAAAGACCCTCGAAACCGTTCTCACCCTCGACCCCGACCGATTCGCCATCTTCAACTACGCCCACGTCCCCTGGATGAAACCGGCCCAGAAAATGCTGGAGAAGGCGGGACTGCCCACCCCCGCCGAGAAAGTCGAAATGCTCCGGTTCATCGTCCGTTTCCTGCCCTCGCGGGGCTACCGCTATATCGGCATGGACCATTTCGCAAAGCCCGGCGACGAGCTGGTCGCCGCCCAGGAGGCGAAAACCCTCCAGCGCAACTTCCAGGGCTACAGCACGCGGGCCGGACTCGAGATCGCCGCCTTCGGCATCTCCTCCATCTCGCAAACCGAGGACAGCTATCGCCAGAACCACAAGAATCTCGAGACCTACCGTCACGCCCTCGACAGGGGCGAACTGCCCGTGGAAAAAGGCTGCCTCGTCTCGCCGGAAGACAAGATCCGGCGCGACGCCATCCACCGCATGATGTGCGACCTCGAGATCGACCGCGAAACATTCGGGCGCCGATGGGGCATCGACTTCGACCAATTCTTCGCCGACGGTGCCGGGGGTCTGGACGAGCTGTCCGCCGACGGCCTCCTCGAGGACGACGGCCGCCGCCTCCGCGTCACCGAAGCCGGGCGCCTTTTCCTGCGCAACATCGCCATGTGCTTCGACGCCGACCTGCGTACCGGCGAAGGCCGCTACTCGCGAACGGTCTGATTCCGCGTCAAAGCCCCCTCTCCATCCAACGCTCGAAGGCCCGCACGGTCGCCTCGACCGTATCGACGACCACAACGCCCTCGTACTGGCCGGCGAGGAGCCGCTCCTCCGGCTCGAAGGCCCGGATCAGGACGAGGGTGTCCGTAAGCCGGGTCTGTTCGAGCAACTCCCGCAACCCCCGCCGTCGGGTCAACCCGGCCAGAACGATTTTCGCTTCGCGCAGATTGGCCCGCCCGAGGACCTCCGGCGATCCGGCGTTTCCCTCCACAAAAGAGACCCCCTCCTCCGCCAACCTGCGGATGACCGCCGGGTCCTCGTCCACAACGACGACGGGCACCCCCGCCCGCCGCAACAGCCGCTCCATGGTCGGACCGGTCTGGTCGTAGCCGATCAGGACGGCGTGCCCGCTCACGTCCACCGCCCCGGCGGTTCCCCGCCGGGCGCGCGGGTGCAGCTTCATCAACCGCCGGACGACCCGCTCGCGCGCGAGAAACGGCGTCAGGGCCATCGTCGCGACGGTGAGAAGCACGAACATGGAAAACACCTCCTCCCCGATCAGACCCGCCCCGAGACCGGCCAGAAGAACGAGCAGCGAAAATTCGCTGGTCTGCGAGAGCAATACCCCCGATTCGAGGGCGTCCCGCGCGGACAAGCCGTGACGCTCAGCGAGCCAGGAGACCAGCACCACCGTCACCAACACCAGCACGACGGCGAACAACAGCGCGTGGATCCACAACAACGCCGAAGGTAGAGTGCAGAAGAAACCGATCCCGATAAAAAACAGCGCGAGGAAGAAACTGGAGAGCGACCCGAGCATGCCCCGGATGAGGCCGTTCATGGGAAACGCCGAAAGCGCGAACCCGGCGAGAAAGCCGCCGACCACAAAAGGAAGGTGCAACCACACGGCGAGGTAAATGAAAAGGAACAAGGTCCCGAGGGCGAAAAGCAGCCGCTCCTCGTCGTCCAAATGCAAACGCCGGGCGACGAAGGGCACCACGAAGCGGTGGAGCCCCAGGGCGAACGCGCCGAGAAGGGCGGCCCGTCCGCACGCGAGGAGAAGGCCCGCCATCCCGGCGTCGAGGTTTTCGAGCACGACCAGAAGTCCGACGATCAACACATCCTGGAGCAGGAGGACGCCGAGGACCAGCCGCCCGAAGGGTTCGAACATCAGCTGCCGCCGCTGGAGCGTGCGGACCACGACGAGGGTCGAGCTGGCCGAAAGCGCGCAGCCGAGATAGAGGGCGGTCTGCGGGGCATACCCCAGGGCCAACGCCAGGCCGACCCCCACCAGCCCGAGGACCGAAAACTGCCAGAGGCCCACCGAAAGGATCGGCCCGATCCGACCGCGCAGCCGCCGCGGACTCAAATCGATCCCGGCGGAGAAGACGAGCATCGCCAGGCCCAGCTCGACCGCGCTGAAAAGAGTCCCGGTCGGCAGATCGAGGCCGCTGCCGTCGGCGGCCAGCCGCAACCCGAAGCCGGCCGCGACCAGCAACGGGATCTCCGGAACCCTCGTCCAGCGCGCCAACCCGAAGGCCACGGCGGCCACGAACAAAAGAGCGGCCAGCCCGTTCACGACGGCAACACTCCTTTCTCGCGGAGGATCTCCCGCTGCCGCAGGGCGCCCTCGATCCGCGGGGTCATCAGGAAGTCCACCCCGAAATCCACCAGTTCCTCGACCACCGAGTTCTCGAACCCGTGTACCACGCAGCGCACGCCCGCCTCCCTGCACCGGTGGAGCAGCAACAGGTTCGCGTCCTCGATCTGCAGGGCGGAGACCACCACCCTCGCCCGGGCGAGCCCGATCTCGAGGAGCACCGCCTCGTACTCCACGTTGCCGATCACCGTCCGGCAGGGCAGACCGGCCAACTTGCGCTCGTCCGTATCGACGGCGACGACCTCCTCCCCCCGCTCGTGCAGGCGCGCGGCAATGGCCCGCCCGAGCGGGTTCATGCCGACCACGATGAAGTGCCCCGACAGACCGACCCGCTCGTCGCCCCCGGTCTCCTGCTTCGCGCGGAAAGGCTTCAACAGGCCCGCTCTCCGGACGAACCGGTACAGCGGCTCGCTGTAGAGAATCATGTAGGCCGAGGTCGCGATCGTCACCACGCCCACGACCGCCACCACGGAAAGAATTCCCTCACCAATCAGGCCCGAAGTCACCCCGACTGCGGCGAAGATGAAGGAAAACTCGCTGATCTGCGCCACCGTCACGCTCGTGCGGAAGGAAGTGCGCTCGCCGTAGCCCATCCGGGAAATGATGAGAAAAAAGATGAACGGATTGCCGATGATCACGAAAAGCGAGAGGACCAGGGCGGTCCAGCCCATCCCGACCGCCGCCCCCAGGTCCATCCGGGCCCCGAGCGTGACAAAGAAGACCGCCACGAAAAAATTCATGAGCGGCTTCAGGCGGCGCCCCAGATCGTCGTTGTAGGGGAGTTGGGCCAGGGCCAGACCGGCCAGAAAGGCACCGATCTCCAGGGACAGGGCGAACCAGTCCGCCAGCGCCACCACCAGAAAGCACCAGAAGAGCGCCCAGATGAAAATGGTGTCCGGCGAGCGCGCCGCCCAGGCGAAGGGACGCGGCAGCAGGAACCGCGAAGCCACCAGCACCACCACCAGCAGCACGGCCATCCCGCCGAACGCCTTGCCCAGCCCCGCCGCAACTCCCCCGAAGGTAAGTGCTTCGCCCTCGCCCAGACCGGCGAGAAAGGTCAGGGCGACGATCACCACGAGATCCTGCACCAGAAAAATACCGACCGCGATCCGCCCGTAAAGCGCGTCGAGATCGCCCATCTGGTCGAGCAGCTTGACCACCACCACCGTGCTGCTGAAAGTCAGCGCCACCGACAGGAAGACCGACTCCATGACCGAAAAGCCCAGCAGCAGGCAGAGTCCGAATCCCCCCAGGGCGGTGAAGACGACCTGCCCGATCCCGGCCGCGACCGCCACCCGACCGACATCGCGGATCTTATCGAGGCTCAGCTCCAAACCGACCAGAAAGAGCAGCAGGGCGATGCCCACGTGGGCGATCAGATCCAGCGACTTATCGACTTCGAGCAGGCCGGTGAACGGCCCGAGAGAAAGCCCGGCGGCGATATAAACAATGATCGAGGGCAACCGGATGACCCGCCCCGCCAGCGCGAAGAGCGCGGCAGTCACGACGATCAGTCCGAGACTGTCGATAAGAACCAGATTGAACACCTCCATGGAATGACCCTACCAGAATCAGCGGCCTGACCCCGTCAGGGCAAGAAGATAGAGCGGCGTTCCACCTATAGGGATGTAACCACAGGTGCGTGGAGCGAATATCGGCAAAATTTTTTTTTGGTGCCAGACTACAAAATGTCTTGTCGGCGCGGCAATGTCTCCCGCGCGCTGCATTCAGCATAATAACCGCTCGACATCCCATTTGGTGGACGGAATTATGCTCTTTGCAAACACCGAAAAGAGCGCGTTCATGAACTCGACCTCCCCGCTCACCGCACGGTTTCCGTGGAGCTTTATCGGCATTGCTTTTGGAATATCGTGGGGCTGCTGGTTTTTCGCCTCGTTGACCGGTGCCGACATGTTCGAGAACCTCGAGGTGGGTCTGATAGTCGTTCTCGGAGGGTTCGGCCCCGCCGTCGCAGGTATTATCATGGTGTACCGGACGCGCGATTCCGCCATTATCCGCGAGTATTGGAACCGGGTATTCGACCCGAAACGCATTCGTCCGCCCTGGTATGGAGTGGTCCTGCTGCTCTATCCCGCGACTGTGTTGCTCACCTTCCTTTTCGTGGGGCGGTTTCCCGACGCTAGCCCGCTCCTGCAGATAATGCGCAACCCAGGCTGGCTCTTCACGACCCTCGTTTTCGTGTTTCTTTTCGGCCCCCTTTCCGAGGAACTCGGCTGGCGTGACTACGCCCTCGACTGGCTGCAGGCCCGCTACTCCGCCCTGTGGTCGAGTCTGATCCTGGGCTTCATCTGGTGGGCTTGGCATCTTCCGCTACTATGGGTCACCGGTTCGTTTCTTTATGAAACGGGCCACGATCCTGTTTTCCTCGCCGGTTACCTCTACGTCGTCCTGATTTACTCAATCCTTTTCACTTGGGTTTATAACAACAGCCGGAGGAGTGTCCTGTCGGTCATCCTGTTCCACTTTTCAATCAACCTTACCAGCCGTGTGATCGTCATGTCTCCGGAAATTTTCACCTACAACAGTTTCATCCTCCTGCTCGTCGCCGGAGGCGTCATTTACTCCCACGGACCGCAGCACCTCCGCCGCAGGAAAGAAGCTCCCCCCGGCAGCGGGTGACATGTCTGATCGACAGTTTGGGAAGCAATTTTTCGGTGCCAATTTTTCTGGATTTTTTTTTGGTGCCAGACTACAAAATGTCTTGACGGATCGGTGGATTTTTTTGATTTTGGTTCCATGAAACGGCCAAACACTAATACGGGGAATTTCAGGGGCTCTTTGGGCACGGTGCGACGTCATCGGTTGCGATTGAAAATGGGAGAAGGCGTACGGGCCTATTATCACCTGATGAGCCGGACGGTGAACGGGGAGAAGTGGTTCGGACTGCGGGAGAAGGAGTACCTGCGGAAGCTGATCTGGCAGGTGGCC